>DHVH01000062.1 GCA_002412555.1 Marinilabiliaceae bacterium UBA5213 | reverse complement strand
GGTCGAGTTTGATGTGGAAGAGCCCCATGGTAGCAGGCGCAAATTTATGCAAGGGCTCAAATAGCCAGGAGTCGTGGCGGGTTTGCGGCGAAAAAATCTTTTGGCCCAGGCCAAAAGATTCCAGCAAAAGAATGACTGCACTCACCAGAAAGGCCGCTTTCACCAGACCAAACACGGCGCCAGCCAATCTGTTAAACCATCCCATAGCAATGGCTTTCATCAGCTTATCAATGGCATGCGCCAAAATGTGCACCGCAACCACCACGGCTATGAACACCATGACAAAGGCCACCACCGAGAGGTGTTTCGACTCCATGAAGCCCGACAGCCACCGGGCCGTTACGTCCGAAAACATCACCGCACCAATAATTCCCAACACCAATGCAGCCAACGAGGCCAGTTCAATGACAAAGCCATTTTTCAAGCCCTTTAAAAAGAGCAAAAGCAGAAATACACCAGCAATTATATCGAAAAGCTCCATACTTTATTGTTTCTATCCTAATATGCTCAGAGCACTTATCTCAACAAATAAGGCCTAAAAGTAAAACTTTATTCCCAAGCAGCCAAGTCGACTGCTGCCGCAACAATCAGTCAAAAAAAACATAAAACGAAATCGGTCGACAGATTTAGCTGCGCTTCCCGAAATATCGGGATTAAAAGATTTTCAATTCACGGATGATCACAGAAAAAACGAAAAAAAACAATTGTCGTGATGTTGAAAAGCTGAAGAGGAATAGTAAATGGGAGTTTGTAGAGCTGGGCATGGGCCTTTCCAGAAAAAAATTTACTAAATTCGTCCGAAAATTTTAAAACATCGCCCCAATGGCTGAGACACAACGCTTAACCGTAGTAGATGCACTCAGAGGCTTTGCCATCCTGTCCATCATGCTGCTGCACAACATTGAACACTTTGACCTGTACCATTTTCCCGAGTATCTGCCCCAATGGATGAAAGCCATTGACAGCATTATCTGGGACACTTTGTTCTTTCTTTTTGGGGGCAAGTCGTATGCCATATTCGCCTTGCTGTTTGGCCTCACCTACGCCATACAATTTTACAACCAGCAGAAGCGCAGCAGTGATTTCAGCGGCCGATTTCTCTGGCGACTGTTACTGTTACTTGTATTTGGAATATTCAATTCCGTCTTTTTTGAAGGGGACATCCTCGCCATATACGCCGCTGTAGGTATCATACTGATACCTTTCAGAAAACTCAGCAACAAAGTGGTGCTCATCGCAGCCATATTTCTGATGCTTCAGCCACTGGAATGGGGCAAGCTGGTTTACATCCTCACCCAGCCCGAATACACCGAACCGGCTTCACGCGCCAATATTTATTTTGCAAAAATTGGCGACTACCTCATGCATGGCAACTTTTGGGAGGCCGCCAAAGGCAACCTCATCAACGGCCGTACCGCTGCCTTGTATTGGTCGCTCGAAAACGGGCGCTTCTTCCAGACTGCCGCTTTGTTCCTGCTCGGCTTTTTACTGGGGCGTACCAATAAATTTAATCCCACGCCCGAAAACAAGCGCTTTTGGCAAAAAGCGCTCATCGTGGCTGCCCTCGCTTTTATCCCCTTGTACCTGCTTAAAGCAGCCTTGCCGGCCACAGATCTGCTTCCGGCCATAGTGAGCCGACTGCAACTCGTCATCACCTCATGGTCCAACTTCTCCTTTATGCTGGTGCTCACCGCAGGCTTTGTCCTTATGTTTGAACACACCTTTGCCCGCAAGGCCCTCGACCAGCTATCGCCCCTGGGACGCATGAGCCTCACCAATTACGTGATGCAATCCATTGCCGGTTCCTTTATTTACTATGGGTACGGACTGGGAATGTATGCCTACACAGGCGCCACTTTAAGTTTGACTATCGGAGTAGTCCTAGCCATTTTACAAACCCTCTTCAGCACCTGGTGGTTCAAGAAGCACCAAAGAGGTCCGCTGGAGCAAATCTGGCATAAACTTACCTGGCTGTAGGTTACGGGAAAGACCTGCTTCGTACTATTTTGTTCACCAGGGAGTTGTTTGTGGTTTTGTTCTGTTTTTTCGTTAAAAATAATTATCATTGCACAAAAAGATACAATTCTAAACTTTGAGACCCTGAAAAGTCAGGGCCAAATCAAATCTATCTGGTTTTCAAAAATGACCTTGCGAAATCGAAGAAGCTGGTTAAGTATTATCCTTTGGGTGGTTGTTGCCCCTTCCAAATAACAAAATGATTAACAGCCTCTGAGAACTTGTTCTTTATATATAATCTCAATAAGAAAAGGATGACACAAACCAATTCCAGGCAGGGTATTATTTCGACCGAAACCCGTATTTGTTTTCTATGCGAAGACTAGCATTACTTCTCATTTGCACCCTTCCATTAGTTCTGTATGCTCAGGAAAGAACCTTCCGCTTTGAGCATATCACAACCCGTAATGGTTTGTCGCAAAATCATGTTAACTACATATGTCAGGATACGGATGGCTTTATCTGGATAGGAACCTACAACGGCCTCAACCGCTACGATGGTTACGAGTTTAAAGCCTATCACCATAAAAGCGATGACCCCACATCGCTTTCCCTAAGCTCTGTCAATGTAATATATATTGATCGTTCAGGATTTATGTGGGTTGGAACCGACCAGGGATTGAACAAATACAACCCTTTGAAAGATAATTTTATTCGTTATTTCAACCTGAATACCGACTCCACAATCCACCCGGATAATAATGTTCGTACTATTTATGAGGATGCAGAGGGTGTCTTCTGGATTGGCTTTTATGGGGGCAGATTAAAGAATTTCTATCCTGATACGGGAACTTTCAAGGACGTTGCCGCCTTCTCGGAGGATAAAGATTCAATGCTCTATACAAATATTAATGCCTTTCATGCTGATAACATGGGCATTTACTGGGTAGGTTCTGAAAGGGCCGGACTGGCAGAATATAACCCTGAATCAAAAGAACTTAAGCGCCACTCAATAGAAAAAGATAAGAAGGCAGTCTTAATCGATACTTTGGTAAGTTCCATCACTTCGGACAGGCAGGGAAATCTATGGATTGGGACATGGAGGGGTGGCTTGTATCGTTACCATAAAGACACTCAGGAATTTCAAAATATACCTATTGGACTGAACAACATTGATGGACTGCATAGCAGTCCTATCACGTCGCTCTTTATGGATGCCGATAATTTTCTTTGGATCGGGACCTTGGGGGATGGGGTTGTCAGGTATGACATGTCCACCAATAAGGCAATAAATATCAGAAGTGATTCCAACGATATTTTCGGTTTGAATAACGATGTGGTTTGGAGTGTTTTCCAGGATCTGTCAGGAGTTATTTGGCTAGGAACCTACGGGGGTGGAATCAACAGATTCTACCCGGGTATTGGTAATTTTGAGTCTTTCAGATTTGAGTCTGGTCATTCAAACTGGCTGAACCACTCAAATATCACCTCTTGCGTGGAGGTTAATGCAGACACCCTGTTATTCGGTACTCTGGGAGGCGGGTTAAACATTTTTTGCAGAAGTAACAGAGCGTTTACTTACCTGTTGCAGGATGCAGAATCGCCCGGCAGAATCATCCGCTATTTGTTTAAGGATAACGCGGGTCGAATATGGGTGTCAACAGATCACGGCGTCTATCGCTTTAGCTCAAATCTTGAAAGCAGTATACTATATCCCTACGCTAATAATCCGGGAGGTCTTGGAGACAAAAGTGTTTACTCCATCTATCAGGATCAGGAGGGTAATATTTGGTTCGGTATTTGGGGTGAAGGAGTTGTTAAACTATCGTACAAAGAGTCTCAAAAAGAGGTACCTGAACAAGCCGTTTTCAATAGTTACCCCCATGCCGAATTTGCAAGAAATACAGTTTGGGCTTTCCATCAGGACAGCAAAGGGGTGTTATGGCTGGGTACAGGCGCCGGTCTTTTTAAATATTCTAAATCCAGTGATTCCTTCATAAAACATGTCTCCTCGGGAAGCAATCTACATATTTCGATAAGTAGCTTTTATGAAGATGCCGTCAATAACAGGTTAATCGTCGGAACCCTTGGCCGTGGGGTTGCCTTCTTCAGTTTGGAGGACCATTCCCTCACCTTTATCTCCGAGCGGGAGGGAATGCTTCACAATGAAGTCCTTAGTGTGCATGCCGATAAGAGTGAATCGCTTTGGTTTGGCACCAATAACGGAATGTCGCGCTATGATACCAGATCGCAGCAATTCAGGCACTTTGATGTGGAAATGGGCATGTACAGCAATGAGTTAATTAACAAATCCTGGCTTCTTTCAACAGGTGAGATCGTTGTAGGCACCAACAATGGCATCCACATTTTCAACCCTAATCATTTATATGACAGCTCCTTTGAGCCAAACGTAGTAATCTCTGAATTTTGGGTTATCGATCAGCTTCGAACGCTAGTCCCTTGTGGTAATCAAAGGGATCCTTGCATCCAGGATTATAGCATCGATCTGGCACCAAAAGAGACCAGCATTACTTTCGTGTTTGCAGCTCTGGATTTTCGCTTGTCCCAAAGAATTAACTACCGGTATATGCTTGAAGGTTTTGATCCCGACTGGATCACCGTATCCTCCGGACATAGAAGGGTTAACTACTCCAATCTGGAAGGCGGAGAGTACATTTTCAGAATAAAGGCATCCAACAGTGATGGTTCATGGACTGGCCGTGAGAAGTCCGTAAGAATTACCGTAGCATCCCCCTTTTACCAAACCTTACCATTCAGAATCATCCTCTCTATCCTGTTCATATTCTTGGTTTTAACCACTTTCAGGTTTATAGAAAGGAAGATAAAATATAAAATCAGAAAGAAGAAGGAAATGCTTAGTCGCCAGATATTACTCAACGAAAAGAAAAAATTAGAGAAACAGAAGAACGTGTTAAGGTTAGATCTGGATCAAAAAATTCGTGAAGTCACAGCAGCGAATGCATTCATACAAAGCAGAAAAGGCAGATTAACCAAACTTAAATCCCAGTTTTTAAGTGTTTCAAAACAGATGGAACCAAATGCCAGAAAGGAGTTAATGCAGTTAATGCAGGAAATTGATCAGGAACTTAAGGGTGAGCAAGGCATGAAAGAGTTTATTGAAAATCTGGACACCTTACAGGATGGATTTATTAGCAGATTAGCACATTCCTACCCCTATTTAACCCAAAAAGACCTGATAATTTGTGCATACATCAGAATGGGCATGAGCAATAAAGAGATTGCCAGCCAATTGGGCATTTCCTCACAAAGTATTGAAATGAGCAGGTATCGAATAAGAAAAAAAATGGAGCTTACCAGAGCATATACATTGAATGATTTTTTAATACGGTTTTAGAAGTACAAGACTTTACATGCTTTTTAAGGGCATTATTTGTTAAAAGACCTTATTATACAACCTCTTATTTAACAGGCATTAACAAAAGGTGTAGGGTTTTTGTAGGGGGTGGCTGTTAGTCGATGTAGAGAGCACGTTTTATAAAAAAACGTGAGGACTGTCCTACATTGCATTGTTAATTACTAATTAAACCCAATTCTATTATGAGAAAATGGTCCGTTTCTATTGCCTTTATTTTTTTTCTGAGCAATTTAATAAGCCTTCATTCCCAGCAGTACCAACTGGTATGGGAAGAAAATTTTGATGGAGCCACGCTGAATACCGATGTTTGGAACTATGAAACCCAGGTTGGAGTATGGAACTACGGTGAAAACCAGGAACTGCAACATTACCGCGCTGAAAATGTTTCAGTGGGTCCAGACGGCGAGGGCAATAATGCCCTAATTATAGAGGCCAAACGAGAAAATTATAATGGATACCAATTTACATCCGGCAGAATTCACACCAACGGAAAAGTAGCCGCTCGTTTTGGTCGAATTGAAGCAAGAATCAAATTACCGGTTCTTGAGAATGGCCTTTGGCCTGCCTTTTGGTCCTTAGGTACTCAGGGAGGAACCTGGCCAGCCAACGGAGAGATTGATATTTTGGAAGGCGGGCATGCTGAGGGCATTGCAGCAGGCACCCAAGAGAGAACCTTCAATGGCGCATTGCATTGGGATCACGAAGGCAGCTACGCTGGCTGGGGACCACAGTACA
This sequence comes from Marinilabiliaceae bacterium UBA5213, assembly GCA_002412555.1. GTDB lineage: Bacteria > Bacteroidota > Bacteroidia > Bacteroidales > Marinilabiliaceae > Geofilum. Next base: position 11,265 of record DHVH01000062.1, on the reverse strand, counting down.
CGGCACCCATGGGTGCTTCCCTGTATGACTACAATCGTTTTACACTGGAATGGACTCCGCAGTCCATACAAATGTTTTTCAACAACGAAACAGAGCCCTATTTTGAGATGGATATAGCCTACGGTGGCGCTGAGGAATTCATTGACTGGGCACACTATTTTATCTTAAATCTTGCCGTTGGCGGATCCTTCCCGGGCATTACCAATCCTGCAGAGATTACTGCTCCCCTACCTGCCAAAATGTATGTGGACTACATTCGCGTGTATCAACGTGAAGGTGAGGGTGAGATATTGGTTACACCACCAGCTCCACCTCCAACAACTACACACTATGGTTTATACACCGAGAATCCTAACATTTCGAACAGGTTCGAACTAAATGGTTTCTCCAACAACCTCTTTATATGGGACAAATCACTTCTTCCAATTGAGGATGCACCTTCCTATGACGGAAGTGATGTAATGGCCTATTACGCATTAAGTTCACGCACATGGTATGGTTATGGACTGAATACGATCAACGGGATTAATCTTTCTCATTACCATAACGGATACCTCAAATTTGCCCTACGCACCAATGCAACCGAAAATTTCTGGATAGGCATGTCGGACGCTAACGGTACCGAAGCCAAAATAAATTTCATTAATGGCAATGACCCATACGGTTTCACAAGGAATGGGCAATGGCAAAGGGTTACCATACCTATATCAGCACTTAGAAGCCAGGGGCTCAATATTTCATCTGTCAACAATCTATTCTCACTAGGTGGTGACGGGGCTATATCCCAAATTCTGGTAGATGATGTTTACCTGTCAACACAAAGTGGAGATATCGCCAATCCAGCATTGAATCCGGAAAGAAACAGGGATTTCGATGTGCCTGAACATAAAATTATTGCAGACCACTACGGGCTTTTCACAGAGAACCGCAATGTAACCACTCGTCTGGACATGGGCGATAATGGGAACATCTTTGTTTGGGCAAACACGCTTGAAACAATTGAGAGTAGCGCTTATGACGGAACGGAGGTGCTTGCATTCCAATCAGATGGCAGTGCAGGCTGGTGGGGTTTTGGAATTCATGACGACTTGGCGCACGACCTTACGCACTTTGCCAATGGCTCCATAGCCTTTTCGCTAAAGACCTCATCACAGCAGAGCTTCAGAATTGAAATTCAGGGTGCCGGAGGTACAAGCGGAGCAGTTCATTTCAACAATGGAAGTGACCCGGGAGGGTTTCAGAGGAATGGAGAGTGGCATAGAGTTGTACTGCCGCTCAGCGCATTTGGTAATGTTAACCTTAATGGGGTAAGCGCTCCATTTACAGCCGTGGGGACTACAGCTATCCAGAACATTGCATTTGATGACATTATTTATACCGTTGGTCCTGATCCTGAGAATCCATGTATCGGAACCATTTGCGACCAACCGGGTGTGGCTGTTACAGGCGTAACCATTAGTCCAACAACATTGACGCTTGAGATGAATGAGACACATCAATTGTCAGAGACGATTTCTCCGTCCAACGCAACCAATAAGCGTGTTAATTGGACTTCAAGTAATAGCGCAGTAGCAACTGTTAACGCTTCTGGCCTTGTTACCGCTAAAGCAGGAGGTACTGCGAATATAACCGTAACTACCCAAGATGGTGCATTTACTGCATCCAGTGCCATTACAGTGACTGTTCCAAGCACCTACACCAGGGTTCCTGCTCGTATTCAGGCGCAAGACTACGACGATATGAGCGGTGTACAAACCGAGGGCACATCCGATACGGGTGGTGTACTCAATGTCGGATGGATTGATCAGGGCGACTGGATGGATTACAACATAAATGTACCATCGGCTGGCAACTATGAGGTGGATTTAAGAGTGGCGAGCATCAACAGCGGGCGCCAGCTTCAACTTCGCAGCAATGGCAATTCCCTGGCCACGGTTACGGTACCCAACACGGGCAACTGGCAAAACTGGCAAACGGTAAGCACCACGGTAAGCCTTACTGCAGGCGATCAAACCCTGCGCATCCTCGCCTCCGCCGGAGGCTGGAACATCAACTGGTTTGAGGTTAAGCAAGGATCAACTGTTGTACCTGTAACTGGCGTGAGCGTGAGTCCATCATCTGCATCGATGAATATAAGTGAAACCCGGCAACTATCTGCAACCGTATTACCCGCTGATGCAACAAACAAGTCTATTACGTGGAACTCAAGTAATTCGACCGTAGCTACAGTTAATACTTCTGGTCTTGTTACTGCAGTTAATGCAGGTACAGCAACCATAACTGTAACAACACAAGATGGGGCGTTTGCTGCCACCAGCGTGATCACAATCACCAGCCCAGGCCAATACACCCTAATACCTGCGCTTATTCAGGCTCAGGATTACGATGATATGAGCGGTGTACAAACTGAGGGAACAACCGATACGGGTGGAATCCTTAATGTCGGATGGATCGATCAGGGCGACTGGATGGATTACAACATTAACGTACCATCGGCTGGCACCTATGAAGTAGATCTGAGGCTTGCGAGTATCAACAGCGGACGACAACTACAGCTCCGTAACAATGGCAACACCCTGACCACCGTTACAGTGCCCAACACAGGTGGCTGGCAAAACTGGCAAACAGTGAACACAACAGTAAGTCTGAACGCAGGCGACCAGACTTTGCGCATTCTAGCCTCCAGTGGCGATGGCTGGAACATCAACTGGTTCGAAATCAGTGGTGGAGGCTCCACCCCTGATAACCCCTGTGTGAGTGACGTCGTGAACAATGACTTTCGTTGGATCGCAAGTTCCGAGGGCGAAAGCACAGCCCTCACCTTCCTGCCTGAACGCCCTGGTGTGGGCAGCAACCTAGTGTTGCTTTATTACGGCCCCTCACCACAAGGTCCATACCCGGGTTATCTGGTCAATCCCAACACGCCTTTTGCAATTACTGGCGTACCCAACGGCACCACTATCAACTTCTACTACACCTACAGTGTACCTGAGGGAGGTGAACGCAATAATGTCAACAATATGGGCAGCTTCGTGGTGGGACAATGCGGTTCATTGAAGCGAAGTAGGACTATGAACGATGCAACAGGAGCGTCCAACGATAACCTGACCGTTTACCCCAACCCTGCTACCGACCGCCTTGTGATTAGCCATGAGTCCAGTCTAAAGGGAGCTACGGTAAGTGTTGTGGATTTGCACGGCCGCACCCTCCAACAACTCCGAATGACAGAAGAAAGCACTGAGGTAGTGTTTAATGTGGGAGACCTTCAGGATGGTATCTACTTAATTGTGGTCAAGAATGAAAACAACCTAATCACCAGTAGATTTCAGAAAAGATAATTTCGCTGTTCTGTTTTATAATTCATACCTGTTAAGGGGTGTCCGGATTAACCCCGGACACCCCTTATTTTTTCTAATTCCAGATGCCCAAACATCAGGAACCACCAATTTCGACGAAACAAAAGCCAAATTACCCCCAATCAATTATTCAGAAATAGATCCTTCAGCCTTTGAACCTGGAAAATTCAATATAAAGTATGGGATAACAATCTCCAACCAGGACTCTGTTTTGCAAGAATAGTCGTCCAGAATCACGCACAGAAAGGCACCATCATTCAACAAAAGCAGCAATAAAGGCTCTTTCAAAAAAGCTGCAAAAACAGTACCTTTGCCGGATAAAAACACAACCATGAGCATTATAAAAACATTACAAGAGCGCGGCAACCACACCTGTGAATTGTGTGGTGCCAGCGAAGACCTTTCTGTATATACAGTAGCACCTGCCGTGCGCGAAAGTGAGGACGACAGCCTGCTGGCCTGTTCAACTTGCATTGGCCAGATAGAGAACCCTGAAACCACCGACCCCAATCATTGGCGCTGCCTTAACGACAGCATGTGGAGTGAGATGCAGGCTGTTAAGGTAGTAGCATGGCGCATGCTTACCCGTTTAAGGGCAGAAGGATGGCCCCAGGATTTGCTGGACATGCTTTATCTTGGTGATGAAGCACTATCCATTGCCCGTGCCACGGGTGAAGGAGAAGAAGCCGCTCCCAAACACCGCGACAGCAACGGCGTAGAGTTGAGTGCCGGCGACAGCGTAGTCCTCATAAAAGATTTGGATGTTAAAGGCAGCAGTCTCACTGCCAAAAGGGGAACCGCGGTCCGCAACATCCGGCTGGACCACGACAACATTGAATACATCGAAGGCAAAGTAGAAGGCCAGCAAATTGTAATACTTACGCAGTATGTAAAAAAGGTCTGACCTTTTTCCCTACTGAGCCCCTTTCTCTAGTCTTGCAGAGAAAGGCTAAAAGCATAGGCGTGCTCCTTACGGGCAAGTGGATCTCCTACCTCATAAGTATCAACATAGACTTTCCCGTCTTTGGCAATGGTCATCACCCGAAACATGGGCGTGTGAAATGCCTCATCGGGAATTTTGGTGCGTTCCAGGGCAGGAATATGCAGGTAATGAACGTGACCTATTTTTTTAGAGTGGTTCACCCGGTCCAGATCCATGTGCAGATCACCTGAAATAACCACGGCCAGATTGGCTTGTGAAATCACTTTGTCTTTGAACAGCTGATTGCTGATCCCTTTCTCTGAATTTTCAGGATATACGCCTTGTTGGGCACCATGTACCACCAGCACCACCGGTTTTGGAGCCAAACGTTGAATTTGCTCAAGAACCCACTGGGCACCACTATCATCAAACTCCCGACCTTGATCGGGTGAAGCAAACACAAAGGCCAACTTATCGTGGTTGATCACATAGCTTGGACTTTCGATCTGGCTGTTCCACTTCCGGGCATAGTGCAGATATCGTTCCACGGTACTTCCATGCTCCTCGTTACCCATTATTGGATAAAATGGTAAAGTGAGTTCTTGCAAAACCTCAGTGGCCGCTTCATATTGGATTTTTGTTCCTTTGTGGGCTATGTCGCCCACACCCATGGCAAAATCCATAGGGAGTGTTTGAGCAAGGGTGTTAACATGCTTAACAGCTGCAGCCATATTAGGGAATTCAGCCAATGGCTTAGGCATCCAATACCCGTCCTTTAATAATACCGGATTCTTCGGCTTGAGCTGCAAAAGCCAAGGATAAAAGAAACAACGATAAGTAAAATTTTAGCTGTGTCATGATAATTAGTAGGTTTAAATTATCTGACAAAACTAAGGGTGCTACATTACCAGACTGTTATTTAAGGTTTATGGCTATCTTTATTATAGCGTCTATGTTATGACATTGTTAAACCAATTATCCCGCATTAATCATTTCAACAAACTGCGAAGGGCTCAAGCCCGTACTCCTTTTAAACTGCCTGTAAAAAGTCGAGACCGTACCAAACCCAACTTGTGAGGCAATTTCTTTCCCCGAAAACTGATACTGGTGCTTGAGCAAAATTTGTCTGGCTTCACTGATCCGGTATTGATTAACAAAGGCACTAAAAGTCGTTAATGCGTGCGTATTGATGGCTCTGGAAATATATTTCTCGTTGGAGTTTAAGGCCATTGCCAAGGAAGAAACAGTCAGCGAGGGGTCTTGATATAAGCGATTTTCTTCCATGCTGGCCAAAATCCTGTTATATAAATGTGACATCTTCTGGTAATCGGTATTGCCTGATGAGTCATTTTCATTTATCTCTGGCTTGATGAAACTTACAGGGGTAAAGGGGGCTCTCATTTGGAAGGCCAAATCAATATTGTTTTCGAAAAGAAGCTTGCGAAACCACAGGTTTCGCCAATATAAATGAGCAATAACTCCCACCAAAAGGACAAGAATTACTGCCAGCAGGATGCGTTGGATCAATATTTTCTGCCGGGATTCTTTCCTTAAAAGCGCTTCCAAATTTTCATTTCTGTCTATTAAGTATTGCTGATTGGGCAGCACCTGAGGAGGTACAGAGCCAGCAATAAGGGAGATGTCATCTGCTAAAAACCCTTGAATGAGATTTTCTGTATTTGACTTTCTTTCCGCATGAAGCAAACCAACAATACAGAAACTAATAACTACAATTAATCGCTTCAAAGTATCCGAATTAATAAAATTAACGCTTCTCGTAAATTCAAACAAAAAAGGTACTCTTCTTAGGCAGAAAAACCAAATTTTCCTGAAAATCAATCCGGAATTATAATTTAAGACAAAATAGTCCGAATTGCAAATGACTTCCCTGCATTGCACGAAGATTTCCTTGAATTGCAATTATTAAATACCGGATTTGCAAGTCCTAATTAACCCCATGTGCGTTAAATGGCCATATAAAACAACAATCCAAGTAATGGCATTAAGAAAACTATTATTTATTTAATCAACCAAGTTAAAAATCCACGTATTATGCAAAAAACAATTACAACAGAAACCCGAAAAACTAACTTCAAAACAATCCACAAATGGATGTTCTTGATTATTGGTGTAGCATTCGCCCAATTTTGGGGCAGTCATTTGATGGCAGCTGAACCTTGTGAAAACATTGGTCAGACCCGATTTGACGTAGATGTTTCAGCGACGGATGTAGGTGGCGCAACAGTAAGCCGTCTGGGACAAGACCTTCTGGTCTACTATTATGACTACAACGAAGGGAACGAGCATTTCAAATTGGTATCGCCTGAAGGTGCCGTATCAACATTCTCCGGGACCTCAATCAGCCCCACAACCAATAACAACTCCGATGCCATTCTTTATGAAGGCCTAAACAATGGTAACATCGCCGTTATTTGGTATTCTTCTTCATCGGGCACAGGCTTGACCGACACCTATTTCAAAATAATTGACCCAACCGGGATCGAGGTAACTCCGGCCACAAAAATTAACACCTTGCCAGGAAGTCTCAACCGTTTCACCAGAATGGAACAACTCTCCAACAACAACATGGTTTTCACCTGGGCTACCGACGGCTCAGACTATGCCATGCGCCGGTTTACCGAGAATGGTGTAAGTGTAGATCCCAGTCAGATTTCACTGACCCAATTGGCAGGGCTATCCACCTCTCAATACAGCTATAAAATTGCAGGCAATGAAAACGGTCATTTCATGGTAGTTATTGAAGACTATAGTCAGCATTACTATGGCATGATTTTCGAAAATAGCAGTTCAACACCCCTCCAGGTGGGTGGAAACAATGCATTCATAGTGGCCGATGTAACAAGTTCGGGGCATGGTGACAAAATCTCGCATATAAAAACACTGGCCACAGGCCAGTTTTTAGTCGCCTACCAGGTTCAAACGACCACAGGAACTGCAAGCCGGAGCATTGCCTACAAAATATTTAATGACGATGGTTCCGTGGCCGTACCACAAACCGTTATCCGCCAAATCTACTCATGGGGACAAATTTCTGAACCCATAGTAACCGACAATGGCTTTTATCTCTCTTACAGTTACAACGATTTGGGCTATGGACCAGAGTTGGGATATGTACCCTATATGGAATACTATAACAACGATGGAACTTTAAATGCCGATGCCAACAGCTGTTTACCCAGTGTAGTTGGAGAATGGGCGGAATTAACCCCCTTTCAGGATGTGGATGGAAACATCAGCTTTTTGGTTACGGATACGGATCCCGGACCAGATTATGACCTATGGTTGCTACGCAGCAGCAACACAGGTCCTGCCCTAATTGAACCCGCACTGAACAACGCCTCCAATAATTTTGCCATCCGTTTTGATACCGGCATAATTGAACCAGGCTCCACCGTGATAATGACCCTTGAATTTACAAAAACCACCAACGACAACAGAGATCACCTCGTTGTCAACGGAATTAACGGCGGAAAGGCCATAGCCTCCTTGGGCGTTCCCAGTAATGACGGTTCCGGTCCATTTACCCGCATCTTTGATTTATCCAATGAAGTGGGTGGATTGGACTTGAACAACCCCATCATTTATACATCCAATGCCTGGGCCAACTATGCACAAGCCAACCTTTTTTATGGAACAATGACCATCTTGTCCGCTTCCATCGAAATAACACCTCCCTTGTGTGAAAACCCGACAAACGGAGGTACCATCGCATCCAACCAAACTATTTGTTCGGGTGAAACTCCTGCCAGTTTATCGTCCCAGACCTTGCCTGGCGGCCATGAAGGCACCCTTGAATACCAATGGCAGCAATCGACCACCAGTGCAACAGAAGGATTTGCAGATATCGCTGAGAGCAACTCTGCCACCTATGCACCCGGCACCACTACCCAGACCACCTGGTTTAAACGTTTGTCGCGCGTAGCCTGTACCGACACCTGGGTGGATGCCCTTGAATCCAATGTGGTTACTATTACCACAGAAGAAAGCCCAGTATCAGGCCAACTCACCAAAACACCTGATACCGAAAGCGTTCTGGCAGGCAGCAGCGTCTCAGCCAGTTTTTCAGCCGGCAGCAATGGTAACGGTACCGACGAGTTGCAATACAGAACACTCAACTCAATAGAATGGTCGGCTTGGACGGAATATACCTCAGCAACGGATATCAACACCAACGGTCTGCTACAGGTTGAAATTCGCACCCGTCGTATGGCATCAGCATGTGCCCCATCAGAATATGTTACCGTTAGCTGGTTATCCAAACAGGAGCAAACAATTACCATCGAACCAATTGAAGCAAAAACCTACGGGACTGCAGATTTTGGGGTAACTGCCAGTGCATCTTCAGGCTTGCCATTGACTTACAGTTCATCCAACACGGATGTGGCCACCATAGATGGAAATACAGTTACCATCATTGGTGCGGGACAAACAACCATTGGTGCAGAGCAGGCAGGCAACGATGCCTATTATTCGGCAGAAAACAGCGTCGTTTTGCAAGTTGATAAAGCATCCTTAACCATCACAGCCAGGGATCAGGAGAAAGAAGCAGGCACAACCTTCTCCTTTATCGGTACTGAATTTACAACGAGCGGACTGTTGTTAAGCGATGCAGTGACTTCAGCCACCCTTACCAGCGATGGAACCATCGTGGATGCACCGGAGACCGGATCACCCTATGTCATTGAAATCAGCAATGCAATGGGCACGGGTCTTGAGAATTACACCATCAATTATATCTCCGGATCCATGATTGTTTATGGAACTGCAACATCAGACCAACCTGTACCGACCGAAGATCTCAACATTCAGGTCTTCCCGAATCCAACATCAGGGCTTCTGACTATTAACCTGAGTTCATCTGCTCAGAGTAAAATCACCATCAGTCTGTTCAGCGCACAAGGACAATTGGTGTTGAGACAAGTGCACCCAGCCAGCGGTCCAATTTCGATTGATTTGACCGGCTATTCAAAAGGCACCTACATCCTTCAAACGGTGATTAATGGTGCGTACATTGTTAAAAAAGTGATCCTCCAATAGGATCATAGGATCTTTCAATTCCAAGGAGGCTGTCCAACCAGGGCAGCCTCCTTGTTTTTAAAATAAAAATGAACTCCAGCACCATCTAATAGCCAGGTAATCAGAATTTCGCTTGTGTCAGTTCAATATTTATGACGACTAACGGAATAAGTGAAATATGTAATCTTATGTAATTCTTCTGTAACATAAGGAAGAAAAATGTCCTCATATTTGTTGCCATCTTAAACTTAAAAATTAAACGATGAAAATAATTATTACAACGCTTATTTCTTTGTTCCTCATGGCAGGTGTAACTTACGCTCAACACGTAAATATTGGAATCAAGGGAGGCTTAAATGCCTATACCATTACCGATGGCAGCGTGTTTGATGACGATCTGAAAGTAGGTTTTAACCTGGGACTTATTGGACACGTTCATTTGGGTGATCCTATTGCCCTACAACCAGAACTGGTGTATTCCAGACAAGGTAACAAAGACATCAATCTTGATTACATTAATATTCCATTGATTTTCCAATACATGTACGACAATGGCTTTAGGTTACAGGCTGGTCCTCAACTAGGGCTTTTACTTGGTGCCAAATCGGAAATTGGCAATGAAAAAATCGATGTAAAAGATCAATTCGAATCCATTGATTTAGCTTTAGGCGTTGGCTTAAGTTATGTTAATCCTGCCACTGACTTCGGTTTTGATTTAAGGTACAACCATGGCCTGACCAATATCAGTAAATTGGATGGTTCTTCTTATTACAACAGAGGATTTCAGGTTGGTGTTTTCTACCTGTTCAACCATAAATAGTAAAAACAACTCAGGCAGGTCCATTTGAATGGTTTTGCCTGAGCTTGTTTTCTTCCCTTACATTCAAACGATGCATCAGTAGATCTTATTCATTCAACCATTAAAAAAAACCTAGATGAGAAATCCCTCAGCTCCCAAAACAATCACCTGGATAATTGGACTAATCGCAGGTATACTCGGAATTATTGGCCATTACACACAGGTCGAATTCTTAACGGAACATAATTACATTTTACTGCTGGTAGGCTTTATCGTGCTTGCCGTTGGTACAACATTCAGAGGAATCTAAACCATTTTGGTCTTACCGGCTCATTTACATGGATGTAATATCCGGCCTTGGTAAATAGTCGTTTCTATACTTCAAAACCCAACTCATCCTCAGGATGGGTTGGGTTTTTACAATATCTTAAGGTTTTATTTTTTTTGGTTCAGCCACCAGCTTACCACCTCTTACAGTAGCCCCAATCACTATTCCTGCACTTATAATAACAATATTTTTTATAATATACTGGCCTTCCAATGTCGGCACAAAAGGAATACTAGCGAACGTTTCGAAGGGAAAAAAGAATAGTGGCAAAATTGTTCCAATCATTTGAAGGAATAGCAAAAGCAAAGTTTCTCGCAGTAAAAGCCTGAAAATAAGCCCAATACCAATAATTGTTTCCCACACGGCCAGCATGGGCATGGAGAATTCCGGACCAACAAGACCAAAACTAATGATAGAAATGGTGTCGGTGGCTAAATCCGCTGCAGAACTCAAGCCCGGGAAAAACTTCAAAACACCAAACCAAAAGTAAATAACACCAATGCTAACACGCAGAATGAGAATTCCATTGGCAGCCATCCATCTCGTTAACCCATGGTCGAAATGCGTGATTTTAGATAGTTTTTTTAACATACTTGACAAATAAAGTTGAACTCCAAGCTATGACATTTCAATGAATTTTTCAAGTATAAAAACACCGGCAAATAAAAGCCACACTAACCATCACCCACTTGCAATGCAAAAGAGCAACACATAAAGGCAGCAAAAGAAAATATCCCTTGCTGCCTTCTATAGCTTAATAATAATTTTGCCCTATTTCTGCTATTCTTCAAAACCCTCCCATCCCCAGGACGGGATTGGTTTT
>DHVH01000317.1 GCA_002412555.1 Marinilabiliaceae bacterium UBA5213 | reverse complement strand
AATCACGCCCGTTTTCACCACTCTGGTAATTCTTTCATCCACCGGGTCACGTTTTGGCAGTGTAGCTCCTGCGTTTTCCAGTACAAAGTCGTATGCTTCGGTGGCATCCATGATGGTCATCTCCGGCATTGCCAGAGGAGATTTCGATCTGATATCGTTAGTATAATCGCCTGCATTCGGGAGATCCTCTACCTGCACACCACCGTTCCAGTTATCATTGGTTACGATCTCATTTCCTTCTACCACATTCCCATGTACGAAGGCCATGCCGTATACTTTCCGGGATAGTTGGCTACGTCCCGATTCAGGCTTCAGCAATCTGTGGCTCACAGGCCCCTCGACCGGTGTCACAGGTCCCGGTTTATAATAGTTGTTGATGATATTATACTTTGCTGAATAATCACCACCATCCACCGAACGGTGCATCCAGTTAAAAATCACATTATTCACAAAGTTGAATACGCCATTCCATCCGATTGAAGGATTGCGTCCGGTATTGTTTGCCCAGAGGTTGCGCATGAAAGAGCAATTTTCACCTCCCAGGGTAGAACCAAATGAGTGGTTCCAGGTGTCGAGCGCTTCCGAGAAAATGGAGTTCTGTATGGTGATGTTCACCGTGCCCAGCTTCAGATCGCTTTTACCGGTGCTGTCGTTCCACATATGCCGATATATGGACATATTTTCATCCAGACCCCAACTGGTAGACAAATGGTCCATCATGATATTTCCAACTGGATTTCCTCCCATCGAATCATCGCGACGACCGACCCATGTTTCACCCCTGCGAAAACGCATATGCCGTATCACCACATCGTGGGTGTTGATCCAGAACGATTCACCTGCTACGCAGATACCGTCACCGGGCGCCGTTTGTCCGGCTATGGTGATGTAGGGAGCTCTTACAATGAGTGGAGATTTCAATTTGATAATCCCGGATACATTGAATACAACAATACGGGCGCCTCCCTGCTCACAAGCTTCTCTCAATGAACCGGGACCGCTGTCTTTGAGATTGGTGACGGTAATCACTTTTCCGCCCCTTCCTCCAAAGCTGAAGGCTCCACCCCCCTCGGCACCCGGAAATGCAGGTATGGTGGCCTGTGGCAAATCGGAGGGACGGGCAGCCCAGGGAATATAAGGTTTACCGGCTTTTGCTTCTGCTTCAATGATTGGAAGCGCTTTTTCCCAGGCCAGGTCGGAACGGCGTCGTGCCTCTTCCATTAACTTGTTTGATTCCTCCTGTACCTCTTTGGGTATGCGTGGGTATTGAGCTGCCAGGTATGAACATTGTAACAATATCAGTGAAAATGTTCCCAAAAGTATTTTTTTATTCATGTGCGTAATTTATATTTATAACAAGTTCAAAAATACGTATCCTACAGAAATAATCATTGAAAATAGAGATAAGCGAACTCCTATAATGATTCAACTCTAAATTTATTAATTTATAGCAAGACGTAATTCTGTCGGTTTTGTAACCGAAAAATTTAAAAAAATCCGATAGGAAGGCTTTTCTTCCTATCGGACAATAAACTATTAGTGACATTTCTTCTGGAGAAAAAAATTATTCAGCCAAAGGGTCAAATACACCTGCAGTGCTTCCCTCTCTCATATCTGTCCATCCAATTGTTTGTTCCAGCGCTTTATTTGCAATTTGAGCACCTTCAGTAAGTCCTATGATATAATATTCTGGTTTATAATTAACCTGTTTGTTTAATTGATCACCTCTACGTACTTTACGCAATAAATATGCATCGTAGAATGCTGCCAGGCCTGCAATTTGAGTACTTAAATCAAGTTTCAAATCTATAGCTGTCGGGCGGTAAGCTGCAATAGGATCATTTCCTTGTGATTCACTCTTATTTAGTTTTGACGTGAGTTCAAAAGTATCGCGACGTTTGCCGTTTAATGGTTGCAATCCCAGATAAGAACAGGTATTTGCTCCATACCCCGATAATGTCCATGTGCTTGGTGCACCGGGTATCTGACTCATGTTAACGCCTCCATCCCAGAGTAACCAGCGACGCATATCGTCAAAACGTTTGCCCTCATAGGCTAATTCAATTTGACGTTCATAAAGTATTGCACCAAATAACTTACCTCTGTCAGAAGCCAAAGAACCATCAAGTCCACAGTCACCTGTATATCCTACACGTCTGCGAATTTCTCTTAAAATATCTAAGGCTTCTGTCCCCTGACCTATGCCACAAGCGGCTTCTGCTAAGTTTAACAAAACCTCAGCATAACGAATTTCCATATATGGCATTGCGCCTTCACCAAATGAACCTTGTCGGTTTCCTTCCAAGCTCCACCTGTAAAGGGTGACAGGTTTTGGAGTGTCCATATCAAAATCATTGGTGCGTTTGCGAATATATATTCCTTTATAACTTAGCCCCAAACCATCTGCACCATATCCACTTTGGCTAATATCGTTCTTTTTATCATCCTGATCATACCACGAATAATTCCACAACTGATATTGTTCACCTTTATAAGGAAAATTGCTTCCCAAGGAGGTAGGATCCCCATCAAAACGCCAATACATCCCGGGAAAAGCAAACGTGCGATAGAAACGAGGATCACGATTCATGAAAAATTTAAGATTGTCGTAAGCATATATTTCAGATTCACCCGGCTTTTTACCATCTGCCATTGGAAATAAATCTACCATCATTGCTGTAGGAGTCAATCCTCCTCCGCCGTTGGCATTTGATGGACGAATACTTTGTTCTCTCCGATTGTTTCTATAAATTTCATGGGCTGCATTGTCATCATGTACTTTGTTGTATAGTGTAACAAATACAGCTTCATCGCTGTTGAACTCATATAACATTTTTGCCCATCCGGAAGCATTGAGCCCCGGGGAATCTTTGTATGCCAGATTGAAATTCCCTGCATTTAGAGCTTCAATAGCATCCTTATTGGCTTTGTATGCTAATTGCCAGCGGTCAACATCATCGGCACGGTTAAACAAGGGACTTGCATAAAGCAGTCGCGCGCGACCTGCAAGTGCTAAAGCTGCTCCTTTGGTTATGCGACCAAAATCGTTGCCTCCCCATCTCGATGGTAGAAGGTTGGCGGCAGTTTCAAGATCATTACATATGAAATCAATACTTTCTTTTGTAGTTGAGCGTGGCACAGCTAAATTTTTAGCTTCACTCACGTCAGCAGCTTGTACCTTATCGATAATCGGGACACCTCCGTAAGTTTTGACTAATAAGTAATATTGCCATGCACGAAAAAAGTAAACTTGTCCAAGAAGTTCATTTTTTTGCTCATCAGGCAAGGTACTACCTGAGATACCCTCAATTACATCATTGCAATTACGAATCTCTCCCCAGGGTCCTGCGTTTGTTGCTTTGTTCACATGGAACCAATCGTTCAAATTACTTGAAGAAGTAATTATTACATCGGGGTCCACATAGTTGGAAAGTCCGCTGAATTCTTCAGTAGATTGAGATTGTATATCACTTTTCCCGGAACTTGGACTTCTATATGAAAGTCCATCATTGACATTCGGGAGCAACCGAAGATATATGTCATCTACTCTTAACTTTGCACCTGTATAATCGTTGTAAATCTCGGGTGACAAGTTGCTGTAATTCGTTTTCTCTTTTAAGAAATCATCGCTACATCCAGCTAAAAGGATGATCCATGATAGACAAACGACACCAAAAATCTTTGTATTTATTTTTTTCATCATTGTAATTTTTAAAATGAAATGTTTACCCCCATTGTTATCTTCCGCAAAGTAGGATATGTGCTATAACTGGACATCGGACTCATGAATTTATCCTGATAAGGATTATAGAAACTCAACATATTTTGTCCTGTAATATTTATTCTACAACTTTCTATGCCAGTTTTATTTAACCATACCTTGGGCAATGAATAAGCGAGTGTAACATTGCTCAGTTGTACATTGGCATTGTTTACCTTCCAGAAAGTTGATGCTATTCCATTAACACCCTGAAAGCGCAAATTTGGATATCGTGCATCCAGATTCTGTGGAGCTACAATATTTCCCTTATCATCCAGTACATCTTCATAAACGAACATATTTCCAGCCCAAAAAGAAGGTAAATTAGTGTATTGCATCACATCGTAACCGGAAGCAGTTGAAACTATGCTTTTGTTATTAATGGCCTCAGAGGGCATCATAGAATAACTCCCCCACGATGCGCTTAATTGAGCACTTAACGAAAGATCCTTCCATTGACCACCCATGTTTACAGTAAATCCATAAGGATTACTGCTATATTTGGATATTTTCACCATATCATTTTTATCAATTACATTGGGAACTGGATCATTCGAATCTCCAGGAGCATAATAAGTCCCGTCTCCCTTTTGAGAACCACGAACATTACGGTAAATCAACATCCCCGGATGAACATCTGCCTGTGTTTTCCCTAAATATGTGGACAAATTGTTGACAGCAAAATATTCTGCGATATCTTGATAACTTTGAAACATACCAATGTATGAATAACCCCATCTTCCACGGTCGGCACGTTCATTGGGAACCAAACCATCTAATTCTCGTGTCGATGCATCGTCCCATGGTGCTTTGAGAATCTTATTGTCTGAATATCCAGTATTAAGTTTAACGAAGTATTTGAAGTCTTTTCCAATATTATCACGCCATCCGAGAGATAGTTCCACACCGTAATTATCGATAGATCCGTAATTAGAAGCCGATGCAAGAGCCCCGACTGTACTCGGATAGTCCGGAGTATTGGTGATAGCCATAAATACATCGCGATTTTTGTCATAATATCCATCCAAATTGACAGATAAGCGATTCCTTAGGAAATTTATATCCAACCCTATGTTACTTTTATAACTCTTGTCCCAATGTGAGTTCCTGTTAGGCACTGCGTTGGGAATTTGAAAGTGAGCACCCGCATTTAAATCCGGATTTGATCCAAAAATCGGTCCCTTCACTACTTCTGAACCATAATATTGTAACCAGGCCCAAGCTGCTACATTATCGCGTCCCAAAATACCATAGGATCCACGTATTTTAAGAAAATCAATGCTGTTTATATTGTCCTTGAACCATTCTTCTTCAGAAATAATCCATCCAGCGGAGAGTGATGGAAATACTCCCCAATAATTTTCCGGTGCAAATTTAGTTGAGGCGTCGGAGCGAATAAGGAACTCAACAAGATAACGATCGTTATAAGCGTAATTCAAACGTCCTACATAAGATAAAACACCGGATTCAGAGCGATTAAATTCAGTAGTCTGATCCCCGCTTGCGCCGTTCGATTGGAGATTTGTAAAAGAATATGGCTCAGTAACCTGTCCCCATAAATATTCAGATTCACTTTCAGCTTTTTCGATCGTGAATAAACTACTTATGTTGTGAAGGCCGAATGTGCGGGCATAAGTGGCGATGAAGTTGAATTGATAATTGTCACTACGACTCATACTTCTTCTGATTCTATTGCCATTGGATATCGGCATGGTAGTCATACCTTCAAAATTCATGGGATAACCCGGCGTGTCTGTGTAAAGGTGGCTACCGCTACCACCGCGTCCTCCGTCTGCAAATTTGTATAATGTGTAATCAGAACCAAACTGGTTGTCTTTTGTAGTACCTATACTTTTTGAATAGGTTAATTTCAATTTCAATCCCTGCAGAAGTTTGCTCCATCCAAAATCATATTCCAACGAACTGTTTATTGTCATATTTTGTGGCATATTATTAGTGAAATTGCCAATATTTTCCACCACATCATAATGGTAGTTTTGGGTCTGTTCAATTTGTCCGTTGGTGATGCCATAGGCTGCTATAGGTAGCCCGTTTACATACTCAGGGATATAGCGTGGACGAGTAAGCAGTGTTACATAATCTTTCTCATCATTGGTACCACCCACTGTGGCATATGATTTAGTCCTGCTTGCATAATCGCCCGACACCTGCATTGATGTTTTTAGCCACTCGCTGATTTTAAAATCCATGCCTGCACGGTAGTTCCATCGATCATAGTTAATTTTGCCAATGTTACCATCCTGTGTTATATAAGATATACCTCCAAAATATGTGGCATTTTCACTACCACCGCTTACATTGATACTGTGTCTCTGCGTTAGCGCTGAGCTCCAGTATTTATCCAACAAATCATAATTCAAATCTCGCATTGCTGTAAGCTCATCTGCTTGAAACAAATGATTTTTCTTATCATAAGGGCTTGTTGGGTCAGCTGCACGTATACCATTCCAGATTAAACCAAAATTATAAGAATCCATCATTTTTGATCGATAAAACTCGTCAGTATAACCATACTGACCAGTATAGGAGATTTTAGGTTTACCCACTTGTCCCCTTTTGGTTGTTACTAATACAACCCCTTGTGCAGAACGAGCACCATATACAGCTGCGGCTGCATCCTTTAGTACTGATATGTTTTCAACCATACTGGCATCAAGATTATTAAAGGCTTCCTCATCTGAGATGAATCCATCAATAACATATAAGGGAACCAATAATCCCGCGCTACTCGTTGGAGCGCTTACGGTAAGATCACTGTTTCGAATGACAATTCTTGTATTTGCGCCAGGACGATTGCTTGATTCGCTTACGCTTACCCCAGAAATCATACCTCTCAATGCAGAACCCAAATTGGTAACGGAAAGGTCGTTTATTTCCCCAGGATCCAAAGTGGCAATTGAACCCGTCAAGTGTGCCTTCTTTTGGGAACCATATCCAACAACTACAACTTCATCCAGTTTCATTAAATCCTCTATCAACACAATTCTTGTATTTGTAAAATCAGAAATAGTCTGTGTGATATACCCTATATAAGAAATGGTCAAAGTTGCTCCCCGTTGAATTGAAATTGTAAAATTTCCGTCAATGTCAGTCACTGTACCAGTACCTGTATCACCCATTGTCACTGAAGCACCAATAATAGGTTCTCCATTTTCATCGCCCTGATCATTTTCCATGATC
>DHVH01000049.1 GCA_002412555.1 Marinilabiliaceae bacterium UBA5213 | reverse complement strand
TCGTGGCGGAACACCCGAAGATGTAGCCAATACCTGTGTTTACCTGGGTTCTGATTTGTCCTCATATGTATCAGGTCAGGTTATTCATGTTTGTGGCGGGATGAATATGTAGTACATGCCATTAACATATGACTTAAGCATCTGTCAAAAAAGGTTTGAAATATTAAAACAGGGGCTGAATGAAAATTCAGTCCCTGTTTTAATAACACCATTCCCAAAACGAACGACTTAACTATAAAAAGTTGTCCATCCTGCTTAATAAAAACTTAATAAGCCTTTTCTGGTGGTAGGATTTAAAAAACTTTTGTACTTTTATTAATTAGCAACACGAGTGGTTGGACAAGGATGGCACACATGTTGCTGGCATGGCTAACACTGATACTGTTGCCATAGTACTATGATGGATTTTCAAAGCGATAAATTAATGAGAATAGCTAATAAATTGAAGTCGGGGCTCTTTTTCGCCCTGTTACCTATGCTTTTGTATTCTTGTGTGACGGTCTCAACCATTCCTTTGGAAGTGATGCGCCCTGCCAATTATTCAGTCCCGCCGGATATCTTATCGGTTGTGGTAGTCGACTTTTCCTATCCCTACCGGGGAGATAGTACGCATGTCCTTTTAATATCGGGTACTACCACTGTGGTGGATACTATTTGGGTCGATGATTTTGGAATGAGAGTTGTAGAGTCAATGGCCGTTGAATTGGATAATCGGGCATTTTTTGATTCTGTATTTCTGCACCCTGTATCTCTCAATAGGCCTCCTGCTGGTCGGCCCGACTTGCCACTTTCACCCAATCAGGTAAAGGGCATTTTGGAAGAGTATAATGCGCAGGCCGTTATTGCCCTTGAGTCGGTAACGTATAGAAGTCGATTTCAAGGAGCTAATACAGGCCAATTTTACTATGCTTCCCTGGATGCTAACAGCCGGGTTTTATGGAAAATGTATAATGCTGAGGGACAAACGATGGATGCCTATTTACAGCAGGACTCTATATTTTGGGATAACAGCGATGCCTTAAACGCCAATAATTTTAGTTCTATTCCAGGATTAAGGTACGCCATGGAAGCTTTGGCTGACTTTATGGGCAAGTACTATCCCGATCGCATTGCACCCTATTGGGAATCTCAGCGTCGCAGTTACTATTCCACCGGTCATCATCTTTTTTCTAGAGCCAATGATCTGCTTAGAGCTAATAACTGGGAACATGCGGCCCGGGTGTGGTATTTTGTTTTTGATGAGGGCAATGACAAACAAAAGGCCATGGCCGCCTTTAATATTGCTTTATCCTTTGAAGTCGCAGGTGATTTTGTGGAGGCTGCTGCATGGGCTGAGGTTAGCAAAAATCTTTTTGAGGAGATGAGTACATTCAGGGTTTCAAGTTTGGATAAAGTCCGGAGTGTCATGTATACCGAAGAACTCAATGAACGTATCAGAGAAATACAAAAACTGGAAGAGCAAGTGGGTGCAGGATTGTAGCATGAAGATTGAAATGGTCTTTTTTCTGACCCTGTTTTTGGGCGGTTCACTATTTTCTCAAAAAATAGATGGCGGACCGGGTAGTCATTATTCTGTGTTGGTGGAGTTTGCTGCTACCGGTGAAATAGTGGAAAGCAAAAATGCCGACTTGTTAATGACGCCTGCCAGTACCTTAAAAGTTGCCACTTCTGCTATGGCTCTGGAAACCCTGGGAGCTGATTATAGATTTGCTACTGACATTTATGTAAACGGGACTATTGCTCATGGCACCTTAATAGGCGACTTAATTATTAAGGGGGGAGGGGATGGTACCCTGGGCTCTTCTTATTTTAGTTCGACACTTTCCGAACAAGTATTAAAAAATATTCAACAACAATTGCATGATGCTGGAATAATGCGCCTCAAGGGGTCGGTTTGGCTCGATCAGTCGTTATTTCCTGCTAACCATTATCCCGACGGCCGACTGTGGGAGGATATGGCCAATTATTACGGTGCTCCGCCTGCCGCCCTATCATGGCGAGACAATTCTTTTGATTTGTTTTTGAAATCACCCCCTATTATTGGTTTGCCTTGTGAGGTAACCGGTACTGTTCCGGCTTTTCCCCACCTGCAATTTAACAGCTCTGTTATCTCGGCTGCAGGACGAAAGGACAGTGCCTATATATTCGGGTATCCCGGACTTGAGACATGGGAAGTTCGTGGCAGTATTCCTGCCGGACGGCCATCTTTTAAAATAAGAGGGGCTTTGCCGTTTCCGGGACAAACCTTTGGTGAAGAACTGGCGGTTCTCTTATCTGCCGGTGAGGTCATTGAGGTAAAGGTTTCCAATCAACCTATTAAAGATGGAAGCCATAAAAAAATAGGTGAAGTAACTTCGCCTCCGGTCGGCGAAATTATCCAGATTGTTAACCGGCGAAGTCACAACTTATTGGCCGATCATTTATTTTTGGCTGCCGGTCGACCCAATAATAACAGTTATAGTTGGGATGCTTCCAGAGTATACTTCAGGCGATTTTGGGCTGACCGGCTGGCCTTGCTGCCTGTCAGAGTTTTAGATGGGTCTGGTTTGTCCCCTAAAAATCTTGTTTCTGCCCGTTTTATGGTCGATGTATTGAAATTTATGCAGCAATCACCTAACTTTGATGTATTCATGTCTTCTTTGGCTGTTGGCGGTCAATCAGGTACGCTGGCCAATATGTGGAAAGCGCCAGCGCTCAGTGGTAAGGTCATCGCTAAAAGCGGCTATATGGAAGGTACGCTTGGGTATTGTGGTTATATACATACTCAAAAAGGCGAAATTTTGATTTTTTCGGTAATGGTTAATAATATGACCAACGACCTGTCCCAAGTGCGAAAGTCTATTGAAACTTATATTTCTGACCTAATAGTCCGCTACTAGTCTACCTTCATTCCTAACCTGATTTGAATAAATGGACAACCAATCAGGACCTGTTAAGCAAAAAAATGCAAAATCAATTAAACATTTCTCTGGTGCAGTTTGACATCCATTGGGAAAATATGGAGTTGAATTTCCGTAAGATTGAAGAGCTGATTGAAGCCGACCAATTTGATGCGGATCTTATTATTTTGCCTGAAATGTTTAACACAGGTTTTACCATGCATCCTGAACGTGTTGCATCTGACGAAACCAACGAACGTGTAGGCAACTGGATGCTTGCTCTGGCCAAAAAAAAACAAGCTACCGTAGCTGGCAGTATGGCTTACCATGAAGCGGGGAAATATTATAATCGCTTGATGGCTGTAACACCTGGTGGACTGGTAACCCATTACAATAAGCGACATTTGTTTCGAATGGCGGGCGAACATAAAAAGTATGAAAGCGGAGATGAGCGGGTGGTAATTGAGGTGGGCAAATGGCGAATTGCCCTATTTGTATGCTATGATTTGAGATTTCCTGTCTGGTCACGTAACCTTAACCAGTACGATATGGCCATTTATGTGGCCAACTGGCCACATAAAAGACGTGAGGTATGGCAAACACTATTAAAAGCCCGAGCCATTGAAAACCAGTGTTATGTTGCAGGGGTTAATCGTATAGGTAAAGATCCCGCTGAATCCTATTCGGGCCATACTGTTTTAGTTGATTTCACAGGACGTGAGCTAATAAAGGCGATTGATGATAATGAGACTGTTGTAAGTGAAACCATTCAATTGAACGACCTCGAAAAATTCAAAACGACTTTCCCTACCTGGATGGATGCGGATAATTTTATAATAACTTTTGAATAATTCTGCCCACCGTAATGACTAGGACGTCACCTATATTTGAAACATAATACTTGCTTAAAAGAAGTATCATTATGTAAGTTGCTTGTAATCTTTGTTAAAATTATATCCATAAATTCGGTCTGTTTATCCCCCGAAACCCTGCGAATATCAAAAAACGAAAGCAAAGTGATTAATTTCAGACTAATTGAAGATTATTGTTTATATATTTATTCGTTAAATTTAAACAGAATATAAATTGAGTTGTTTTTAAGTCGTGATTTGTTTAATGTAACATGTTGATATTATTTATGTAACAAGCGTAACATCCATTATTGCAATGAGTATTTGTAGTGTGTGATATTTGTCACGTACTTAATTCAAGAATTATTTTGTTAATATTGCCCATGGAAGTTGGTATCATTAATTATTACGAGAAGGTATGAAGAATTACAGAGTTAGAGTAAGAGATGAGAAAGCGGTTTTTTTTGAGGAACTGATGCGGTATTTAGACTTTTGTGATTATGAGGGGGTAGAAGGATTTGCAGAACCTCGTATTTATCCGGGGTTCGACTTTAAAGCAAAGGATACTGAGATCAAGGGAAATTCAAAAGGAAAATCGAAGGATAGGAAGCATATGGACACAGAAAGTAATCTATCCAATTTGCGTGAAGTAATGTCTCGCATTGACGCCCAAAGAGATAAGGGTAGAAAGTAGTCTGTCTGCCTGATAATTATCTGCATTGATTGTGGACACGAAATTTTTGGCTCAGCCAAAAATAACATTGAAGAAGAGAAAGAGTCATTAATACCGGCAATTTCTCTTCTTTTTTTTCCCTTTCTTTCATAAGCCGTTTGGTATAAATATTGCTATCTGTTTGTGGAAATGAAACAGTGGTCACCATCTTAACTAAACTGTTATACCATGAAAAATTTATTTTCCCTTCTAAGCAAAGCGAAAGGCCTTACTCTTTTTGTCATTTGCATTTTGGCCTTTATGCCATCCATAGGTAGTGCCACACTGACTACCGATTCGGTTTACACAGTAGTTGATAAGGCACCTAAGTTTAACGGACAACCATCCCGAACCAATAAATTTATAGAAAAGCACCTGACATATCCCGATGAAGCCTGGCAAAAAGGCCTTGAAGGGGTTGTTAATGTATCATTTACCATTACTAAGGACGGTCACTTAATGGATGTCAAAGTGGAGTCAGGTTTAGATCCATTACTAAATTTGGAAGCTTTAAGGGTTGTTGATTTGATGACAGACTGGAAGCCGGCTAAAAAGGATGGTGAAACTGTTCATGCAAGAGTTTCCGTGCCTGTTGTTTTCAGCTTGACCCGGGAGGAGAAAGATTTTATTGCAACGATGCAACGCATGGGCTTAGATGAGAAGCCGCCTT
Organism: Marinilabiliaceae bacterium UBA5213; assembly: GCA_002412555.1. Lineage (GTDB taxonomy): Bacteria > Bacteroidota > Bacteroidia > Bacteroidales > Marinilabiliaceae > Geofilum. Next base: position 3,265 of record DHVH01000049.1, on the reverse strand, counting down.
TGTATGTCATAGATAATAAAATGGTTCGGTCCAGAATTCATTTGCCCTCCTATAATGTAGAATCAATAAGGGTGCTTAAGGGGCAATCGGCCATTGATCAATACGGTGAAGAAGGCAAAAATGGGGTGGTGGTAATTACTACAAAAAGGGGAACACCACCTGTTCGATAGAAATTTTTAGGATTATTTAGTTTTTTTCTGTTTTCACCTAATCTGCCGGTTCTCAAGGAGCGGCAGATTTTTTTATTGCCGTGACTTTTAACGGTAAATTTTGGAAAATGAGAAAATTGTATCTTTGTTGCAGGTCTTTTTTTAGGTTCAGAAAGAACAGCATCTATTTGGTCTGCTGATTATAATAAAGATTTTTTTCTTCAAATGATTTTTTGATATTTTGGAACGGTTCTTCAAGTGATTTAGGCGTAAATCTACCCATTTTGCTTAACTTTGCTTCACAAAAAACGTATCATGCATTTGAGCAGTATCTACGGTCTGTTATCTAATAATAACCTGCCAAATAACAGGTTTAATTTGATACTTGATAACTACATTTACTGAAAGTAATTAGGTATATTTAATTTGGTATGATAAAAAAGGAGTCATCTTGTTTTTGCAAAACGAGCTGTGCAAACGATTGTATTTAGAGGAACAGAAATTTTAAAAATAGTTTTTATAAAAGACAGATATTTACCATGGAGTTTATTAAAAAATTGAAGGAAAAGGCTGGTCAAAGCCTACAAAGGATTGTTTTACCCGAAGGTCAAGAGGAGCGAACGCTTCAGGCTGCTGATGTAATTCTTGAGGAGGGTTTTACCGAAATTATTCTAATTGGAAATCCGGCTGCCATTCACAAGGATGCTATGCGGTTAAAATTGCGTCACATCGATAAGGCCACCATTATTGATCCTCTCAATCACGATAAACTCGAGGTTTACACAAATTTACTTTTGGACCTGCGCAAAAGCAAAGGGTTGACTAAAGACGAAGCATCTAAATTGGTAAGAGATCCTTTGTACTTGTCCGTGCTTATGATTAAAAATGGCGATGCTGACGGAGAGGTAGCCGGTGCAGAGAATGCTACCGGCGATGTTTTGCGTCCAGCCTTTCAAATTGTTAAAACCATTCCCGGCATTAGTGTGGTGTCCGGTGCATTTATTATGGTGCTTAAAGATAAGGAGTTTGGTGAAGATGGCATTTTGATCTTTGCCGATTGTGCTGTTCATCCTGATCCGGATGCCAATCAGTTGGCGGATATAGCCATTGCTTCCTCCATGACAGCCCGTTCTATCGTTGGAATTGATCCGCGGATTGCCATGCTTAGTTTTTCAACCAAGGGCAGTGCTAAGCATGCCATGGTTGATAAAGTGGTTGAGGCTACGGCAAAAGCCAAAACCTTGCAACCAGATTTGCAAATTGATGGCGAGTTGCAGGTGGATGCTGCTTTGATTGCTGCTATTGGTCAAAAGAAAGCGCCCGGGAGTAAAATTGCCGGTCATGCCAATGTTTTGGTCTTTCCCGATTTGCAATCCGGAAACATTGCCTACAAGCTGGTTCAGCGTTTGGCCCATGCCGAAGCCATTGGACCTGTTTTGCAGGGTATGGCTGCACCCATTAATGATTTGTCCCGTGGATGTTCTGTGAGCGATATCGTTAATTTGGTGGCAATTACTGCCAATCAGGCTGCAGGACTAAGTAAATAGGCGCTCATTAAAGTGTAATTATTTATAATATCATATAAAATATAATGGCAGAAATTGTTGTTGAACCTATTGAGAAATACGCACTTAAAAAGAAAAAACGTGTCAAAACACTTTTTTCCCGAATTGGTGTAGTAGGATGTGGTAAAGAAGGGCAGAGCATTGCGCGTATCGCTGCCTGGCATGGTATTGAGGTGGTCTTTATCGAGTTAAGTCTTGATAAAATTGAATCTGCCATGTACGGCATTGGTCGCGAATTGGATCACCGCATCGAAAACTGGGGTCTTACCCTTAGTGAGAAAAAGGCCATTTTGGGGCGCATCAAGGGATCTTTAGACTATAAAGATCTGGTGGATTGCGATTTTGTCATCGAGGCCATTCGTTCAGATGAAAAGACTGGAGAACGAAGCATTGATATTCGAAAAGAGGTGTTTCGGAGCATTGAGGCGGTGGTCGATCGAGACACCATTATAGCTACCAATGCGACTACCATCGTTATTTCTGAATTGGCCTCAGAACTGGTTTACCGCGATCGCTGCGTAAGCCTTCACTTCTTCGTAACTTCTGCTGAGGCACGAATCATTGAGGTGGTCAAAGGCCTCTATACTACTGAGGAGGTCTATAACAAGGTCTGCACTTTTGTTAAGTTGATTAACCGTGATGTTATTCCGGTTGAAGAATCGGCTGGTCTGGTAAGCGTTCGTTTGTATGTATCGTTATTGAATGAAGCTTGCGAGGCACTTATGGAAGGCATTGCTACCATGGAAGACATAGATAAAACCATGGTTATAGGTTTAGGTATGCGGTTTGGCCCTTTTCATACAGCCGATATAATTGGTCTTAATAAGGTCGTTAAATGGATGGACAACCTGTTTGATGAGTTTGGGGAATCAAAATACAAACCATCTCCATTAATTAAACGAATGGTCAGGGCTAAACGATTGGGCGTTCCAACGGGCGAAGGTTTTTACAAATATGATGGTGACGGACGCAAAATTGGTTAGTCTAAAGGAATAGAAGACCTAATTATCAACTGAAAGACAAAAATAAATCAAATGAAGATATTAGTATTGAACTGCGGAAGTTCATCCATTAAATACCAACTGTTTAAAATGGATTCAGAGGGTTGGGACGTATTGGCTAAAGGTGGGGTTGAAAAAATTGGCCTCAAAGGGTCTTTTCTTAAACATGAAAAGGAAAATGGTGAGAAGGTGCTGCTGGAAGGCGAAATTCTTGATCATGAAACAGGAATCGATTATATTCTTGGTATTTTGACAAGTGACCGTCACGGCTGCATCAAAGAAATGGAAGAGATCGATGCGGTTGGTCACCGGGTTGTACACGGAGGAGAAACGTTTAATTCCAGTGTGTTTATTTCCGATCAAGTGATTCGGAAAATGGAAGATTGCATAGAGCTGGCACCCTTACATAATCCACCTAACCTGAAGGGAATCAAAGCGATGTCTTCTCTCTTGCCAAACGTTCCCCAAGTGGGCGTTTTCGATACGGCTTTTCATCAAACCATGCCAAAGCATGCTTATATGTATGCCATCCCAAATTCTTTATACAAGA
>DHVH01000308.1 GCA_002412555.1 Marinilabiliaceae bacterium UBA5213 | reverse complement strand
ACAGTCGTCTTAATCGAGGATTGGAATAACTGTCAACGATCGGGCGCATGGGGTACTTGCATGCCTCAGGGCCGGGGATTTGTAAAAAAAGGTGAAATGAAAGAAATGAGCGACTTCATCAATAATATCATTGGTGTGCCGGATGTTCAAAGAAGAACCTTGTTTCTATTTAAATAGTGGTAGACAAAAGGACAATAAAAAAAGAGGCCTTCTTCAAAGTTTGAAAGAAGGCCTCTTTTTTTCAATTTTAATGGTACTATAAAGGATTCTCTATTTTTCCGGCAAACAAAATGGTACCCGTCTCCTTCTCCGAAATGACAAAGACAAAAGGACGATCTACACGAAATTCATGAACCATTGGCATACTGGTCACCTCAAAACCAATACTGGTAGCTGCAGCGGCCTCGGTACCCCGCTCATCCACCTCAATAAATGTCTTGTGACGCACGTCACTGATGATGATGTCATCATCGGCCACATTTCGAAAACCGTACACATCATAAAAGGCGCGTTCCATTCCAACAGACTCTAAAGCCGGGATCAGGTTATAGGTACACTCCACCTTAAAACGGGGCAAGTACACATTTACCTCCGACTCAGAAACAGGCGCAATTAGCTGTTCCCAAAGGCCAGTTCCCAGAGCATTAACAATGCCCCCTGCATCGTCAGAACCTTGGGGCAATATAAGCGTCATGGCAAAGGACTTATCGCCGTATGGCAGCCGAAGCGCAGAATAGGTCTCACCAGAGTAAAACTGAAAATCTTCCTTCTGCTGCATCATCTTTACATTTACAGAAGAACCATCGGCTAAATAAAATGGCGCATCTGTTGTTTTGCTCTTATCAAAGCGCGAGCTCCACTCACCATTAAAGTAAACCGCATTGATGAGAAATAGTATGTGCGAGGGTGCAATTTGATCAATGATCGATGGAATTTTACCTCTGGTAGATTCTTTAACCCAATCGTTCATGGACTGCTTAGCCTTTTCAACATTGTCGAAGTCCAAACCACTGACCCGTGCATCATAATAAGTCCGCAAGGCATCGAAGAAAGCCTCATTAATAACAAAATCATCCCGGTACCAGGCAGAGTTAGCAATCTCCATAGCTACTTTTGGATCCGCAGTCGACAAGGCAGCCCTAATGTTTTTATAGGCCTCATTCAGCCCTTCAGGGTCAGTAAATCCCATAACCGACAACATTTCATCGAGGTTGTCACCGGTAGCTCCATTAATGGCCATGCCAAAAGCCTGCGTAATACTAATGGGCGAGACCACCACATTGTCACCCGGCTCTGCCAACTCATTGACGGCCTTAAAGATTTTCCAGTTAAAGGCATCGGTTTGTTTGATAACCTCAGCCGATTTAAGCGTAAACGGCTCCGGTTTAACAACCGGAACATCGCTTTCACTGCAAGAAGATGCAGTCAGTAGCGCAAGACTGATCAATGCCCCTATTTTTTTCATGTATCTAAATTTTGATTTTCAATGGTTATCTGTTATGAATCATTGATGCAAATAGGGGCTCAGGGTTGCGTGCCCCTACCATAACGAAAAAGAAAGAGGCAGAGTTGGGAGGAACTCATCTCCCCAACTCTGCCTTTTTAGGTCTTGTGATAAACAGAACTTGCATCAAAGCAAAGTTCTGTATTAAAAAAGGATTAAATCAAATCCAGATTTTTCATTTCTGCCCGCAAAGCAGCCTGATTTTTCTCCTCCAATGCACACAGAGGCAAACGGAAAGTCCCACCCAGTTTCCCCATCAAGGCAAGCGCCGATTTAACCGGTATAGGATTGGATTCAACAAACATCAACTCCATCAAAGTCTTGTACTTATAAAAAAGCGCCCTGGATTGAGCAACATCTCCTTCTAAAGAAGCTTTCATCAGATTATGAAACTCGCGGGGTACCAAATTAGCCACCACAGAAATACAGCCATCAGCACCCAACAGGTTGGCAGAAGTGGACAGCAAATCATCCCCGCTATAGACCTTCATTCCTTTTGGCCGTTTGGCCAAAAGTTCCGCAAAAACAGACATACTGCCACCTGCCTCTTTAATAGCAACAATATTCTTAAACTCGTTGGCCAGTCGGATGGCAATGTCCGGAGAGATGCAACTCCCGGTCCGGCCAGGCACGTTGTACAAAATAATGGGGGCATCCACTGCTTGAGCCAAGGTGGCAAAATGCAGATAAATTCCCTTATTGGAAGGTTTGTTATAATAGGGAGCCACAACTAACAGCGCATCCACGCCAAGGCCAATAGCTCTTTTCGAATATTTAATACTATCCTGGGTGGAATTGCTACCTGTACCGGCAATAACAGGAATACGGCCTTTGACCTTCTTAACAGCCCTTTCAATCATAATAGCATCTTCATCCTCAGATAGCGCCGGTGTTTCACCAGTTGTTCCACAAACGACAATAGCATCAGTCCCCTGCTCCATATGCCATTCTACCAGTGAATCAAACGTTTCCAAATCCAGATCTCCATTCTCTTTGAACGGTGTGGCTATTGCGACGATTGAGCCGCGTAAGTTCTCAATACTCATAATGTTATGAATTTTCTTTTATGTATAGACAAACATGAGTACACCCTCCCATTTGCAAGAAATAATGGCATCCCACGTTCAGAGGTGTAAAGATATTGAAAAGATATTCATTGTGCAAAAAGCACTTTAGCTATCCAAAATTTTCTGGTATTGCTGGGCCGAAACTGGGTGACCTTTGGCATGATGCTTTGTCAGGAGCAGCAACTCTGCCAGATCCTTCACAGGCACACGGCTTTGTTTGGATAGAGTAGGCTTGCACAAAGGACAAGCAGTAACAATATAGTCGGGCTTGTTTTGCGTAAGCACCTCTACCGTTTTTGCCGTAATTTGCTGACGGGTGGTCTCAGTCAGCGACAAGGATCCCAAATTGTTGCCACAGCAAAGCGCCTTATCCCGCTCCTTTTGATTAGCCACAAGTTGTCCAATAGCACTTAGCACATTGCGGGGTGGCTCGTAACAACCAGAGCCACGACCCAAATCGCAAGGATCATGGTAGGCCAATTTTAGGGTTTGCATTTCGCGTTTGAGGAGCCCCTTATTCATCAGTTCCCACAGAAATTGTGAATGGTGTTGTACCGGAATATCCAGTTGATATTCTTCCGAAAAATAGCGGTAACAAATGGGACAGGTGGTCACCAATACCTTTCCATTGTGACCATTGATCAAATCACGGTTATAGGTCATCATTTTTACAGCCTGATCTTTAGCCCCTGCCAAAGCCAGTGGACGTCCGCAGCAAACCCCGGCCTTTTCATCGATGTGCACAAAAGAGATCCCCGCCTCCGTGAGCAAGGCCTTGAAAGCAATGGAGGTTTTAGGCTGCATGCGTCCCATACAACCAGTGTATAATATCACCTCTGTCGTTTCACGCCAAAGAACCATGGGAACCGGCAAATAGCTATGATTGAACTGAGACTGTTCAAAAATTTGGCTTCGGCAATCAAGTCGCAGTCCCTCCAAATGGATGCCAACCGGACAAGCACTGTTGCAGGCGCCACAATTGAGACAGGAGGTTGCTAAGGATTGCACCTCTCTGTTTTCACGAACAGCCTTGACAAAGTAAGATGCCTGAAAAGCATCATGGGCCAGATTGATGCCCGGACAGGCATCCAGACAAACACCACAGGAGGAGCAGGCATGCACTTCAAAGGCTTGCAGTCCCTTTTGCGGACGAAAACCTGTTTCTTGCTTAATATCCCATTGCTTCAATAGAATGAGCACCATTTCAGTAGGAATGTGCAGATAGCGAGAAAAAGGCAAGGCCAGAAAGAACAGACCCAAAGAAAAGGAGTAAGCCCACCAAAGGGGCACTTCAAAGGAGGCAGCCCAAGTGCCGCTAAATAGCCATTCACCAAAGGAAGCAGTTAAAAAACCTCCGCCACCGTGCTGACCGGCAGTGGCAGACTCAGCCATCAAGCGCAAGGGGAATATGAGCCACAAAAAAGTCAGGGCTACCCGGTTGCCCACAGAATGGCGCGTTGTGTTCTGCATGCCCACCAGTTTTTTTCGGATGCGCTTGGCCAAAGCCAGGGCAAGGCCGGTCAGCACCAATAATAAGGAGAAGTCCATAAAAAAGACCATCACCCCATTCATCCAGAAACCGGAGGTGACTGGCTCAAAGTATCTAAAGAAAATGGCATAATATATTGGATTGGCAAAGTCGCCCGTATAATACCAGGTTTCCAGCTTTCCGCCTACAATCAACAAAAACCAGCCGAAGGCCAGACTCATATGCATAAATCCCAATACCGGATTGGTTTTGTATATCTTCAAATGCAACAATGACTCCCTCAATATTTCACTTACGCCTCGCAATGTTTGGATGGAAAAAAGGTTGGCCAGACAGCGCTTACGGTTCACCAGAGACAGACCCCGCAACCAATAAGCATAGCGCACAGCAAGGACAACGAGCATAACCGTAAATCCGATGCTAAAAGGAAGTACAAAGGGGTGAAACATCCTATTTATTTTTAATTCTTAACGAGCAGCCCACGCTGCGTATTCAACGATCGATTTTGTTTTCTCCTGACAATTAAGTCAGCGTCATAATTGCGCCATCAACATTATTCCATGGCGAATATTAACGCCACGTGGACAAGCCATTTGACACTTCCCACACAACATGCAGGCCTCAGCCTTTTTCGCCAGCTCACTTAGCAGTCCCCTACTTACCAAAACATTTAGGCGGTAAAACTGAAAGCCGGTAAAAGAACCAGCAGAACATAGGGCAGCACAGTTGCCACAGGCGATACAATTTCTCAGGGACGGTTCCTGTAAGTAAACCCTTTCCAGTTCATCTGGCATTTTCCTGTCAAGGTCAACCGCGCGCTGATCTGAAACGGAATAACCAAAGTCCCTCACACTCATAGCACCTCAGTTAAATAATTGCATATATCCAAAGCAGTGGCTTTGGCATCCTTCACCACATCAGGCAAAGTGACAGGACCCTTGCAGGCTCCGGCAACAAAAAGACCAGGCTTCTGAAGCCTTGAGTCATCCAGTGCCTGGCCAGGCATTTTCACAAATCCATCAGCAAACATAGGCTTCTTAAGCTCAACAGACGCGCTGCCATTGCCCAGAACAACAGAGGGTGTCATGCCCACCATCAGCACCAACATATCAAGTGTCAGTTTGAGCGGCCGTCCCATCAAAGTATCTTCAGCCTTTACCTGGATGCGCTGACCATCAGCTGGCGAAGCTTCAGACAGGCGTCCCCTGATAAATTGCACCCGATATTCCATCTGGGCCTGGTGGTACAATTCTTCGTAGCCCAAACCGAACATGCGCATATCCATGTAAAAACTATAAACCTGAGCAGCAGGAAAAGTTTTTTTCAATTCAATGGCTTGCTTCACAGCTGTTACACAGCAAACTTTGCTACAATAAAGATTACCGCATTTGGCATCGCGTGAGCCCACACAGTGCACCAGTCCTATTTTTGGCGATTCGAGGTTTTCGTTAAATGGCCACGGTTTTTGGTGCATAAATAGGGCTTCCAACTCGCTTGAAGTGACCACAGCAGGATAAATACCATAACCATACTCCTCTTTTTGGGCTGCATCAAACAGCTTGAAGCCGGAGGCCAAAAGGACAGCATCCACTTCGCAGATGAGTGTCTCAGCCTTTTTGAGTTGCCACTTCCGGCCAGAAGGTTCGATGGCGGAGATTTCAGCACCCGTAATAAGGCTGATATTAGGATTCATGGCTGAAATCATCAAAGCATCCAGCACCTCGTTGGCAGGTTGCCTATCCGGAAATAATACATGCCAGTGGGCCAGGTGTCCCCCAGGCTGTTTCTCCTTTTCAAATAATTGCACCAAAAAACCCATTTCAGCCAGTGATATGGCGCTTTGGAGGCCGGCCGGACCGGCACCTATTATGGCAACTTTTTGTTGTGTCATCTTGTCAATTTTCCTGTACCAGCAGTACCGAAGGTCTTTCAGGACCTACAGTTGGCTTACCAGCCAAATAGTATTTCTCCATGTGCGCATACTTAACACCCATTTTATCGAGTAAAGACTCTACCTGAACCTGATGCATTTGCAAGCCCAAAGTCCACGGGTCCATGCCCAGCATGAGCCCGGCCAACTCACAGGCACTTAGTACCGGAATACCAACACCCGTTTTGTCATAGGTCTTGCCTTCTATCTCCGATAAAGCATATTGCCAGCGGTCCAGAAACATATTGCAACCCGGACAATTGGTAAGAATAAAGTCCGGCTCATAGATGGCCATGGACTCGAATTTGATTTTTGAGTTGGAGACAGAATAGCCCCGATTGGCTTTTATCAGATAATTACGAAAGCCAAAGCCGCAGCAATGCCGGCGTTCAGGGTAGTCTACCACTGCCCCGCCCCACGCTTCTATCAACCCGGACAATACTTTCGGAAACTCGGCCCCTCCAATACCATCCTGCGGAAAGATTTTGGCATAGTGACAACCCACATGCTCCACGCCTCTTAAAGCGATTCCGGTTGACGGGTCAACCAGTTGAACGACAGATTTTTCTAAAATCTGTTCTTTAAAATGAAAAATAACATCAGAGGTATGCGCCACTAAAAGCGGAACCTCAAACTCCCGTCTGGTAGTCTTCCACAAGGCCAGACGCGTTTCAGCCAACTTCTCAGGAAAATGCTTCCACATATCCAAGATCTCCAGATAGATGCCAAAGGAAGTGACGCAAGAAACCAGCAAATGCTTGTAGCCAGCTTCTGTCATTAGCGCGAATTGTCGCCCTACCACCGTCATGAGGGTCTCCAAGGGCACTATGTCTGAATGGTAACCAATACCGGTGCAGGTTGTATGGCGCTTATCTTCAAAAACATCCTTGTGAAGCACCTGTCTCAAAATGTGCAGGAAAGCCGCTTCTGACCCGGGGTAAAAAGTTTGCCGGATGCAACTGCGGACATAAAAAAAATGATCGTCCGGAATCTCCTTTTGGTAAGATTTCCAATTGAAAGAGCTCATATCTGAATCGCTTTAAAATAATCATTTTCAGCATCCGCTGAAAATGTGAGGCCCATTTCATCCGCTTTATCTCTAGACGCAGACTCAATTTGCTCAAACAAGGTCAAAGCCCCCGTCTCCTTAAAAATGGCACGCATTTCATATAGAGTATCCTCATCTATTTGCCGCATACCACCCACTCCCGGCTCATAAAACAGAGAGCCACACTGGGCATACAATTCTTTTCCATTTTTAAGTACCCAGGTCCACACCGGGCCTTGTTCAGGGTGCATTTCGGGAACCACCAGCTTTGGATGTACGCAATACCCTGTTTCCAGAATGCTGTGGCCAATTACCCGTTTGAGAATCAATTGCTGGCGTCCCAGGCGGGAGTGGACAAAAAGGCCTCTTTGCTGACTGACCTTTCTCAAAACCTGAATGATGTATCCCGGGGTGTTGTTGCGCGGACAGCGGGTTTTGCACGACAAGCACTGACCACACATCCAAATTTCTTCTCCCTTTAGAAGGTCTTCCAGCACGTGCTCATCGCCTGATTGCACCTCCTGACAAATTTTTCGGGGATCATAGTCGAAGTGGGCAGCGGCCGGACAAATGGCCGTGCATACCCCGCAATTCATGCAGGCCGTCAACCCTTCCTGAAAACGGATATCCTGCTGCAAAAGGGAAATTAAAGAGACCATGGAGTGGAAATTAATACACACTAATAATCAAAAACTTAGGTCGCATACATTATGCTTTATCAAAAGTAACCGACATTCTTTTGATTATAAAGGGTGGAAATACGTAAAAGCACGGTAGTACAAATACCTATCCTAAATTACTGTAATTAAGTACTTTAACGCTTTATCTGTCATTTACTTCCCTCCCTCATCCAGACCATAGGCCTCTTGTTTTTTGTTACTTGGCCATTTGTCCCATTGATTGGACCAAACGAACAAATTCAGCACGGTAGCCATCTTCATCCTCACCTCTCGCTTTTTGAGCCATAGCCATCACCTTATCATAATCAGATGTGCCTTTAAACTCAGAATTCTGCAAAAGCATGCCAAACATGGCCACTGCTGAGGAGAATTTATAATTCTCAGAAGTCAGGTTAAAGGCCCTTTGATCCTTCTTTACCACTTTTCTGAACTCCGTGCTTTCGTTCCCCTGAGGCTGTTTATAGCGTACACGAATAGTTGCTACCTCCTCACTTCGATGGTCATATGCTTGCTGTGAAGACTGATAATCCGACAAATCAGGAGAAGTTACAAAGCGACTTTTTACACCTTTAGGAATAATTTCATACAAAGCCGTCACGGTATGCCCCGCTCCCATTTCTCCGGCATCTTTCACATCATCTTTAAAATCTTCAGCATTGAGTCGGCGCTTCTCATAACCAATAAGTCGGTAAGCCTCAACCAAGGCAGGATTAAAATCAACCTGCAACTTTACATCTTTGGCAATGGTAAAAAGCGTGCCGCCAAACTCATTCAAAAAAGTCTTTTGAGCCTCCTGTATGTTATCGATATAAGCGTAATTACCGTTGCCCGCACCGGCCAGCACTTCCATTTTTGAGTCCTTATAATTGCCCATTCCAAATCCCAGACAAGTAAGAAAAACGCCTGTTTTTCGCTTTTCTTCAATAAATCGTTTGAGCTCATTTTCATTGGAAATACCAATATTAAAATCCCCGTCCGTCGCCAAAATCACCCGGTTATTTCCTTCAGGAATAAAATGACTGACCGCCACCTCATAGGCTTTCTGTATGCCATCACCGCCACGGGTGCCTCCACTGGCAGTCAAGCCATCAATGGCTTTCAATATAATATCTTTTTTATGACCGGGTGTGGATGGCAGCAAAACGCCCACCTCATTGGCGTAGTAAACAATGGCCACCTGATCTGTCGCACGCAGCTTATTGACCAACATTTTAAAGCCCGCCTTTACCAGTGGCAACTTATTATAGGCATCCATGGAGCCCGAGACATCAATCAGAAATACCAAGTTGGAAGGAGGGAGGTCGTCGAGCGGAATATCCTTGCCTTGCAGACCAATGTGCAATAAACGGTGCTCCTTTTGCCAGGGGCATTCAGCATATTCGGAGTGGACTGAGAATGGGTGATCTCCAGAAGGTTGTTCATACTCGTAATTGAAATAATTGATCATCTCCTCAATGCGAACCGCATCAGCCGGCGGCTGTTGGCCGTGGTTAATAAACCGTCGCACATTGGCATAAGAAGCCTTGTCCACGCTTATCGAGAAGGTGGACAGGGGATTGGACAAGGCAGTACTAAAGCCCGACTCCTCCACCAGCGAATAACTCTCATTGCCCTGATGGTAATCAAAGTCCCTTTCCTGGTCCATCACCACAAAAGAATGCATCATGGGAAGAGCCGATGAAACATTTGAAACGCCTCGCACTTTCCTACTACTGTACCCCACTACCACTAATTCTTCCAGAGGGGCCAAAGATGGGGCCAACAGCACCTGATGAAACTTCTGCCCATTCAGCTTAAGCACTTTGGTATCATAACCTATATAACTAAAAACAAGTTTAGCATGCAGGTGGGGCACCTCAATGGAAAACGTACCATCTGGATTGGTAATAACCCCATTTTTTGTTGACTCCACCACTATTGTAACACCCGGGAGTCCTTGTCCTGAACTCGCATCCATAACTACTCCCGTAACCTTTTCGGCCGATACGTCAGCACTTTGCAACAATACTAAAGCTATTAACACCTTGGAAAACAGGGATAGCTTACTTACCAGTTGTTTGCTCACATTAATAATTTTCATAATTTTAAGTTTTAATGGTTCAACCTAAACAGTCGTCTTATTCATGAGATGCAAACGGGAATAGAATTCCACAACGAAACAGCAAAAAAAAATCAAACCCAATACACAGCAGTTGATTATCAGTCAATTAACAGACAGCGAATTAATCCGCCTCTATTTGTCAAATGGTGAAAACAAATGGATAGAGGCCCTATTCAACAGGCATATTCGCTTTGTGATTGCTGTCTGCATGAAATACCTCCAAGATGAAGAGCTGGCCAAAGACACCGCCATGCAAGTCTTTGAAAAAGCCATTGAAGACCTGCCCCGCTTCGAAATCCAAAACTTCAAAAGCTGGATTTACAAAGTAAGTAGAAACGCCTGCATGATGCATTTCAGATCGGACAAAAGCCCTATAACACTTTCCATTGATCATGAAAAAACAGTCCAGTCCATTATGGAAATTAAGACTTCTATGCATCCTAATGAGGAGGAGGGTGAGAATGGTGAATTAAGATTGCAACAGTTGGAGGAAGCCTTGGGTCAACTGGAGCAGGACCAAAAAACATGCATTGAATTGTTCTACCTGAAAGGAAAAAGTTACAAAGAAGTTGAGGATGCCACCGGATTTACAATTAATCAGGTAAAGAGTTATATTCAAAATGGAAAACGCAATTTAAAGAAGCATTTATTAAACAAAGAAAATTTGGAATTACTTATGTATCTGATAATATTGACGGCTAACAAATGAGCGAAAAATGGCGACATATCATGCAGGACGGCAATTGCCCGGATGAGTCCGTCATCCGGGCATATCTGGATGGGGAGCTCTCGCCTGCTCAAAGATTCGAAGTAGAAAACCATTTGGCATCGTGCGAGAGTTGCCGGGATTTTGCTGAGGGACTGGCCATGCTGTCCGTTGACCAAATAACAAGGCATGAGATCGAAGTAAAGGCTTACATCCACCAAAAGCTGTCATCCAACCAATCTAAAGGAGTATTCCACTCCTACAAAAAAACAGCCATAGCCGCCTCCATTCTTTTGGTGCTTTCTGTGGGAACCCTGTTATGGTTCCTAACCATGCAACCTTCCCAATCCAAGTTGGCTTATAAAGAAGCGCCTCAACAACCTATAGAAGCAAGCAAAAACGAGTTACCTGCAAATGTTGAAAAACCATACATGGATTTAGCACAAGATAGCGCAGAAATATCTACTGAGACGGAAAAAATGACAGCACCTGAAGAGGTTTTTGTCAGTCCGGCTCCAGTGTCGGACGAAATCATTGTCATAGAGCTTGCTGATCAGGAGGAAGAACTTCCCAGCATGGCTGGCATTGAAGCCATACCTTTACATGAAATCCGGGAAGAAATAACGCTTGAAACCATTCCAAGTACTACCAGATCAACCTTAGCTAAAACTCAAACACTCCCCACCATCCCCAAAAAAGACATTCAAAAAGTGCAGGGGCAAGTGGTAGAAGCTTCAACCGGAGCACCATTACCCGGTACAATAGTAACTATCAAAGGTACCACCACCTTTGCCCTTACGGATGCAGATGGGCATTTTGAAATTCCGGTAAAAGATAAGGCTGGCATCCTGGAGTTCAGCTTCCTTGGCTTGCATAATGAGACAATACACATAACAGATACCGCACCATTCAAAATTGAAATGAAAGAAAACCTTATGGCGATGGACGAAGTAGTGGTAGTAGGTTATGGGGTTCAAAGGGCGCAAAGAAAACGCGAACATAATATTGCCTTGCCTGATTCTACAGGCAATGAAGTCTACGACACAGTAAACCTGACAGCTTACCATTTGCAATTGGGCGATAAAGAAAAAGCCTTACGCCTTTTCGACAGGCTTCGTGAGCTAATGAAAGAAGCGCCACTCCCTGAAAGCATTCTAAATGCAGAGCGGCTCACCCAGGAGGACAGACTTAAAAGGGCCTCAAAAATGATTCAGAACTGGTTAGTTGAAAACAACCCCTAGACAGAAAGAAAAAAGGCGTCAACCATGTCGACGCCTTTTTCTTAATCAGATCATTTCTCTTAATTCAATTCACCCTCAGTTTTTAGAGAAATACTTACTATTCATATCATAGCCGTACTTGTAATTGTACTCGCGACGCTGGAAGGGAATGCCATTCATTAAAATGCTCAAATGCGGAATGTT
>DHVH01000234.1 GCA_002412555.1 Marinilabiliaceae bacterium UBA5213 | reverse complement strand
TGATCCGGCGGGGATGATGGTTGCGCCGTTGGCGTTGATAGGGTTGGCGCTGGGCAAGAAGAAGAAACGGGGCAAGTGGGATAGCTTCATTGCTCTACTGGTGATCTGTGTGGTTATGGGGATGAGTGTCTCCGCGTGTAAAACAGAGGGGGCAAGTACAGCTACTCCAGAAGGACAGAATGAGGCATTACCGCCTAATGCACAAAAAACGTTAGATGTAATGGTACAACTAACAAAAAACGCATTTGCTGTAACCATACAGCCAACAACCACACCACCGGTGATACCAACTGCTGAAGGCACACCGGTGCCAACACCAACTGTACGTTGTGTAGAGGTTATGCCTGAGGAGAATAAGATTGTCATTTTTGGTGGTAGCAATGCGATAAAAGGGATGGCTGAACCCGGTCTCTCTTTTGGAGAACACATTACTTGGACAACATTGACTAACAGTTTAGGTAAAGATATTGAACCAAGTATAAGCATTCCAAAAGAGAATTTTATTGAATATCCTGGATATGGTTATGATGAATCTAAAACGAGAATAATATCAGGAAAAGCCCGTCAGGCTGAACGAGCTCGAAAAACAGTCTCACCATGTGACGGTTTAATTCTCATAGGTTATAGTGCCGGTACAGAGGCCGCTTTGATGTATGCCAGATGGCTTTATTCGCAAGGCCTAACTGTAAGGGCTATTGCGTTATTAGGCCCAACTTTCGAGTCCTTTAACGAAACACAGAATCCTTATAATAATAATACAAATCTTCCTGTAGGAACAAGTAAAGATACTCCATTAGCTTTTCGTATAGAGGATGAAACGAAAAAGAAAATAGAAAGCGAACTAATAGAATCAGGTAATGATCTTTGGGAATACTATGACTGGTCAGAAGTAATGGATGATTTATTAATGAAAGGTACAGATATTGTAGTTTGGCATGACGATGCAGCCACTAATATTGGTAATACTCCTGGAATTGAAAACTATTATGCTTATTCAGCTCCGGAAGGCAGTCAAGGAAAGTATGAGTGGCTCGATAGACATTGGTACGTTCATTATAGTAGCTTTCCTAAGCATGAGGAAGCAACAAACACTAGTGAAAAGGCTAAAGAAGAAATATTTAACTGGATCTATTCTAATTAAATTACTTGTAAACTCACGTGATTTTGATAAGGTTAAAGTTCAGAATAATTTCAAAGGATTGTAGGTGATAAATATGTCTTCCTTTAAAGTAACATATATATTGATAATTAGTGTTTTATTTTTATCTGCCTGTTCATCGAAATTCGCAGATGAAAATGTGCCTTCTTCTTTAAAAAAAGATAGCGACTCAACTGCACTGATTGCATCTGAGGATGATTTTTCTAACATTTGCATTACTCCGTCTGAAACATTTGCTTATTCGGTTTTTCCTCACGATGATCTGATACAAATTGAAAAAACTTTGCCACCTGATCCATGGCAATTAGTTGCTCCGATTATGAGTGATTTTGAATTTGGGAATGTTTATGGTATTAGATCCCAAAAAGATCATCAGGAAATCTGGATAGGTTTCCTTTACTACGATAAATTCTTAACATATGAACCGGCTTCTAAAGAATGGGGTGAGGTCGAAATTGGACTGGGAGATCAAATTCAAATTGAAGAGTTGTTTTTTACTCAGGATGGATCAGTATATGCGGTTCCATACATGAGGGATCGTGATAAATCCAGTGAGATGTCGGTTTTGAGTAAATATAATGAGGAAACAAAAACCTTTGAGTTCATTGAATTATTGCAAGAAATACCTCTTGCTTCTAATGAAAATGCATACGAAGTTACGCAGGTAGCTTATGATGAACAAAGAGAATTGTTCTGGTTTCTGGTGCCAGATGATGCTATTTATAGTTTTGTCCCTGAAACACAAAAGTTAAAAAAGTATATAGACATTCCTGAAGAAGAAATTTTCGATATTTCGAAAGTAAGGGTGTCAAGTACAGGAAAAGTGTACTTTCAATCTCGCCTGAAAACTGTGACTACAAATGAGGATATGCGGCTAGTCGAATTTGACCCTGATTTAAATTCAATCAGGAAATATGGGATGCCATTAACTCCCTGGCCCTTGGGAAATGGTATTTATATTGATCACTCAGATAGAATTTGGTTTAGTGCGGTGGGTTGGATGGATTCTGATAGAAGATGGTATCAAATGATTCCTTCGCCTATATTTATATCAAATGTTCGATTTAGTGGTATGGATTATCGATGGCAGTCTCCTGAAATTTACCTTGAAAGTAAGGATGGAAGGTTGTGGATGGGATTTGACCATGGTATGGTTTGGTTAGACCCTGATGAAGAAGAATGGTGCTGGTTTACAACCGAGGAATCGAATATCCATGAAGATAAGGATGGAAATTTGTGGATGATTGCTTATGATAGTTTGTATAAACTTCCAATAAATGATTAGAAGCAATTTTTTGGGTGTTTTATGTGAAGCTATAGGCTGTTAAGAGGTTTTGCGTTCTTCAGGTGGGAGTAGTTATTGATTGCATGTTGCCTATTACTGTCTGGGGCTCGCGCCTGAACGTGTACGCCTTCGATGGCAGCACCTACCGTAACTTCAGCAAGACCACCGCTGCCGATGGCACGGCCGTCTTTACCCTGCCGGAAGGCGACTACCGCTTCCGCGCCGACCTGAACGGCACACGCTTCTGGAGCGGCGAAAGCAATCACTGCACACTGCCTGGTTGCGAAAGTACCAGCGTGACGGTGAGCAAGCCCCTTACGGTAACCGTGACCGACACGAACGGGATGCCCAAAGAAGGAATCAGTGTGTACGCCTTCGATGGCACAACCTACACCAATTACAGCAAG
>DHVH01000135.1 GCA_002412555.1 Marinilabiliaceae bacterium UBA5213 | reverse complement strand
CTTGTTCACCTCAAAGAATGCATCCAGTTCGTTATAATCAATGTGTCCATCCTGAAAGGCCACTGCATCAACCACACCACTTATCCCCGAAAATATTTCACTCCACTCCTTTTCATGCTCCTGCACCGATACCGCCTCGGACTTACTAAGGGTGCCAGAAGCAGCTGCCACAGCTTTTTTTCCGTCAATCCATGGTGAGATAAAGGTGGGTAGGCCGCCCGACACATCTTTACACTGTTTTCCCAGAGTATGGAATGCATTGATGGCACCCTTGGTCTTGCGGCTGATCTCGGTACTGATATACCATCCCCCGAAACTTTTATATTTGCTGCCATAATTTTCCCACACCTCATCAATCACATATTTATTATCCTCAATTTCATGCGTCAAATCACCGGTATCCCAGTATTTTCCGGAATCATACAATCCAAAGTAAAATTTCATCTCATACTTTTCGGCCAAACGCAGATACATATCAAGCAAATCTACGGAAGGCATATAACAACCCTGGCTCAATAAAAATTTAGAGGGATAGGTTATAAACTTCCGGTATCCTGAGCGGATCATGATCACTGTATCGATGCCAATGTTCTTCATATGCTGAAAATCCTGATCCCATTCCTTCTCACCCCAGTTCTGATGGGGAATGTCGTGCGAAATCTCATCAAGGAAGGTTCCGGTAATCTTCAACCCATTATTTTTGGGTACAATTAAGGTCCCGGCGCTCTCCCAGCCCTGAGGCACTGGTGAAGAGGAGGTGGCATTTTTATTGTCACATGCCAATACCGCAGGAATCATCATGGCCGAAGCCCCGGCCAGGGTGGCCTTCTTTAAGAAATCTCTTCTGTTCTTTATTTCCATGATTCTATTCTTGAATTATTTATAATTTCCAAAAACATCTATTTCTTTGGAATGAAAAGGGTCAATTAGCAGATCAAGGAGCACTGCCATTTCCCCACGTGAAATAAAACGGTTGGAATCGGCAGGTGAGGAATGAAATATCTGACTCAGAGCAGCATCCAATATTTCATCATTTATTTCCCGCCCTTCATAACCAACTATAGTATCTACAATAGATAAAGCTTGAGCGATGGAAACCGGATGATTTTCAGATGTACCGGCATAAGCCGGATACAAGTCAGACAACCCATTTAACTCAGAAGCTAAAAGAAGGGTATCGGCTCTGAACCATGTTTGATTGCTCCAGGCCACATTTTTACCGATGCCTTTCATTGCACCGGTTGAACCGATTCGCTGAAGGGCTTTGAACCAACTATGCTCTTTAGGGTAATCCAGATAAGGCATCAGATATCCGCCAGAAGCCAGAATGGCATCCTGAACATCTCTGACTGCGACTTCATCAATGGCTTTATTCTGATTCACAGCCAACGCTGCCAGGGCTCCCGCAGCCTGTCCTATTTGCAAGACAACTGGTTGCAGGCGGGTAGTTCCATTCACCAGATTGGTGACCGAAATAGACTTTTCAGCCACAATCAAACCTTTTACTTCCTTTGGAATTATTGTTCCCAATGGCAAGCCATAGGATGGGATGGGGAAAAAATAAAGATCGGGCAGATTTGACCAGCCATGGTAACGTGCGTGGTGATGATCAACAGGATAGTCGCCAACTCCAATATTGGTCCGGTAAAGTTTCAACTTCTGGTCGTACGGATTGATAATATGATTAAGTGTAAATTGCACCAGACCATGAATACGGCGCGATTCGCGGTGATACGGAATAAAAGGCAACAAATCTTCAGTCGGGAATTCATCATCGGCCAAATAAAGTGTATTCAAGCCCAATTCCTTTTGCATAAAATAGAGAAAGCACATGGTAAACTCTTTGGCTTCCTTTAGTGCTTCAACCCTTTGCTCCGGCGTCATCTCAATCACATTCAAATAATAGTCGTTCCCTTCAATAGGCCAATTGATCATATATTTACCATTGGGAAGCTTCCCATAGGTCATCATCATCTCCTTTGACCAAACCCGATGGGGTTCTTTCGGGGAAATACACAAATCATTGGCACAACAGCAGGAGAACAGGGTGGAATCATAGGAGGCCGGACGTTCAATGGTCATATCCCTTCCATAATCCTTCAAAATAGCCACATAGGTAAGATCTTGAATGATGTTGTTTTTCTCTTCGGGAGCAATGGACTCATTGGTCTCGTAGCGTGAATCCATACCTATATCGTACCCGACACCGCACATTGCTGCGATATCTCCCAGTTCTGTGGCATCAATCAAAACTGAACATTCAATTTCTTTAATTTGACCATGTGGATCCTTCATTTGAATCACCCATTTATCATCCAATCGTTGCACCCCTATAACCGAGGATTGATACATTACTGAAAGGTTCTTCTCCTTCTCAACCATCTGCTTCAATAGTTTGTCGCCTACCGACGGTTCGAAAAGCACATGGCTTACCCAACCGCTTTTCAGGACTGAATCATTGCCATAGTATTTTATCAATTCATCTTTGAATTCGCCCCACAATCCTGATGGGAGATTATAATTCCCATCAATGGCACTTACTCCGGCTCCTGTTAACATGCCGCCCAGCCAGGTGGTTTCTTCAATAATCAAAGTGGGAGTTTCCATGCGAGCAGACTGAATGCCCGCAGTCACACCACTGGCTCCACCTCCAACTACAATCACCTCAACAAAGGGCGCTGACGGCTGGCAGCTGGCAAGAAAAACGATAAAGAAAACAAAATGTAAAAATCTAAAAATCATGGCGTTTAATATTATTTAACACATCTACAATTATTCAAAGCAAGCACCCTTACACCAATTACTATGATATAATACACGTATTATTTTTTTTTAATACTAACAACCAGGCATGCACCTGCATTGTCATCCTTAAATTGAGAGGGGTTTTATTTCATACAACGTCGTTTAAAATCAGATCAGGTCATACTTGCGCAAGACAATCGCAGCAGCTCCTATGGCGCCAGTATTTTGAACCAATTCGGAACTTATTATCTGACAATTGGCAAGTGGGTCTTTCAGTCCGGTTTTATAGAGGCCAGAGCGTATTGAATCCCTGAAAAAGCTGCCTGCACGCGAATATTTTCCAGCAATAACAATCATTTCAGGGTTCAAAAGATTAATAATATTACCTAAAGCAGCCCCCAATTTCTCTCCTTGTTGCTGCAAAAGGGCCATGGGCAGATAGTCTCCATCGTTGGCAGCTGAAATGATATCATCATAACGAATGTTTTCTTTACCGGCAGGCAACATCAACGATTGTTCACCGGCAGCAATTGACTCGTTAAAAAGAAGTTCAAGTGCCTTTCCCGACACCTCAGTATCAAGGCATCCCTTTTTCCCGCAAATACATAGCCTCCCCTCATTACCTACAAACTGCATATGACCAAATTCACCGGCAAAGCCATTGCCACCGGTGACCATCTTTCTATTAACGATGATGGTCATACCAACACCACGACTAATATTAACAATGATATTATTGTTAATATTCTTCACCTTTCCAATCACTAGTTCAGCCACCCCAATCACCCGCGTGTCGTTTTCAATAAATACAGGCAAATCCAGTTCTTTGGACAAAAAATCGGCAAATGGAAGATCATCAAAACCAAAGAAGTTGTATGACCGACCGGTGACACCATTCACTCGACCGGTCATACCCAAACCTACCCCTATAATATCTTTTTTAGCGATGTCAGACTCTGAAATGGCATGATCAATAAATGCCAGCACCTCTTCACGACACGCTTCACTATTTTCAAGCTCAAATGTTGTGTTCTTACTAATAAAAACCGAATTCAAATTCAAATCGGTGATGTTTACTTGAATACGACGCAACAGCACCTCAACACCAACAGTATAAAAATGACTCTTTGTCAAACTATACACGCTTGGCTTTCGTCCATTATCGGTCTCTTTCTTTCCATCCTCAACTACCATGTCCTGCTCCATTAAATCGTTAATAAGCTTAGTAATTGTGGGAACACTGACTTTGATATGATTGGCAATAACCGGTAAAGAGACCGGAACATCTGACTTTGCCAGAAAACGAATAATTTTGGCACTTTGTTTAATTTGCCGACTTTCGTTATCGGAGGACAGATTATTGTTAAGAAAATACCGAGTTGTCATATTTTTTTTATTTTGATAAAACAAAGAAACAAATTTTATTTTAAACTACACACTATTTAATAAAAATTTTTATTAACTATTTTAGTACAAATTAACAGAGCGTTGGACATATAGGATTATAACAAGGCGATCATAACGCAATAAACATCTTATTTTCAGCTAATTACTACCAATAAACCAATCTGTAAAAATCATGTACCTGATCATAAACCCTACCTTCCTATTCCCCTTTCCTCCCTTCCAACCTAACTAACCCTTTCAACCCAATCAACTCATCCTTCCCTATCACCCCTTCCCACCCAACCAACCCTTCCCTACAATAAGTATAAATACCCACCCTTATTTATAGGAATTCCCTAATTTTGCTGGTCTTAAAACAACAGTGATATGCGTGAAGATTTTAAGCCTACACATTATCTATTGCAATCCGTAAAGACCGGCCAGCAGTTTAGCGACCAGGGATGGACGCTGGATGCACCTAACGAGAAGGAACCAACGCTGGTTCGGACCGTTTATGAGGAGGTCCAGCTGGTGGTAAAGGATGCTTCAATGGGTGTTTTTCGCTTCGACGAATGGTTGCCGGTGACGCGGTACCTGCAGGGATCTTCGGCGCCGGTGACGTATAAAAGTGAGGGACTGGCGAAATATCTGGGGCTTGAAAATCTGTATATCACTTTCAGCGGCTACTGGCCCGAAAAAGGGGCGAATATGCGCACCTGCTCGTTTAAGGAAACGGAGGCTTACTCGGTGTGTGGACGCATTACTGAGGCGACCAAAGGGGTGCTGGTGGTGGCTTCGGCGGGTAACACGGCGCGGGCTTTTGCGCGGGTGTGCTCGGACAATAATGTGCCCTTGTTGCTATGTGTACCAGAAGACAATCTGGAAGCGATGTGGTTCGATGAACCTATTAATGATAATGTTAAGCTGGTCTGCACCCGCAGTGGCAGCGATTATTTTGACGCCATCCACCTTTCAAACAAAGTGGTCACCTTGCCCGGCTTCTTTGCCGAGGGTGGTGCCCGCAATGTGGCCAGAAGGGATGGCATGGGCACAACGACTTTGTCGGCCGTAGATTTTATAGGCCGAATACCGGACTATTATTTCCAGGCAGTGGGCAGTGGCACGGGTGCCATTGCGGCATGGGAAGCAAACGACCGACTGATTGTGGACGGCCGCTTTGGCAGCCACAAGATGAAGTTAATGGTCTCTCAAAACGCCCCCTTCCTGGCCATATATAATGCCTGGAAAGCCAACTCGCGCCAGTTATTACCGCTCGACGATGAAGATGCCCGTCACCAGGCAGAAGCGATTGTGGCCAAGGTGCTCTCCAACCGCTTTCCGCCCTACCCTATTGCGGGGGGCTTATACGATTGTATGAAGGATGCCGGTGGAGATGTGCTGGCAGTTACCAACGAAGCAGCCATGGAGGCTGCTAAAACATTTTTAGAGACGGAGGGCAATGACATTCACCCGGCAGCGGCGGTCGCCACAGCCTCCCTTATAGCTGAAGTACAGGCAGGTCGCGTTCCTAAAGAGGCGATTGTTATGCTGAACATTACCGGTGGCGGCGAAGCGCGCTTTAAAAGTGAAAAGGAAGTGATGTATTTGAAGCCCCGCCATGTCTTCGACATCAATCCGGCCACCGAGGAAATTAAACGGGTGTTAGACCAACTATTTCAATCATAGAAAAACTTAAGGCGTGCCCCCCTGCCAACGCAGCCGAGGACCAACCAAACAACGTGAACAGCCCTATCTTACAAACTTAACACCCTTTTCGGGTAGGTTC
This sequence comes from Marinilabiliaceae bacterium UBA5213, assembly GCA_002412555.1. GTDB lineage: Bacteria > Bacteroidota > Bacteroidia > Bacteroidales > Marinilabiliaceae > Geofilum. Next base: position 720 of record DHVH01000135.1, on the reverse strand, counting down.
TCTTCTTTTAGACTCAACTCCTTAAAGAAGGCTTCGGCCACTTTGTTACCAAAGCGATAGACAAGGTGCTCGGGAAAGCTTCCATAAAATTCATGAAAGTGTTGTACGGTTAAAGCGGAGGTGAATACCACGCCGAAAAAAGTTTTGAGATCATGCCGGATGGGACGAGGATGTCTGAGGGTGGCATAAACCCTGAAGCTTGTAACCGTATTACCCGTCTTCTGCAGACTGTCGAGCAAGAGCGGCATGCCCCGCTCTGATTGAGGTATGAGAATGCGCTCATTCTTAAAACTGACCCAACGGTTGAGTTGAGCAAAACCGTTTTCTATGCCGACGGGCACCAGCGGATTGACCAAAAAGCCATGCTCTTTTAAAGCTACTGAGGCGGAATTGGTGAGGGCAGACATTTTCAAAGAGGCGATCTTTCGAATATCGATACGATGGTGATTCAGGTACTTAAAGAAATGCTCAACGGCATTTCTGCCGGTGAACAGCAAATGATCCTGCTCAACCAATGCCTCCGGACTTTCCCTGTAATCGCCTTCCACTGAGATGAGGGGCGAGTGAACCGCTATGCCATCCTCTTCATTGAAATCATGAATTCCGGCACCGGTATATAACCACTTTTTACGTGCACCATCTGGCGTTTGCGCTGCTGTCCAGCCAATCATCATAATAGCGGGCGATGGCAGCAAGTCCGTTGTTGCCTGAATAGTGGTG
>DHVH01000029.1 GCA_002412555.1 Marinilabiliaceae bacterium UBA5213 | reverse complement strand
CCTGATCAAAAATACGCACCTTGGGTTCATACAAGCTCCATTTCAGCTTGAGGGGTTGTTCGCCCGCTAACGACAGCTTCTCAAGCATATCGGCTTTTAGCGCATACGTAGCAAATCCCCCTCCCATCAGGTATATTTTAACGGTGGGTGAAAGTGCGAACTTTGTTTTCAGATACAAGGGTAACTGAAACGTGTGCATGTTCAAACTCCCGGTCACGGAAACATCTTCGGAAACATCAAACCATTTTTTAAACTGTTCGGGATTTATGTTGGCTCCACTGTTGAAGTACATCAACTCGGTATGCAACCCCAGATGAGCGCCAAACATGTATTCGGCCATAAATCCGGCATGAATGCCGGGACGCGGATCATAACTGTCGAGTTCAACGCCGTTGATATTCATGTTTACATTCGATAAATTTACTCCGCCTTTTATTCCGGTGTGGAATTGTGGAAACATGAATGATGCCGACAAAAGCAATACCGTGAGACAGATCATTTTTCTTGCCATAGTGATAGTTTATAAGCTTGGGGATTACCATGAACGGAAACTGATGAACACAGTAGCCATCAGGTTAGACACGCTGATTTTCTCTTTGAACTTCTCGTTTTGTCCTTCCACGTTCAGGTTGTCAATCGAGCCCATCACATATGACAGCTTCAGTCCCACCCCTGTCTTATTGTTCACTTTATATTCTCCTGCAATCCCTGCATTAACGCCCACGGTAGTTTTATTTCCCGTAATTCTTTGTCCGCTGTAATTCATATCGGCATTGAAGAAAAGCGGCCCGACACCCACATGGGTGATCAACAGGAATTTGTCCGACTCGTTTCTCCCGACGAACGAAGGTCCGACATACACAATGCTTTGCATTTCCTTGTAATTCACCGCTTGATCGATGACCGGTATGGTTACATTATTTCCAGAGGTGCTTGCCGAAGAAAAATTGGCATTCAAACCCAATCCCCAGCTTTCTTTAAAAAAGTATTGGGCATCGGCATCAACTGTAAAACCGTGTCGCAGTTTTTTATTCATATCATCCAATACCGCATCGCCTGTTTTCTCCATGTTGCCCAGGCGGTAAGCATAGCCGCCGCCAAAGGAAAAACGGAAATCCTTATAACCTGGCGTTGTTTGATATTCTGCCTGGTAGGGTGATGCCTCTTGAGCCATGGCCGTTGAAAATACCGAAGTTAAAACGATAACAGTTGCGAGTGCGATAAAGTACGTAAGTTTCATAAACAGGTGTTCTTTAAGTTGTTGATAAAAATAAATTAAAAAATATTTTATTCTTTTTCTCCACTATAAGTTATCTTCCAATCCATTTCATTTAAATCATGAATAGTTAAAACATATTTTTTCAGATATAGAGAATCTTGACGAACAGTTTCCCAAGGTGTGTTTCTACTACTTGGGCATCAAATAAGAAAAAATAAAATTTGCCTTTTCCTTCTTCAGCGGAGAATTCAAAACAATCAAGCTGCGTGTTATCTGATAATTTATACTTTTTATTATTTTTGAGTTTGAACATTTCAGGAGCTGATCCGGGATTATACGCTCCAATCTCATCAAAAATGCTAAATCCATAATCCTTCTCTGAATTGTTTATAAAATGAATATATCGGTGACAATCTTCATTTTCCGGATAACAACGGTTTGCACAAAACAAAAAATTGAAGCGAACAAAATGAGATATAAATTAATTTTTTTCATGATTGTTTTTTTTGATGTTAGTACTTTATTGAATCCCTATTACTTCCTTTGGATCTTCCTGAGTACCGACGATAGGGTTGTTGTCCATCATAATAAGTACCATTATTCATGCATCCGTTGTAATACTTTTTCTGAGTACCTAGTTCCATTAAAAAAAATTGAAGTTCCTTCTAAGGAATTGATTCTATTTCCCATTTCAGAAATCCAAATTATTTGCTTTGCCATATTTGTATCCGGTAAAACCTTCAGCACCAAATCCAAGTCCTGCTCCGATTAAAGCTGAGTTAACTCCGACATCATTTTTATATTATCAGAAGACTACAAATTAACAAGTTCAATTATTCTTAAATATGTCTCATTGTTATCTTTAAATTTCTCACATCTCACGATACTTCCAGTCGGAAAAAACCATTCTTCATTTAACTGTTCTGGGGATTGACCTTCAACTGAAATCTCTACTTGATATATATTATCTGTAATAAGATTACCATGTACAGGTCTATATACATCCGTACCTTCATTTAACAAAGGCATATACAATACAATTTTTTTCATCTGAATTTCTACAATCCTATAGTTGGTACTTTTTGAAGCAAATTATCAAATTCATTGTCTATTAAGAATTTCCACTTTTGGAAAGTTGAAACTTCGTCTTGATACCCTTCAACAACTCCACCGTAGAAATATTCATCATTTATAATATCGAGAAATCCAACATCATTCATATTATATTTATTTTCAAAATTTATTTTCTTATTTATCCAGTATCTTGATGGCGTATTATCTATTATTTCAAATAAACTAGCAGGATAAAACATGGGATGTTGATAAGATACCCCATCGTAGAAATCATCACATATTAGATAACAAGGATGATTAAACAATATGAAAATAGCATACACAATATACTCTTTTCCAATGGTAAGTTCAATAAATTTCATTTCTTCGTTCCAATTATACTGAACAAAAAAATCTTTCGGAATATATTTTCCCACGTTATAAATACATCTTATTTTCATTGGATAAGTTTAATAAACAGACGTTTTAAATTTAAAGCCGGTAGTTATTCCAGTCATAGCACCAATACCTGCATCCATTAGTACTTTTCGCTCTTCATATTTAGACCCTTCTCCAAAAAATGGTGTCATTCTTGAACGATTAATATCGTATGAATATGTTATTTATTCAAAATCAGGATAATAGCCAAAATACTCACCCGTTTTCATACGTTCAACAATTCCGATAGGTGGTTCTACCAAACCAATTTCAGCATATTTATTTTCACCTTCCAATTTGCCGACATAACGAAAATCTTCATTAATGCGCCAAACTTCCCACCTTTCAGATACTTCAACTTTATTACCTTCGGTGTAGTCCTTGCTCCTCCTGAAAATTACATTTATATCTCCAAAAACAGGAGCGGTTCCGACTTTTTCCCATAAACCCATTTTTATTCCTAATTTAATAGATGTGTGGGCATAAAAGTCAATTTCTCCTTTAACCTGCTCTGTTGATTCAGGAATTTCACCCAGTGGATATTTTTCTTTGAAAACTTTGATAACACGACTGTTCAACATGGTCATATCATCTGCAATATATTGAAAGTATTTGTAGTAATCGCCACAGTTAACCCTGAAAATATCACCTAATCTTATTACCGTTCGTTTCTGCATATCAATTAATATTTAATGCCGTGTTTTCCCCAATATCTGGGAGCAATAGAATTACGTTAATTGTATAAAGTGCCTCCATTTTTTTGCATTCCGTATTGATTAATCAGATTTTGCTCCGTGATTCGTGCCTGGGTCTTTGTCAATCCAGCTACAGTTCCATTCAAAGTTCCAATACGGGCCCCCATTAATGCTCTTATCGACCCTATTGCAGGGCTTCTTTAGGAGTTGCATCAATAGGGAATGGAAAATTATTTATAACTCAGGAAGTTTTTTAAGCTTCCCAAAATCTGTTTTTCAAATATCCAGTTCGAACAAGTCCCCATCCCCATTTACGTTTAAAGAAGCAATTACTTCTATACCATCTACATCCGTAAATTGAAAATCACTGATTTGTTTTCCAAATTTCCGTCTTGCAATGGTCTTACCTTGAGGGAACAAATATAAACTTCCCATCATTCTGTCATTCATTGAACGAACCATCAATCCTTCTTTCCAATCTCCAGGTATTACCCAGGAAGACTTTTTTACAAGAAGTGCAATAAGTTTTTCTTCTTGGAGGGTGGGTTTTCTATTTAATTCCATGTATTCTTCCTATATTAATAATCCCATTGGGTAATCCATACGCCGTGTATTGTATTGTCTGTCCATTCACAACAATAGTTTGATTAAAAGGTATTCCTGTTTGAAATAATATCCATGAAGGAACTACCGGGGAAGTTGCACTTAGAAAGTTTATTCGAATTTGAATCAGTTTTTTCCCAATAATAAAATTTAAATTTTCCTCTATTTTCATAATCCTAAATTTTCCTCAGATTCCAATACTAACTTCGTAAAATCTATATTGGAGATGATAAAATTAAAAACTACCAAAAATTAAAGATTTTTTTCCGGAGGTTTTTGAAGCTCTGGAAACAGAGCCTCCAAATACTTAATATACCACCTGGAAATCATCGGCGTTATATATGATATATGATTCGTTTTCATCTCTTGCAGATTCAATTATTAATTTTTTTTTATTTTCCAGTTCTAGAATAAGATTTTTATTCTTATCAACTTCGGCTCTAATAACAGAAGTCTCAAGCAATTTATTAATGAAGAATTTCTGATTGCTGGTCGAGTTCCACTGCTGTTGTTTATTTGTTTCTTCTTCGACATATGTTACTTTATTCGCAATAGTAATAATAATCTTATTTTCAAATATGAGATCAATTAAATACAAGTTCATTCGAATTTGAATCAGTTTTTTCCCAATAATAAAATTTAAATTTTCCTCTATATTCATAATCCTAAAATTTAAAATGCCATAATGCTCTACCTAAAGTCTCACCAGTATTAGGGTTAATTGGCTGACCATAGCTATTGTAAAAAACGGAATATCCATTTGGGGCATAGGTGGTTGGTCCCATAATTCTTATCATATTTGCATTTCCTATGGATCCAGGTGCTTGGTAGACCATACCATTCCCATTGTCTGCAGGTCTCATTATATAATCAGAAGGTATATCTATTGTTACTTTGTCTCCGGCAGGATTGGTTACAATTTTTCCATTATAAGGGTTTATATTTGATTTTAAAGATTTCCCGCTCCACAAATCCAAATTATTTGCTTTGGCATATTTGTATCCGGTAAAAGCTCCGGCACCAAATCCAATCCCTGCTCCGGTTAAAGCAGAATTAAGTCCTGCATCCCATCCTGCTTGCAATGAGGCTGAAAAATCACCTTTCGTGGCAATCATGCTCATGGTAAAACCTGCGGTAAAACCACCTTCTAGGCCACCGGCAGCACCACCTATTACTCCGGTTAATGCACCTTTAATGACGGGACTTGCAATCCTTGCGCCGCCACTTGTTACCAGGCTTATTCCTCCTTTGGCAGCCCATTGTCCCGCAGCTCCTCCCACAAAGCCTGATAAAGCTCCAATACCAGCTTGTAAAAACCCATTCCCTATAACTTCTCCAAATTTCTTACCTTCAAGGGCAGATCCAAGTGTTCCTCCAGCAAATCCACCAGCAGCACCTCCTATTGCCGCAACTAATAGTGGGGAACCGGCACCCGCCGTAGCAACAGTTACCACTGCTGCAACAGTTATCGTTACTACAGGCACTACTATTTTTGAGTTTTTCTTCAGCCAATCCCAAAAATCATTATACCATGCATAACCGGTTAAATCAAAATATAATAATGGATTATTAATGCAATAGCTATATCTGTTAAAACTTTGCGTAAAGTCCGGCATCTGCACATACGGGTCTGGGCTTAAGAACCTGCCCAACGTGGCATCGTACAACCGGGCGTTCATGTTAATCAGCCCGAACCACGGCAAATGCTCGTGGCCAGTGTATCCCCTACCGAGGAACAAGGCCGGTTCACTGCCAGGTGTGTAAACTGCTTGTGTGGCAGGATCTCTTAATCTACCCCATGCATCGTAACTGTATTCATAAGCTAAAGAACCATCGGCATTCGCCACGTGGGTGATACTGCCCAGATAATCACGACAAATATAGTAAATATTCCACACTCCCGCTTCTTTTACCAAAACAGCGGGGGCAGAATAGGCATCCCCACCCAGATAAAGCCTTTCGATATTGGACTGCAGGTCCAGTTCATACTGTCCCCCGATATAATAGCGTGTCAATACCGGAGTGACTCCGTTTGCCACGTACATTTTCACCCTCCCGCCGGACGCGTTGTAAGTAAACGATGCGCTCAAGCCGTTCTCATCGATACGTGATGGACGCTGGAACGAGGTGTATGAAACACTCTGGTTGCGTAAGGGGACGGCCGTGCCTTCCGGGCTGAGCATGGTTACCTGGTAAGGTTTGTCCGTGTTGCCGTATGCCATCGTGCCCACCCCTTCGATGCGGGTGATATTTCCATTGTCGGCATAGGTGATCACCTTGTCGGCGGCATTGGTCAGACGGTTCAGGTTGTCGTAGGAGAACGATTCCGTCCTTGTATGCCTGTTGTCTGTGCGGCTTAAAAGGTTTCCTTTCTGCGTGTCAAAACTGTAGGAGAAGTTCTGGATGCTGCCTGCCGTCCTGCCTGTAGGTATGCCATAGTCGTTATACGAATAGCTCCTGTTCATGCTTCCGGTGCTGGCTGCCGTGGGTTGACCGAGATCATTCTCCGCCGTCAGTTTCCAGATAGTGGTGGAGCCGTTTAGCCTAATCTCCGTATTGTGTCCGTAGGCATACAGGAAACTTTCCGTGCCAAGCGTCCCGCTTTGGGCCGCATATTGTACCGAGGATACATTTCCATCACCATAGGTGTAAGTCTTTTGCAGCCACTTGCTATCGGGAACGGTTTCCTTTTCTGTCTGTATCCTGTCGAATGTGTCGTAGGTGAATGCTTTAGAGGTACCGTTCGTGGAGGTTTCGCCCACCAGTAACTCATCCGCGTTATACACATAATTAGTCGTGAACTCACCCTGCCGTTGCAGGCTGGTGATACGGCCATATTTATCAAAAACCGACACGTTGGTTCCCTTGGGGTTGGTTTCGGTAAGAGTCAACACTCCCGTAGAAGAATAGACGGGCTCAGTGGTTTGGCGTCCGGCGCTCGGGTCCACCAACGCGGTTTGCCTGCCAAAGGCATCGTATTCAAAGGAAGTGACAACACTACCCGGAGCCGTGATGGACGAAGGTTGCCCGTCGGGGCGGAGGCTATAGGAGATGGTTCCTCCGGGGTCGGTCACGCTTGCCAGGGCACCCGAGGCATCGGTCGTTTTCGTGGTAGCAATACCGTTTTTGGTTTCCGTCACACTCAACCCGTTGTAGCTCCAGGAGGTAGTTTTGCCGGAAGCTTCGGTCAGTCTCGTAGGCCGGTCATAGCTGTCATAGGTATAACTGTTCCACAGCGTGGCAGAAGAGCCCTTAAAGGGCAGGGAAGTCTGATATGGCCGCCCATAACTGTCATATTGTGTGTCCACATACTGCCACTGGCCGTCGAATCGCTGATTGCCGTTGCGTATTTCACGACCCAGGGCATCGTAGTGGGTTGCAAGAGACGGACTGCCTGTAGCCTGGCTGGTAACAGTGTATAATCCTTCACCACCCCAGGATAAAACTGTGCTTTCAGTTATTCCATCGGGATAGTAAATCGTGAGGGGTCTTCCCCAGGCATCGATGTAGTACCTGGTGACACGTCTTTTGTGATCATAAACGATCCTGGCATTGCCATATTCGTCATGATCGGCATATTCGGTATTTTGTCCCAAAGCGTTGGTAACGGAAGCGATAAACCTTCCTGTTGTGTCGTAGTTGTATGTATTGTCCAGAAACTCGGTCACATTATACGGAGCAGATATTTCTGAGGCGACATTCCAGTTGGTATCGTAAGTCCAACGTGTCTCACCTGTTTTAGCGGTACCGCTAGTCCCCGTGTAGGTGATCCGCGTAAGAGGCAGACGGACATCGTTATACGTGTATGCTTCCTTGTCGATCCACGACGAGCCACCACGGGTATTGGTCACCGTTCTGTTCAACGGCTGGCCGATCAGATAAAGACCACCCGAAGTGGAATTGTAGAAGGTTTGGTCGGTGACCGCTGTCACACCGCCTCCATAGTTGAGTGTTTCCCTGGTCACATTACCATAAGTGTCATACAGGTACGTAGAGGTTACCGTCTGGCTGGTGAGATTGTTAATTGCAGAACTGTTTGTTCGCCTTATCTTGACAATCTTGTTGGACTGTACATTTACAGACCACGTATTGGTGATTTTGGCTGTGGGGGAATCATCCACCTTCAAAATGCCGAAATTGTATGGGTCATACTCCTGGGAATAATGACGTCCTCGGGTATTGTCTATGGTTGTTATGCGCCCGAACCCGCAAAAACCCCTTCCCTGCTTATGAATAACGGCATTTTCGTAACGATATTCCGTATTTTGGATACGTTGTCCGTTCATCAGCTGTTCAGTACTTACCGGTACAGAAAGTGGACCGTAGAAATTTTCAAACGGATAAGCCGCGCCATACCCTCGGGCATAATAATCTTCTGCCTCATTGAGCATCCTGTAGTAGTTTTTGTTTACTACCCCGGAGCTGTTCACCGACCCGGTAAGCTGTTTCTCTTTCGTGTCGTTGCGGGGATAGGAGAACCGTGTGACCTTACCGTCCTTCAAAGCGACCAACTGGTGGAAATAGTTTCGGCTGTTGATGTCGGTAGGCACAAGAACGGACCCAGTGTAATTAAAGGATGAGTATGAGTCGGAAGTATAAGCAGCCCCTGGTTTTGTCAAATAAGTGAAGAATCCCGAGGTACCCAAAGTCTTTATTACGTCAGTGAGGCCATCGCTATTCACATCCTGCAGTATGATTTGATCCGAACTACTTTTGGATGTAATTGATGTGGCAACTCTTTCAAACTGTCCGTTGCCCATCGCATAGTAGATTGCCCAATCAGCTGTTGCGGACTGTGTACTCAAAAGGAAGTCGGGCTTTCCGTCACCGTTGAATTCTCCGATCATCAACTGCCTGCCTTCAAGGGTCGACTTCTTCAGTGCAGTATAGGAGGAAACTTGTCTTACGGAGTAAGTAGAGCCGGTGACATCGAACGTGTAAAAATAAGTACCGTTGTCATTGATCAGGCAGATGTC
>DHVH01000138.1 GCA_002412555.1 Marinilabiliaceae bacterium UBA5213 | reverse complement strand
ATGCCATCTTTGGCATACTCCGCTTTACAGGCCTCCAAGCGGAGTATGCCAAAGATGGCATTGATGTTTATACCCTGGTTTTTGATGTGACCAAGGAAGAGGAGGTTGACAAAGGCATTTCACAGATTGAAATGGACTTAGGATCAGTCGATATTTTGGTAAACAACGCCGGCATCATCAAGCGTATTCCTATTTTAGATATGCCCGTGGATGCTTTCCGCCAGGTAATTGAGGTGGACCTTATTGCCCCCCTTATTGTAGCTAAACGTGTGGCACCTAAAATGATTGAAAAGCGTTCCGGGAAAATTATCAACATGTGCTCCATGATGAGCGTCTATGGTCGGAATTCGGTTTCTGCCTATGCCGCAGCCAAGGGTGGTCTTAAATTGTTAACGTCCAACATGACTTGTGAGTGGGCCAAATACAATTTGCAGATCAATGGCATTGGACCCGGATATATTGCCACGTCACAAACAGCGGAAATCCGTGAAGGCAATCACCCCTTCAACGATTTGGTGATGACCCGTACACCTGCCGGTCGCTGGGGAGAGCCAGAAGATGTAGGCAATGCAGCATTGTTTTTGGCTTCTAAGGCCAGTGATTTTGTCAATGGTCACGTACTGTATGTAGATGGCGGTATTTTGGCTAACTTTGGCTATGTGAAGGGTGAAAATGATTTGTAGTTCCGACACTTAAAAATGATACGTTATGAGGTTTAAATTGAATTTACTGTTTTTAATGGTATTGGCGACAGCCACTTCGTGTCTGACGCCCGATGGGCCTTTCCTGGAAGTGCAGAATCCATACAGTCAGCCGGTTTTAGGAAAATCCTTTGTAGTCGATCGGCCCACTGTTGAGTCGGTGTTGAAAGGTGAATTATCGGCTAACATGACCATAAAAGTCACTGATAAAAAGGGTCGTCTGCTCGTTTCGCAGATGGATGACTTAGATGGGGATGGTCAATGGGATGAACTGGTCTTTCAGGCTAATTTTAACCAGGACGAATTGCTGCAATTAAGTTTTGAAGTTGTGGATGCAGCGTCCTTGGGAGAAGTACAAAATCGTACCAATATCAGATTTGCCCGCAAGGAGGCCCCTTACGAAGAGGTCACCGACGATAGGCGTTTAAAATCAACGGACAGTCCCACCATCTCAGCCATTTACCAAATGGAAGGTCCAGGCTGGGAAAATGACCTAGTCGGCTTCCGCAATTACTATGATGCCCGTAATGGGATGGACATCTTTGGGAAACGCACCAATGAAATGGTGTTGGATAAGGCTGGTTTTGATGGGCAAAATTACCATGTGCTGGATGATTGGGGCATGGATATCCTGAAAGTGGGTAATTCTTTAGGGGCAGGTGCAATTGCTTTGGGTGTTGGTGATGCGGTTTATCGGGTAGGACCTGCTGAAGAGGCTGGTTTTCGTTTAATCAGTGAAGGCCCAGTAAGATCGGTCTTTGACCTGACTTTTAAAGGTGTTCCGGCCGGAGACCGCTCTTATGATGTTGTTCACCGGATTTCAATTTATGCAGGTGATCATTTTTACCGAAGCCAGGTTTGGGTTGAGAACCTTCAAGGTGATGAGGTGCTTTATACAGGTATTGTTGACATGCATGAACTGCCGGTGTTTGAGGTGGATGCTAAGGATTTTGCCATTTACGGAACCCATGGCAATCAGGGTTTTGATGATGAGGTTTTGGGACTGGGTGTTGTTATTCCCGCGCAACAGTTTCTGCATTACAAAGCGGCCCCTAAAAGTGGGGATGGAATTATTGAAACACACATGACTGCTTTGAAGTTGGCCGACGGAATTGCCGCGGAATATGCTTTTGTAGTGGGCTGGGAAGTTCAGAATGCCGGCTTTACCAACGAATTCTATTTCAAAGATATATTGCATAAATCAGCTCTTAAGCTGGATAGTGAAGCGTGGTCACTGACCACCCGATAGTTTTTTGTTTAAGTGGTTTGAAGCGCCATTTGCCAGTTAGACTGACAAATGGCGCTTTTTTAGACTCCCCCTATTTAGGTATTGCACGATCGTTTTGTTTTTCCTTAATTTGTCGGGTAAACTTCAGCAGAATGGGACACCATCATCAGCATCATAAAGAAAAGCCAGAGGAAGCCGGGAAGGTGAGAATGCGCTTAAAAGTGGCCTTTGCGCTAAATTTTTTCTTTACCATCATCGAATTTATTGGCGGCGCCATTACCAATTCTATGGCCATTCTCTCTGATGCGGTTCACGACTTGGGGGACACGGTGGCCATAGGCAGCGCCTTATGGCTCGAAAAGGTGGCTGAAAAGGGCAGTGATAATCGCTACACCTACGGCTACCGACGGTTTTCAACGTTGGGAGCTTTGCTTACGAGCCTGATACTATTTGCCGGGAGTATAATCATTTTAAAAGAAGCCATTCCACGCTTGCTTCAACCCCAGGAGGTGATGGCCAAGGGTATGATGTGGATGGCTGTGTTAGGGATTGTTTTTAACGGATTAGCGGTTTGGCGGTTAAGGGGAGGGAATGCTTCTCTCAACAACCGTGCTGTTATGCTGCATCTGATGGAAGACGTTTTGGGATGGGTGGCTGTCTTGATTGGCAGTATTGTTATTTTTTACACAGAGTGGTTCTGGATTGATCCCTTGCTCTCCATTGGTGTAGCCATTTATATCCTTTACCATGTTTTTGGAAATGTGAGAAAGATTCTGGATGTTTTTCTGCAAACGACTCCTTCCGATTTAGATGTTGTTGGCATGGAGCAGGAGTTGGTAGCCTTGGATGGTGTGCACGAAGTCCATGATACACATAGTTGGAGTCTGGATGGAAACTACAACGTGTTAAGTATCCATGTTGTGGTCGATAAGGATGCCTCGGTGTCAACACAGCAAGGTATCAGGGGAAGGGCCGATGAGATCATCCGGACTTATGGTATTGATCATGCAACAGTTGCCATTGAATTTACAGGTGAAGCTTGTCATAATTGTCGAAAAATAAAGGGCTGACCTGGTGGTCAGCCCTTTTAAGGGATCAAAAAGATTATTTAGTCTTGAATTTTTCTTGCTGAAACTACTTCTTCTTTTCGTTTGACAGATATGGATTAGTATTCCCTTCTGTTACCCCCGTCACGATTAAAGCCGCCGCCGCCACTTCTTCTGTTGCCGTCACGACTGCCGCCGCCACCACCAAATCCACCTCTGCTGCCGCCTGAACCTCCTGAAGGACGACGTCTGTCACCTTCTTTACGTTCTTCTGATTTGTTAACAACGATGGCACGTCCATCAATTTCTGAATTGTTCAATTCATCAATTGCTTTCTGTGCTGCTGCGTCATCTGTCATTTCTACAAAGCCGAAACCACGGCTTCTGCCTGAGAATTTGTCAGTGATAATCCGTGCGGATGCTACTTCACCATAAGCCTCAAACAGCTCTTTTAATTCAGCTTCTTCCGTTCTAAAGGGTAAGCTGCCAACGAAAATGTTCATTCTAAGGTATTTAAAATATTAATAAGCGAGTTAAAGATAGGCTTTTTTTTATCAAATGGTAAAAATAAAAATAATTTTAACTTCATTTTTTGCTTGAACCGATTATACCTTGCAATAATTAATTATTCAGGAGATGGTTTAATATGTGGACTATTTTGTAACCGCTGCCTGCTTTTTACGTTAAATCAAATTAAAATTTCAATCGATCCGCATGAAGAGACTTCTATTGGCCAAAAGTTGGCAACTATTTTTAGCTGTATTTGTATTACCCCTATTGATTTTATTTTCCGGATTATTTGTTCCAGTCTATGTTTTGAACGGTGCCTACTTTTTCATTGCCATACCGCTTTCAGTTGTGCTTTCGCAAGTGGTTGTTTATTTGTGGATGTGGTCGGTGGGACAAAAACTCTACAAGCAATTGAATATTTCATCGTTTTTTCCAAACAAAGCGTTTAGGTTTTTTGTGGCCGTGCCTTTTATAATTATTTTATTGGTACTAGTTTTTTGGCTTTGGGGGGCTGCTATTTTGGGATCGGGACAGTTTTCTATGGCCAATATCCTAACCGGAATGCTGATTTTTGTGATTCCACTGGAGATTCTTTTCATGGCCAGTAAGTTTTATTGCTTTTATTTTGTGGCTAAGGTGATCAAGTCGGCCGAAAAAAACGAAGGGGCGCAATTTGAATCTTTTACCACGGATTTTATATGGCTAATTCTTTTTCCGTTAGGCCTGTGGTTTATTCAGCCACGCGTAAATATACTGGCTGCTAAAAGTGATAAAAACACGACCGAAGCATAAAAAGACCTTGCTTCTAAATGGAAATACTAAAAAACCACCTAAATTTAAGGTGGTTTTTTTATTATTCATTAAATCATAGCTATGTTGTTTTTAGTCGACAGTGCCAATCTAAAGGAAATCGAAAAACTCTTTTCCTATTTTCCTCTTGAGGGAGTAACTACCAATCCTTCTATCCTCGCCAGTGAGGGGAAACCTTTATCTAAAATCCTACCTGAACTGGTCAAGTTGGTGGGCGATAAAATGTTGCATGTGCAAATGTTGAGCACAAATGCCGAAAAAATTGTAGCAGAAGCGGAAGCCTATCGGAAATATGTGGGAGAAAGTGTTAATTTTTATGCCAAGATTCCGGTGACGGAAGAAGGTTACAGAGCCATGCCGATGCTCACAAAGCGCGGAATCAAAGTGACGGCCACTGCTGTTTATACACACTTGCAGGCCATTGTTGCTGCAAGAGCCGGAGCCAATTACGTGGCTCCTTACGTGAGCCGACTGGATAATATTTCGTCTCATGGCATTGAAGTTGTCAGAGATATTGTGAAAAGTTTTACCGATTATAAGATGCCAACAAAGGTGCTTGGAGCCAGTTTTAAGACGGTGGATCAAGTGCACAGGGTTACCTTGACCGGCTGTTATGCGGTAACTGTTAGTTTTGAAATTCTGGAAAGAATGAGGAGCCATCCATTGACGGATATGAATGTTGAAACTTTTATCAAAGACGGTAAAGATTTATATGATCTTAAATTTTAGCAGTTTTTAGGATTACTTTTTGTTCCAACAATGAAACTCGTGTATTAAAGAATGGCATCTGTGCCATTCTTTATTATTTTTGCGTCCTTATGAATAATCGCCAGACGGATTTAACGCAAGGGCCTATTTTGAGGCATTTGTTCAGGTTGGCCTTACCTACTATTGGTGCGTCCTTTATGCAAATGACGTACAGCCTGACCGATATGATTTGGTTGGGCAGAGTAGGGGAGGATGCCGTGGCAGCCGTTGGTGTAGCCGGGTTTTATATTTGGTTGGGGTTCTCGCTACTGCTCATTACCCGTGTTGGTGCCGAAGTGGGGGTTTCGCAGGCGCTCGGACGAAAGGAGCCTTCCACCGCCTTGCGCTTTGTGCGGCACGCCCTTTTTTGGGCAGTGATCATTTCTCTTGTCTATGCTTCCATTTCTTTTGTCTGGGCGCAGGAATTAATTGCCTTTTTTGGTATTTCCTCTGCCAACGTAAATGAGGATGGAAGTCTCTACTTACGCATTGTTTCGCTAGGGTTTCTGTTTACTTTTGTTAACCCTACTTTTGCAGGTATTTATAACGGGATGGGCAATAGCCGGTCTCCATTTTGGTACATGACCGCAGGGGTGGTGCTTAATCTGGTTTTAGATCCTGTTTTGATTTTTGGCTGGTGGATATTTCCTGAAATGGGTGTGGCGGGGGCTGCTTGGGCTACTTTTATTTCGCAGTTACTGGTGTTTGGTATATTCCTTTTTCGCTTTGTGTGGGTGCAGGAAATGGTTCACTTGCATTTGTCTCAGTTCAGGTTGGACCGAGCCATCTCTAAAAAGATATTCAGTCTGGGTATTCCTGTGGCATCAGAGAGTGCGCTCTTTGCTTTTTTTGCGATGATAATTGCGCGCATGGTGGCCGACTATGGCGCTATAGCCATAGCCGTGCAGAGTATTGGTGGACAGATTGAGGCCATTTCATGGATGACTTCTACCGGATTTGCAACGGCTCTTGGCAGTTTCACCGGACAAAATTATGGAGCAGGCAATTGGCAGCGCATCCGCAAGGGCTACCAATACACTTTGCTCATCGGAACGGTACTTGGCCTAGCTGTTACAGCTGTTTTTCTGTTGTTTGGAAAGTCCATATTCTCTGTTTTTCTGAGTGATCCTGAATCTCAACAACTGGGAGCGGTATATTTATATATTTTAGCCGTTTCCCAGGTTTTTATGATTTATGAGATTACCACCCGGGGTGCGTTCAACGGTATTGGCCAAACCATCCCGCCATCGCTCACCGGGATTGTGTTTAACGGACTAAGGATACCCCTTGCATGGATGATGATTTCCTTTTCTGCCTACGGTCTTTTTGGTATCTGGTGGGCCATCTCATTGACGAGTGTTTTTAAGGGTACGCTGTTGCCCTTATGGTTCTGGTTGGTATTGAAGAATGGTGGAAATACGCTTCGACCTTCCCTCTCCAGTCGGTGGATCGTTTTATTGCCGTCCCGGTTGCGACAGAATACGGTTATCACAAAAGACTAGCAGATTGTATTCAATTTATACTTATAACCTAACGATCTAATGTTATTGTATGCGTCCTGAATTGCGAATATCTGAAGATGGAAGTTCCACATTGTACCGGGCCGATCTGGATGAGCACTACCATTCATTTCATGGTGCCATCCAGGAGTCGAAGCATGTTTTTATTGAAGCCGGATTGAAAAAAGTGGGGTCTAAATCTGTCCTTAACATTCTGGAGATTGGCTTTGGAACGGGGTTAAATGCTTTGTTGACCATGATCCATCAACCTGATAGCCTTATTCATTATCATACTCTTGAAAAGTATCCTGTGCCAGAGGACCTGGCCGCAGCCATTAATTATCCGCAGCTGCTGGGTGGTGATGAGGTGCTTCGATGTTTTTCCGCTATGCACACCAGTGCATGGGGGACAGAAGTGGAAATTCTGAATCATTTTTTTCTGACCAAGTTTCAGGTTGATTTGTGTGATTTCAACTCCAAAACCAAATATGATCTGGTTTACTTCGATGCTTTTGCACCTGATAAACAACCGGAGCTTTGGACGGATCAGATATTTAAAAATATATTCGCAATGATGGCTAAAGGAGGCTTTTTGACTACCTACTCGGCCAAAGGATCTGTACGCAGGGCGATGCAAAATGCTGGTTTTGTGGTTGAGCGTATTCCTGGGCCTCCTGGTAAAAGAGAAATGTTAAGGGCTTGCCGCGAATAATCAGGGGAGTGTGCAGGTACAAAATTTTATTGTAACTTTCGGCCAAATTTAAAATTAACAGCAAAGCATGGATAAACTTAGTTATGCATTGGGAATGAATATTGCTCAAAGTCTGAGCACCTCAGGTCTGGAAAAATTGGCGTACGACGACTTTTTGAAAGGTTTGAAGTCGATTTTGGAAGAAGAAATTCCTGCCATGGGCATGGATGAAGCCAATCAATTGTTACAACAGCACTTTAAAGCCATTCAGGAGAGAAAGCAGGTAGAAAGTCGTCAGGGAGCTGTCGATTTTTTTACAAAAAATGGTCAACGAACCGGGGTGGTAACGCTGGATAGCGGACTTCAGTACGAAGTGCTTAAAGAAGGTGACGGTGAAATACCGCAGGCCAGTGACAGGGTTCAATGCCATTACCACGGGACTTTGGTCGATGGGACTGTTTTTGATAGCTCAGTGCAGCGGGGCGAGCCTGCTGTTTTTCCGGTTAGTGGCGTTATCCAGGGATGGGTTGAGGCCTTACAACTAATGCCGGTGGGTTCAAAATGGCGACTTTATGTGCCTTCTGATTTGGCTTATGGAAGCCACGGTGCAGGAGGCGTAATTGGTCCTGATACCACATTGATATTTGAAGTAGAATTATTGGGAATTGAGAAATAATAAATTAGTAATAGATCGTTAGGTTAATAGGTCATATAAATTAATAAATTGTACAGATGATGAAACGTATTGTTCTTTCTTTTATGGTGTTGGCGCTTGTAGGTGTTAGTTCCGGTTGTAATCAAAAAGTGCCTGGTTCAGGTAAGGTTGAAATGGAAAATTCACTGGATAGTGTGAGTTATGCATTGGGTTTTCTGGAAGCAAAGCAATTCAAGCAAATGATTAATCAAACCGCTTTTGATTCTATAGATGTTAAGGCCGCTGCTAGTCTTTTCAAAAATGTTGGCATCAATGATTCTTATTATGAGTTCAGGGAAGGTCAATTTGGCGGCTTAAACAAAGAGATTTTTAAAACCGCTTTTATTAATGAGCTGGCTTACCAAAAGTCTTATTTTGATGATATGAGCGCCGATGTATATTTGCGGACCGCCTATGAAAAAGCTCAGCAGAAAAAGCAGGCTGAAAGCCTTTCTCAATCGGCCAATGCTGGCAATGGTGATGGTTTCTTGGCTGAAAACGCTCAGCGTCCTGAAGTAACAGTTCTTGAAAGTGGCTTGCAATACGAGATAATGGTGGAAGGCAATGGTGCCCGTCCCTCTGCTACTGACCGTGTGGTGTGCCATTACCATGGCACATTGACCAATGGGGAAGTGTTTGACAGCTCTGTTACGCGTGGTGAGCCTGCTACTTTTGGTTTAAACCAGGTTATTGCCGGGTGGACTGAAGCTTTGCAGTTAATGCCTGTTGGTTCTAAGTGGAAATTGTTCATTCCGTCGCATCTGGCTTATGGTGAGCGTGGAGCAGGTGCAGCAGTGGGCCCCAATGAAACACTGATTTTTGAAGTTGAATTATTGGGTATTGAATAGGTTATTAGGTCAATAGGTTATTAGGTCAATAGGTCATTAGGTTGGTAGGTAATAAAAGAGATCAATGATTTACAAAATAATAACGAACTATTAAGACAAATAAGGATTAAATAAAAAAGCGATTGTCCCTGAGGGCAATCGCTTTTTTATTTACTCTATTAATGGCAGACAGCCAAAATCATCTTCCAATAATAAGTTATTGGTATATTCCAAATCAAACTCTTCGGGTTCCCAGTCTTCATCCAGCCAGTCAATCAATGCTTCCCGGTCGGGATGCCCCGGATGATTCAATACTTTTAGCATTTGGTGGAAGCCTGGAGGGCCTCCGCAATCCTCGGGGGGACAGTTACGTTCTCCCTCAACGCATACTGGATAGTAACTGGTTTTATCAGGCGACTGGATGGCTTCAAGGGTTATTTCATGCTGCCAATAGTCGCCAAAGTCATAAATGTATTGCATGGAATCACCCGTTTTTTTAAGAATGTCCATCAGGCGTATGGATGTGTAATCCATGAAGCGGTCCGACAACTCAGGCTCATCATCAGCAATTCCAAAAATGCGTTCGTTTCTTTTGAATTGGTGTAAATGGGCATTTTCCCAGCCCATGGATGTCTGAATCACTTTGTGCAGGTCGTGCAAAAACAAGTCGTTGGGCACCATTAACCTGCGCCAGACAGTTGGGGAAACGGACGATAGCTCTATTTTTATTTGATATATGTCGGGCGTTTTGATCATTCGATAATAATTTAGTAGATATACAAAGGTAAGAATTATTGGTTTTATTGGGTTGCTGCATGCGCAAAAAGATTTTTTAAAAAGACTTTTGCCCTCCGGGTTATTATCCTTATTTTTAACTTTTTATTGCTGAGCCTGAGGGATATTGTTTTGAGCAACCATCTTTTTCGAGCAATGCGGTAGTTAATAAATTGATTATTAAAAAGTTATAAAAAATGAAAAGTGCAGAAATTCATACTTCCAAAGGGGTGATGAAGGTGTCGTTTTACCATGCCGATGCTCCTGGAACAGTAGCAAATTTTATCAAATTGTCTGAAGAAGGGTTTTACGACGGATTGAGTTTTCACCGGGTTATTCCTGATTTTGTGATACAGGGTGGTTGTCCGTTCTCCAAACAGCCGGGTAGTGCTAAAGCCGGTACTGGTGGTCCGGGTTATGAAATTCCATGCGAGCTGGATGGTGAGAATCAGTACCACGACCGGGGTGTTTTAAGCATGGCGCATGCCGGCAGAAATACCGGGGGGTCTCAGTTTTTTGTCTGCCATAGTCGCAAGAATACCGCCCACCTCGATCGTCAGCATACCTGTTTTGGCAAGGTAGTAGAAGGATTGGAAGTGATTGATCAGATTCGCGCGGGCGACCTTATCGAAAAGATCGTTGTTGTTGAATAGGGAAATAAGTTTAAGCAGAAGCTCATGAAACGCGCATGAGTGAGTTAATTGCAATATAAGTTTGTAAATAACTTTACAGGCAAGTTCCATGAGTCAAATAAAAT
>DHVH01000140.1 GCA_002412555.1 Marinilabiliaceae bacterium UBA5213 | reverse complement strand
CCAGTTCTGCGACCCAGAACAAGTGGAAGATAAAATCTGGAAACCATTGTTGCAGATACTCCTGCATTATCATCAAAAGGGCAGAGATAACAAAACTAATCAGCATTAAAAAGCCAATAACCAATACAAAGCCAAAACTTTTGGAACGGTCGATGAGGTACCTTAGTATCTGATTTTTCGGATCAGACTCCACCTCCCATATTTTGTTAATGGATATTTGCAAATGGAAAAACACCCCCGTAGCCCCGAAAATTAGTGCTCCAATTCCAATGATGGTGGCTATCAGCGAACTTTCGCCCTTGGCCACATTTTCCATAATCGACTGTATAGAAATGGCAGTAGACTCACCCATAACTGACTCAATTTGATTGTATATGCGACCTTGAACAGATTCTGTTCCCCACAGGTAACCTAACATGGTGATGAGAATGACCAGCAGGCCCGGAAGTGCAAGTATGGCATAGTAAGCCACAACAGCACTTTGCCGCCACGGATCGCCCTGATTCCAAGCCTTTACAGTTGTCAATAAAAGCGAAGGCAGATGTTTTATGCTGAAACGTTCTGTCTCCTTATTTCGCTTTTTCCAAAAATTAAACAGCCCCATAATATCTTCTCTTAGATTTTCGAAACGTGATTAACCATCAAACCCTTGTAACTACTGCACATTAGAAGCTTCTAACATAAGCTGTACACAGCAATAATGGCAACACTCTTAAAGGTACAAATAAATTGACCCTTTTGAAAAAATACTTTTGTTCATGCTCTGAATTGAAGTGTTAAGAGGGGGCCAAGAGAAAAGCCGGCATAAGCCGGCTTCTCTTAACATTCATCTAAAAAAGTTATTCTATACCTTCTCTTTGACCATCCGGTTACGCACCCTTACAGCGAGATTGTACATCACCGGTCCCATTATTAGAGTGAGAAAGGTGGAGGTGGTCAAACCAAAGATCACCGTAGTAGCCATAGGCCCCCAGAAAGCAGCATTGTCGCCCCCAAAATAAATATTGGGATCCAACTTTGTAAACAGTCCAAAGAAATCAAAGTTCAGACCAATAGCCAGCGGAATTAAGCCCAAAATAGTGGTAATGGCGGTCAACATCACCGGTCGCAGTCTGGTTTTGCCGGCAGATACCACTGCGGTGGTTTCGTCCTCACGCGACAACCGTCCCTTCGGCGCGAGTCCAAGGGTTTCCCGTTGCTGTTGCCGTTTTATATCAATGTAATCGATCAGTACAATTCCATTGTTAACCACGATACCTGCCAGCGATACGATGCCCACACCGGTCATCAAAATCACAAAATCCAAACCAAAAGTGCCCATTCCCATAAACACCCCAATGGTGCTCAGCACAACGGTGGACAGAATGATCAAAGGCTTGACAGCCGAATTAAACTGGGTGACCAAAATCATGGCAATCAAAGCAATGGCAATCAGTAGCGCCTTTATAAGAAAATCGGATGTTTCGTCCTGATTTTCCTGCTCACCGGTCATTTCCCATTTATAACCGGCTGGCATTTCGTAGCTACTCATAACAGTACGGATACGCTCATTAATGACATTGGCATTGTAGCCTTCAATCACATTCGAGTAGATGGTAATCATACGGGTATTGCTCTTACGCTTGATGTTTTCGTAAGTCGTGTCGTAAGTAAACTTTGCCACCGATGAAATGGGAATGTGATATCCAACCCCATCCTTTTCTACCTTCAATTTCATATTCATCAGAGAGGAGACGTTATTCCGATAGTTGTCGTTAAGTCTTAAAACAATATCGTATTCATCTTCGCCGTCTTTAAACTTGTCGACCCTGGAACCGTACAAGGCTGTCCGCAAGCCTCCGGCCACCATTTCGGTAGACAAGCCCAATCTGCGAACCATTTCCCTATCGATGTCCACCCGCATTTCAGGTTTACTCATATTAATATCCAGCTCCAAGTTTTCGATACCTGGAATTTGCTGGTTGTTTATGGTTTGTCGAATGTTATCCGTCAATTGAACCAGTCGTTCAAAGTCATCGCCCGACACCTCGATATTAATGGGCTTGCCTACCGGTGGACCCTCCTCCTCTTTCTCGACAAAGAACTTGGCGCCGGTAAATTGTTTAAATGCTTCAGATAGTTCGCTCATTATTTTGGACGTACTAATACCATCCCGGTCAACAAACTCGACAAAAGTGATGGTAAACAGCGCCTTATTTGGTGCTCTACTGGCTTCAAAAAAATCGCCCTTGCCGTTGCCAACATTGACACCCACTGATTTTACTATTTGGCGGTACGGATCAATCACCTCATCAATAACATCCTCGGCTCTTTTAGCCACCTCATCGGTCTTGTCAATATCGGTACCCAAAGGCAACTCCATGGTTATATAAACCGTTTTGGGTTCGCTCTCAGGAAAAAAGACCACATTGGGCGTAGTGGCACCAAAAAACATAATGGAAAATATGAGCAAGCCAAACATGCCAAAAAACAAGCCTGCTGAAGTGCGGCGTCCCAATGCCAAGCGAAGGGTGGCTTCATATTTACGCTCCATCCATGGCAACAATTGCGTCTGAAATTTCTGAGCTCCTGGCTTCAACACGTATACATTTAAAGCGCTCATCAGTAGGGGCAGGACAAAGATGTTTCCGCCCAGGATATTCCCACTTAGAAAAAATACCACCCCTACAAGGGCCAATATGCCGGTAACTAGAAATAAGCGCTTATGGTTGACCTTTTTAAACGGGTCTTCCACCTTCATGTACAGCGCGGCAAAAACAGGATTTAAGACCAAGGCCACAAACAAAGATGAGGCCAATACAACAATCAAGGTTATAGGCAAATACTTCATGAACTCCCCGATAATACCGGGCCAGAACAGCAAAGGAAAAAAAGCTGCCAGTGTTGTTGCTGTAGAAGTGATGATGGGAATCGCAATTTCACTTACGCCCTTTTTAACGGCATCCAGCCGAGAATACCCTTCCTCGAACAAGCGGTAGGAGTTCTCAACCACCACAATGGCATTATCCACCAACATACCCAAAGCCAGCAACAGACTAAAAAGCACCATGGTATTAATGGTATAGCCCATCTCCCCTAAAATAAGAAAGGAAATAAACATGGACATGGGAATGGCCATCCCAGAGAACAAGGCATTGCGAATACCCATGAACAAATAAAGTATCAGCATTACCAATATCATTCCCATCAATATGGAGTTTTCGAGGTTGCTGATCTGGTCACGAATAAACACTGACATATCGTCGGTTACCGTCACATTCAAATCTTTTGGCAACTGCCCGCTGGCCTGTCGGTCTTCTATTATCTTAAGAATATTATCGGTTGCAGCCAGTAGGTTTTCTCCACTTTTCTTGACGATGCTCAGCGAAACCACCGGCTGATAATTCAGCCGCGATATGGAACTCTGGTCCTCAAAACCATCTACAATTTCAGCAACATCACGCAAATAAACGATTTTGTTGTTCTCGAACTTAACAATGGTGGCCGCCAGCTCCTCCATGGTTTTGTAGTTGGCCTCTGAGCGCAGCGATCTGCGTGTGCCATCTACCAGGATTTCACCTGCCCCAATGGTCACATTTTCACTCATCACTGCCAGTTCAATGTCCATGAACGACAGATTATAGGCCTCGAGCTTGAGTGGATCCACATGAATTTTTATTTCACGCTCATCCACTCCCTTGATATCTGCTTCACGTACTTCCCGGAGTGATTCAAACTCATCCTGCAAATCTTCGGCAAACTGCTTCAGCTCATAAATGCTGTAATCACCAGAAAGATTGATGTTCAAGATGGGAAATTCTGAGAAATCAATATCCTCGACAATGGGATCTGTATCCAAATCATCGGGTAAATCGCTGAGCGATTTATCCACTTGGTCTTTGACATCCTGCAATCCGGTTTTTACATCCACATCTGTTTCAAACTCCACCAGAATCAGACTCATGTCCTGAAAGGACGCGGAAGAAAGTCGCTTCACACCGTTTAAACCCTTCAACTCCTTTTCGATGGGGCGGGTAATCAGGTTTTCAATATCGGGGGGACTGTTACCCGGATAAGGAGTTTGCACCATGATGTAGGGCACCACAATTTCGGGAAACAACTCCCGCTGCATGCCTCTGTAGGTGAGTATTCCTCCTAAAAACAGAAAGAATACCAGTATGTAAATCGTGTTCTTATTTTCCAGTGCCCAATACGTAGGCTTGAAATGCCGGTGACTGATATCACCGTCCTGTATATGTTCCATCGTAATATTTTTCTTATTTCACCTCTGAAATGTTCAACAAAGCGCCATCGGTAACCTGGGCATAGCCCTCTGTGATGATACGATCACCTGGCTCCAGACCAGAATCAATTACTGTTTGATTATTGTCGTTAATGGTACTTTTAATGTAGCGCTTGCGGGCAACCTCCCTGTTCTCATCATTTGTTTCGGCCACAAACAAAAACTGTCCATCAAAATCCCTCTTTATTAAAATAGAAGGTACCACAATGGCATTGGGTCGTTGGTAAGTCTGCAACTTAAAAACGGCCATCAGATTGGGAAGTATCTTCTGATTTCTATTCATCATATCCACACGAATGCGGAAAGTGCGGCTGTCGGCATCCAGCACCGAAGAGGTGCGGGTTATCACTTCCGGTACCGACAAATTCAAAACCGGAAACTCAACCAATACCGAGTCACCTTCCTTAATCTTATTCAGATAAACTTCGGCTACATCACCGGTGATATAAATCTTATCGAGGTTAACAATCCTGGCAAAAGGAACAACCGGCGAGGCCATCTCTCCCTTTCGCTGAAGCAAGTTATCAACAACTCCCGAAACTGGAGAGGTGATGACAGACATGGCGCCTTGTGCTTTTAGTCCCTCCAACCTACGCTCCAGTGTCTCTTTATTCGATTTGGCCTGCAAATATTGCACTTCACTTCCAATGCTTTGATTCCAAAGCAACTCCTGACGTTCAAACATGGTTTGTGCCAAATCAAGATTCACCTCCATCTCCTGAATGGAACGATCCAGCGCATCGGTATTTAAACGGGCCAAAACGGACCCCTTATTCACCCGGTCACCTTCCTTTACCAAAATTTCAATGATGTTACCAGAGGTTTCGGGACTGACCATCAGATTTTGATCAGATTGTACCGTGCCCAGCACTTCAATGAAATGCTCGAAGCGCTCTTCTTTTACAGCTGTGAGGGAAACATTGACCAATCCCTTTTCCGCAGTGGCCGAAAGCTCACTTTCCAAGATGGATATTTTCTTTTTAAGACCGTCCATCTCGGATCTGTAGGCTGCTAACTGGTCTTCTTTTTCCTGACGGTCATCAGCCACTTTTGAACTACAGCCAAAACCAGCCAAAGCAAATAAAAGCAATACTATTGAAAGATAATGTGTTGTCATTATAATAGGTATTTATTGGTCTTTAAATTAAAGTTTATTGTATATTCTATAATCCTCCAGTAGCTTTTAGCAGGGAAATGTGGGCATTCATCAGGTTAACGGCCGATTGCACATAACCCAGCTGTGCCTGAATGAATTGTCCCTGCTGCTGTGTAAATTCCGAACTGGATGCCACCCCGTGACTAAACTTAATGCGTGTTTTATCCAAAATATCCAGGGCCAGTTCCCGGTTTTGAATACTGTACAGATACTGCTCATGGCTGTTTTTCATATCCGCCATAGCGGTATAGAAGTTATTGTCCAGTTGGTGCATGGTCATCTCCTTCTCATTTTGGCTCTTGAGCCAGTTGAGCTTTTGCTGTTGTACTTTGGCATTCCGCATGCCGGAAGAAAAAATGGGGATAGACACCTGCACACCTACAAACTGGGCCTTATACCACTCTTCTCCAAACACATTCCACTCATCCGAGTATCCCATTTTCTGGTAATTGTAAAAGGCGCTTATCTTAGGTAAATACTGAACTTGCTCATTTTTAAGCAACAACTTCTGACTCTCTTCATTCACCGCTGCCAATTGATAATCCACATGAGTCTCCTGATTTAAAACGGCATCAGGCAGTCCGCTACCTAACATGCGCTGCGACAAGTAAGAAAGGGAATCCGATAATTCTAGCTGCTCTTCACCCTTCATGCCCAAGGCGTATTTCAGGACTGCCAGCGCTACTGTTTCGTTGCGTTCCACTTCCTTCATTCGCTGGCGGGTGTCATTGACCAACAATTCCATTTGAGAAACATCCAAGGCTTCCACAAAGCCGGTCTCATGCATGGCTTTGGTCTCCTGCAAAATGGCTTCGTTGTTTTGCAACAACTCCTCAAAGGCCGCCTTGTTCTCGCGTGCGCTTAGCACCAAAAAGTAGGCTTGTGCCACTTGACTACGCAACTCAATTTCGGTCTTTCTCCGGCGCTGCTCTGTCAACTCCACAAAAACCCGGGTAGCCTGAATGCCAACAAAATAAGATCCGTCAAAAATCAACTGCGTAACACCTACCGTGTAACTGGCATCATAAGCGGTTCCAAATGCTACAGGAATTTTATCGCCAGCCTTCGCACCATCGGGCCAGTTCTCTTCAGGAAAAAATTCGACCGGCAACAAGCTCTGGGTAAGATCCATTGAATGGTTATACCTACCAGAGAAATCTACCTGTGGCAACCCTGATGCCACGGTCTCCCATATTTTCTTTTGAGCCGCCTCCACATCATAGTTCGAACTGATGTTCGTATAACCATGCTCCGATGCGTATTCCAAAGCCTGTTCCAAAGTGAAACTGTGCTTCATTTCTTGCCCAACCAAAGGATTAAAGCTAACCAAACAAAAAACAATGACCAGTAACCAGCCATTTCGTAATACATCCATACTTTTATTTTTCTAAGATTTATTCAAAGGTACCTTTGCAGTCTTTTATGCTCAACGACTTTTCGGTTAAAGGTCATTTTTGACAGATAAACAACGAATGTAAGAGACTACCTGAAAATGAAGAAACCACCAATGAACGTGGTTATCTTTATTATTTAGGCAATGCAAAAAACGAGCACCACAATTGATGCGGTAAAAATAAGGCATAAGCAAATGATTATCATACAATTTTTTGAGAATTTAACGTTATTATATTCAAGTGCAAGCCCCCAAACAGGTTACCCCAAATCTGTCTCATTTCAAAATACTATGCTTATGCAAAGGCTTGTTTGGATTATTGTGTTAATATTGGCAACACTCGCATTTCCCTGCGAGCTAGAAAGTCAGATTTGGCCCTTCCGAAAAAAAGGACAGGCAGAACGTGCCTCCCGGGATCTCGAAAGACGACAGAAAGAGTCTGGCCAAAATCAGGGAAATGCCTTCAACCCCCTGCAGCCCATGGGCAGCAGTCGCAACATTGATCGGGAAGATCATATTTGGTCGTCAGAGACGGCCTATATCTCAAACCTTTATTCAGGAAACATTAGCATTACCACGCCCTCGCGATTGGGCGTGCATCGCCAACTCGAACTGCAATCTATGCTGGGTGCCCTTTATTGGTCGCCCAACCTAATGATTAAAAAGAGATGGCACTCCGGCAATTGGTGGTGGGCCACCAGACACGGGGGCTATTTCCCATCGAACGGACTCACATGGGCAAAAGACAAAGGGCACCACTCCATTGCCGATACAACGGTACGTGTGCCCCAAATCATTACCTTTAAAAATGAATTGATAGTCAGCAAGCCCTTCTTCAGCGATTATAGCTGTGTTACCGGCCACCCCTACTTAATTATCAGCGCAGGACTCTCTTTCGATTACAGCACTGCTTTATCTGACAATGATTTAATACCCATTAATGAACACCTCCTGGGCGCCCGCAGCACAGCGTTAACAGGACAAGGACTTCTGGTCATTGCTCGAATAAGAGCCGATGCGCGCATCCTGACCGACCTGACGGTTGAGGGCGGATTTAAATATTTCACCGGACAAAATAACCTAAGCAATGTACTGGAACACCATGCAAATATCAACTATTTCCTGGCCAGTAATTTCAGCATTTCACCCGGATACATCTTGTCCTTTGGTGATTTAGGGGCCTCCAATCCGGCTCTGTTTCCCTTTTTTGATATCACCTGGTATTTTGGACAGAAACCGCGTCGACCAACGGGGCTGTTCTAAAAAAATAAGGGGTGTCAATAACAATAGATCGTTAGGTTAAAAGATCATTAGGTTGATAGGCAAAATTAAATTCATAATATTCAGTAAGTTATGTTTCCGTAAGCAGTAAATACAAGTCATTAAAATCTGTTGCGGCGCCCGTGTTGCATACCCTGACCTCCCTGTCCTCTTCCCTGACCCCTTTGGCGGTGACCATAACCCTGCTGCATTTGAGAAAACATGGCTGTGAGTTTTTCCTGCTGTTCGGGGGTGCACAATTCGCGCAAATCTAAAAAATGATGAATGGTCAGGCGTTTGATACCTTCCTGTATGCGACCACTTTCATGGGCATATCGGGTTAACAGTTCCAAATCAGGTTCAGTGGCCGATAAGGCTTGAATAATCTGTGCATCCACGTCATTCAATAGCTGACGGTAATAATAAAGACTATCCCTGTAAGTGCTTTCACGTTCATGAAAGATTACCCGCTGGTCATCCTGTAAATTAAGATGTTCGGCCACCCGGTGGAAGCCTCCCCACGAAGCGGTATCAACCCGGGACACAGTCGAGCTCTGCGGAATACGATCCCTCAACGGCATGGTCTTGTAAGCCAGCCAGCCAGCCACAAAGGCTACAATCAGTACACCTAACCAAATAGTAACTTTATTCATTCTCATAAGATTCGGAATATAACCAACCTTCTTCAATGCTTAACCCGGGTTCGTCCATTAAAAAATAATCTGATAATACAGCACTAAAATCATCGATTGCAGAGCCCTGATCCATCAACACCGAACCTGAATAACCACCCACCAAAGCTAACAAAACGGCTGCAACTTGTAAAGCCGGCTTCCAAACACGGTAACTGTGAACAGTCATTTCACGGTTATTTAAATCCGCCATCACGCGGGTGGACAAAAATGGGGGAACGCGCACCAGCTTTTCATCAGCAACGGCGCTCAATAGGGTTTGCTGACTTTGGGCCAATAAGCGACAATGCAAACATGAGTCGGCATGCAACCGGGCATCCAAACCTAATTCCACCTTATGCTGATGTGCCAACAATTCTTTTTCAAACACACTACAATTCATGACGTTATAATTTTACCATTTTTTTCAAGGTTGTCTGCATTCGCGCACGTGCCCTGAACAATAAACTTTCAGCAGCTTTAAGTGACAAGCCCATCACATCTGCCAGCTCCTGATTACTCAATTCCTGATAATGGCTCAGCACGAAGGCCTTTTGCTGGGATGACGTCAACCTGGCAATGGCCTGTTTCAGCAATTTCTTCTGTTCGGTGCGCAGTACATGCGCATCGGCACCTTCTCCACTTTTTATCTGAGCGCCGCTTGTGCCAACATCCATTCTCTGAAACAGAGAACGAAATTTCCGTTTCCGAACGAAATTAATCGCCACATTGGTGGTCATCCGATACAACCATGTCGAGAATTGCGCCTCTCCCTTAAAAGAAGATAATTTCTCGTAGGCTCTGATAAATACATCCTGCGACAAGTCTGCAGCATCCTCTTCATCATGCACAAATCCCATACAGGTTTGAAATACCTTTTGCTGATAACGCTCCACCAGTTGCCGGTAAGCTTCTTTATCACCAGCTCTGATTAGGGCAATGATGGCATTGTCTTCCTGCATTTTCACTTGGTCGCACTATTTTTATTAACAAAGCTAATCAGGAAAAGGCCATGCCCTTTCCTGATTAACCTGAACAATTTAAAAATTAAACCTATTTGCTCGGTGTCTGTGCACAACCTGGGCCGCTACCATCGCGCAAGCGTTGACCGTTACCAGTACCATCCGCCTTTCCCCGACCTCGGCCACTGCCGTCACGCAAGCCTTGTCCGCTGCCATCCCGTAAGCCCTTACCACGACCCAACCTTTGGCCGGTTGCACGTCCTTCTCCCTTTCCGTTACCAGGACCTAATCCTTTACCGGGCCGCTTGCCATCGTAATGATCGCAAATACCATCCTTGTTAACATCGGTAAAACCAGGACGCACTGCCTGATCAGCAGTTTCAGTGGTCGCAACTTCTGTTGTTGTAGCTTCAGCCTTTTGGGCTTTCGTTTCCATTGTGCCCAGGAATGCAAATCCTGCAACCATCACTAAAGAAAAAATAATTCGTCTCATAATTAAGTATTTAATAGTTTTGCTAGCATCCTCTTATCTTTTAGAGTTACTCTTTAGACAATGGGAATTGCAAAACCATTCGATCCAAGTGCATTTTTTCTTATCGCGATTTTTAAAAGGTGAATTACAGATTCTACAAAAAAGAGCACTGCGTGTTGTTTGAATTTTGTCAGGTTTTACCCATATTTGCATTTAGATGACTAAAGGTATGAAGAATTTCACATCAACTGCTAATTTAACGAGACATGCTTACCAGCTGGTAATCATAACCGCTTTAGTCTGCCCTTCAAACTTCACAATGACGATGCACCGAATGTACACTTTTGGCTAAACTCCCGGTGCCTGCTGTCTGATTCTCATCAAAAAATAAACTTCTCAGACTCCGATGCTACCGGGCATGGGCAATAACCCTATGGACTGCATCAAGCAATAAAAACAACTTAAAACAAATACACCATGGCTGATCTACATTTTGAAACATTACAACTACATGCTGGGCAAGAGGTTGACCCCACCACGCTATCGCGGGCAGTGCCTCTTTACCAAACCTCATCTTACCTCTTTAAAGATGCCGAACATGCAGCCAACTTGTTTGGCCTGAAAGAATTTGGGAACATCTATACCCGCATCATGAACCCCACCACCGATGTGTTTGAAAAACGCATCGCGGCCCTTGAGGGAGGGGTTGCTGCCCTGGCGGTAGCCTCAGGTCAGGCTGCCCAATTCATAGCCCTGTCGAACATCCTTGAAACCGGTGATAACTTTGTGAGTACCTCCTACCTATATGGTGGCACCTACAACCAGTTTAAAGTGCAGTTTAAGCGTCTGGGCATCCAGGTCAAATTTGTAGCCAGTGACAGCCCGGCCGACTACGAAGCAGCCATCGATGAAAAGACCAAAGCCATTTATGTGGAAACCATCGGGAACCCCCGCTTCAATATACCCGATTTTGAAGCGCTGGGGGCGGTGGCCGACAAGCACGGTATTCCTTTGATAGTTGACAATACCTTTGGAGGAGGTGGCTATCTTTTTCAACCCCTGAAACACGGCGCCAACATAGTGGTGGAGTCGGCCACCAAATGGATTGGCGGTCACGGAACCAGCATTGGCGGTGTAATTGTTGATGGGGGTAACTTTAACTGGGGCAACGGTAAATTCCCTATGTTCACCGAACCCTCCGAAGGCTACCATGGCATGAAATTCTGGGAAGTGTTTGGGGCTGGCAGTCCCTTCGGCAACATTGCATTCAGCATACGTGCCCGGGTGGAAGGACTGCGCGATTACGGTCCCGCCATCAGTCCCTTCAACGCGTTTTTACTGATTCAAGGTGTGGAAACCCTCTCCTTACGAATGGAACGGCACGTGTCCAATGCCTTGGCATTGGCCCAATGGCTGGAGCAACACCCGCAGGTAGAATACGTCAGTTATCCAGGACTAAAAAGCAGTCCCTTCCACAATACAGCCATAAAATATCTGAAGAAGGGATTTGGGGGGATGCTGAGCTTTAAAATAAAGGGGGATGTGGCCGCTGCTGACCAGTTCATTAACAACCTTAAACTGGTCAGTCATGTGGCCAATGTGGGGGATGCCAAGACCTTGATCATCCACCCTGCCTCCACCACGCATGAGCAGCTAAGCGACGAAGAGCAAAAAGCCGCCGGAGTGGAAAAAGGCTTATTGCGCGTATCCGTTGGAATAGAGCATCTGGAAGACATAAAAAACGATTTTATTCAATCATTTGAAAAGGTCAAATAATGAGCAGACACCAAAAACTAAATATTGGCTTGTTCGGATTTGGCGTGGTTGGTCAGGGCCTCTATGAGGTTCTGAGCCAATCGCCCGCTCTGGATAAAGCCATCTCTAAGATTTGTGTAAAATCGCACAAGAAAAGAAGTCTCCCAGAGGAGCTATTCTGTTACGATGCGAACGCCATTCTTAATGATCCCACAATCAACACCGTTGTTGAGCTGATTAACGACTCTGAGGAAGCCTATCAAATTGTCAAAAAGGCCATGCAGCTGGGAAAGAACGTGGTTTCCGCCAATAAAAAAATGTTGGCAGAGAACCTCACTGAAATGGTTCAGCTACAAAAAAAACACAATGTGTCCCTGCTTTACGAAGCCTCGGCATGTGGCAGTATACCGGTCATCCGAAACCTGGAAGAGTATTACGACAATGACCTTTTGCTGTCGGTCACAGGTATTCTTAACGGCTCGTCCAACTACATCCTTTCGCAGGTCTTCGACAAAAATCAGGCCTATGGAGTAGCATTGAAAGAAGCACAGGATAAAGGCTTTGCAGAGACCGATCCTACTTTTGATGTGGAGGGTTACGACTCCTTGTTCAAGTTGATTATACTAACCATGCACAGTTTTGGTATAGCCGTTGACCCCAAAGAAGTGCTTACTTATGGTATATCCAATATATCCGACTTTGACATCAATTATGCCCGTGAAAAGGGATTTAAAATTAAGCTGGTGGGACAGGTGGAGCGACTCAGAGAAAATCGCATATCCCTATTTGTACTTCCCCGCTTTGTGGGCAAAGACAAATACATTTACAGTGTAGAAGAAGAGTTTAATGGTGTAGTTATTAAAGGCTTGGCTTATGACAAACAGTTTATGTTTGGCAAGGGCGCCGGCGGACGTCCAACTGGGTCTGCAGTTCTGTCAGACATCACTGCTTTGATGCACAACTACCGCTATGAATACAAAAAGGCCAATTATTTCAGCGGTTTTAAATACTCAAAGGACCATGCCATAGAAATTTATCTCAGATACAGCGATGAGGAAATTCTTAAACATTTTGATTTCCAGTCTGTTTCAGAAGAATACAAGGGACCGGTTTATGCTTACAAAATTGGATTTGTTCAACTAAGCCGACTCATTGAGCTAATGCCGGTCATCAAAAAATACGACCTGTTTATAGCTGCCACCGGCAAATCACTCAACTACTAGCCTTTACTCAAAGCCTCAGCGCCGCCGGTTATCTCTACAATTTGGTTGGTAATGGCGGTCTGACGGGCTTTGTTGTAACTCAATTCCAAATCGCGAATCAAATCGGTGGCATTATCAGTGGCTTTATGCATGGAGGTCATGCGGGCGCCATGCTCAGAAGCGGCGGACTCCAATACAACCTGGTACATCATGGACTGAAGCATCTTTGGCACGAGTTGCTGAATAATGGTTGCCGGGTCGGGCTCGATGATATAGTCCATTAACACCCCATCCTTAGGCTGCTCAGGAATTGAAAATGGTAAGAACTGATTAATCTGCACTTCCTGCACAGCGGCATTGACAAATTCATTGTAAACCAGGATAACCTGCTTTAATTCTCCCTTACGAAAATCGGCCATTAACTCGTTGGCAAATTCAGATATAGATGCATAAGTCGGGGTTGTGAGCTTATCATGATAGATAAAATCAATACCTATATTACGTGACTTAAACATCTTTGCGGCCTGTTTTCCCATAACGCCCAGAAGCACATTACCATTTCTCAATTCTTCTTTCAGGGTGGTGCTTAATAATGTCTGCACCTCCTTTACAACATTGACATTGAAACCCCCACACAGTCCCCGGTTGGAGGCAATGGCCAGAACAAGAACAGCCCCCTCGGTACCATTAGGCACTGAGCAGTCGCTACAAAGCGTATGCTCCCGGGCAGAAGCCAAATCCTGAATAATCCCCGCCAGTCGGCTGGTAAAAGGCCGTATATGAGAAATATTGTCCTGGGCCTTTTTTAGTCGGGCAGCAGATACCATCTTCATGGCACTGGTCACCTGACGGGTAGTCTTGACCGATCCAATTCTCGTCTTTATGTCTCTTAAATTTGCCATTCCTCTCAGGATTCTTGATGAGACCGGTACCTCAGGCTTAAATCTTCTGCCACATCACGCAAGAGTAATTCGATGTCGTCATCCATTTTTCCGGCGCCAATATCTTCAAGCACCCTGCTGTGTCGCAGTTCCAGATTCTCTATAAAGTCATGTTCAAATTCTGCCATTTTCTCCAAAGGTACATCCCTTAACAAGCCGCGGGTGCCACAATAAATCAAGGCCACCTGATTGGCCACCGGCATAGGTTGGTACTGAGCCTGTTTCAACAATTGCACATTCTTCCGTCCCTTGTCCAGCACAGCCATGGTAGCCGCATCCAAATCGGAACCGAACTTCGAAAAAGCCTCCAGTTCACGGTACTGAGCCTGATCCAACTTTAAGGTACCGGCCACTTTCTTCATCGACTTAATCTGCGCATTACCACCCACACGAGACACGGAAATACCTACGTTGATGGCAGGCCTGATACCGGCATTGAATAAACCTACCTCCAAAAAGATCTGCCCGTCGGTAATAGAAATAACATTGGTAGGTATATAGGCAGAAACATCACCGGCTTGCGTTTCAATGATGGGTAGTGCCGTTAAAGAACCTCCCCCTTTTACAATAGACGCAATAGAGGCCGGCAGGTCATTCATTTTTTCAACAATTTCTTGTGAATCAATAATTTTGGCTGCTCTTTCCAACAAGCGGGAATGCAGATAAAAAATATCGCCCGGGAAAGCCTCACGACCAGGCGGACGCCGCAACAACAATGACACCTCACGGTAGGAAACAGCCTGCTTAGAAAGGTCATCAAAAATAATTAAGGCATGCCGGCCGGTATCCCTGAAAAATTCACCAATGGCAGTGCCCGTAAAAGGTGCATAAAACTGCATGGCTGCCGGGTCAGAGGCAGTAGCCAAAACAACCATCGTATAATCCATTGCCCCGTGCTGCTCAAGGGTGCGGACAATTTGCGCAACGGTACTCCCTTTTTGTCCTATGGCCACATAAATACAAAATACCGGTTCGCCTTTATCGTAAAAGGACTTTTGATTGATGATGGTATCAATGGCGATCGCGGTTTTACCTGTTTGTCGGTCACCAATGATCAATTCCCTTTGTCCACGACCAATGGGCGTCATGGCATCGATGGCTTTTAAACCCGTTTGAAGAGGTTCCTTTACCGGCTGGCGGAAAATCACCTCCGGTGCTTTCCGCTCCAATGGCATGTCATACAATTTCCCGAGAATGGGACCCTTACCATCAAGTGGCTCACCTAAAGCGTTAACCACACGACCTGCCAGTCCATCTCCTACTGGAATGGAAGCAATTCGGCCCGTCCTCCGCACAGTATCTCCCTCACTCACCAGGTGAGAAGGTCCAAAGAGTACAATACCCACATTGTCCTGTTCCAGATTGAGAACAACACCCATACAATTATCCAATTCAACCAGCTCATTGGATTTGACGTTGTATAAGCCGTAAACGCGGGCAATACCATCGCCCACTTGTAAAACGGTGCCTACCTCTTCCAGTTGCGAATCAACCTGAAAAGCTTCAATTTGCTTTCGCAAAAGTCCCGATACCTCTGAAGGTTTAATTTGTTCCATTACGTGATTATCTAATTAATCATCATTTTCTTTTTCATGGCACGCAATTGTCCGGTAACACTGCCATCTACCTGTTTACCATCCATCATTAAAACAAGACCGCCCAGGATATCCGCATTCACTTTACATTCCAATTCCACCTGGCATTTAAAATGCGATTCAATAACTTTACGGATTTCCTGCCTAAAGTCACCATCTACAGGCACGGCAGTAACAACCGTAACACTTTTTATTGCTTTATGATTGCGGTACAAATCTATAAAGTCAATCAAGACATTTTCCAATAAATGTTCCCGGTTATTGTCGATTATCAAATCCAAAAACCGCATGAAGAAGGGATCCAACTGCTTACTCAGAACATTATGAAGTGCTTTCTTTTTAACCCCAGGTTTTACCACAGGGCTTTCCAAAAAATGCGACAATTCACCTGGCTCCCGTAAGCTGGCCAGCAAAAAAGAACAGTCGGCATAAAAACGATCCAGCAACAAAGCATCCTCTTTCCCCAATTGAAAAAGAGCACTGGCATACCTGACTGCAATTAAACTAGCGTTCATACAATTACCTTTGTTTTAGTAAGTCCTCCTCTTCTAATTAAAATCCACATGCTGAAGATACTTCTCAATAACCAACTGTTGCCTTTCTTCGCTAACCAATTCTTCCTTGAGTATTTTTTCAGCAATTTCAAGGGACATCAATCCTACCTGCTGGCGGATATTGGCAATCGCTTCCTTACGTTCACGATCAATTTGCGCCCTCGCTTTTTCAACCATTCTGGAAGCTTCTGTAATAGCAGCCGCGCGTGCTTCCTCAATTATTTCATCTTTCAATTCCCGGGCCTCACGGATCAAGCCTTCTCTTTCGAGACGGGCTGCATCCATCATCTGTTTTCGGGTTTCAGCCATCTTCCTGATCTCTTCTTTAGCGTGTTCAGCGTCTTTTAAAGAGAATTCAATGTACTCTTCTCTCACTTTAAGGGAACGCAGGATTGGCTTCCATGCATATTTTCTTAAAATCAAAAGCAGAGTAATAAAGGAAAGACTGGTCCAAAAAACCAACCCGGGATCCGGTGTCAGAATCCC
>DHVH01000038.1 GCA_002412555.1 Marinilabiliaceae bacterium UBA5213 | reverse complement strand
AACTGGATGTGGCCGCGTCATACCGGCGATTTTGCCTTGTTCAGAATTTATGCCGATGCCCATAATCGTCCGTCAACTTATGCTCCAGACAATGTGCCCTATCAACCCTTGCATCATTTTCCTATTTCGATGGAAGGTGTAGAAGAGGGAGATTTTACCATGGTTTTTGGCTATCCCGGATCTACTTCGCAATATGTGCCGTCTTATCATCTGGAAATGCTCAAAGAGACGGTTTATCCCAAATTGATTGGTGTGCGCGATGCAAAGCTCGAAGTGATGAAACACTACATAGAATACGATCGTGCTGTTCGCATTCAATATGCTGCCAAGAATGCGTCTGTCTCTAATACCTGGAAAAGATGGCGTGGAGAAATCAGAGGGCTGGATAAACTGGATGCTATCAAACGAAAACAGGCAGGTGAAGCTGCTTTTAGATCCTGGGTCAATGAGTACCCTGAGCGTCAGGAGAAGTATGGTTCCCTCCTTGATGAATATGCCCTGATCTACAAAGATTACTCTGAGTACCGTTTGGGAAGAGACTATTTGTTGGAGTTAATTGGCAGGTCGGGTCTGGAGTCAATCCGCCTGGCAGGCACTTTTAGCCGTTTGGCCGTATTAATGGAGAATGCCAAAAATAATGAAGCGCTTATCGCCCGGGAAAAAGAAACGTTAAAAGAAGATGTCCTAAAGCATTTTAAAGATTATCATCTCCCCATTGATCGCGATATTACCCAAATACTCATGGGACAACTGAGACAGGATTTACCTGAAAGATTTCAGCCATTTTTCTACACCACCATCGAGGAGGCGTTTAAGGGCGAAGAAAGTGCTTTTGTGCAGCACATTTTTGAGACTTCAGTCTTTACGAACCTTGAAAGTGTCAATGAATTCATTGACACTTTTGCCCCCAATAAAGTAAAGCTTTTAAAGCAAGATCCTGCCTACAGTATCTTCGTGGATTTACGCGACCTTTATTACAACAATGTCAATAAGGGTTATGAGCAGCTAAGTGCCCGTATCGACAGTCTGAATAATATTTACATGGTGGCATTGCAGGACTTCGAAAGCGATAAAGTTTTCTATCCCGATGCGAATTTTACCTTAAGAGTTTCTTACGGCCAGGTAAAAGGGTATCAGGCGCGTGATGCTGTTGTGTTTGATTATTTTACTACGCTTGATGGCATCATTGAAAAGGATAACCCGGATATTTATGATTACGATGTCCCAACTAAATTGAAAGCGCTCCACACGGCTAAGGATTACGGTCCCTATGCAAAGGATGGTACCGTGCCTGTCTGTTTTATTGCTACCAACCATACCACAGGCGGTAACTCTGGCAGTCCGGTCGTTAATAAGCGGGGAGAGCTGATAGGCATCAACTTTGACCGTGCCTGGGAGGGGGTCATGAGCGATTTAATGTTCAATCCCGACCAATGCCGGAATATTTCTGTTGATATGCGCTACGTGCTCTTTATCGTTGATAAATTTGCTGATGCCGGATATTTGCTTGACGAAATGACAATTGTAAAATAAAATTGTCATTATCTCAAAACCTGTTGTAACTTTTACCCAATGTAACGGGTCACACGATTATGGTTGTCTTTTATTCAATTAATAAACCGATAAATTTATAATCAAATGAAGCGGACAAAGGGATTAGTATCAATAATGGGTATGATATGGCTATTGAGTAGCTGTGTTTATGCCGGCAGTGAAGGGATTCAAAAGGAAACACGTTCACTGGCACCTTTTACTGAAATTAAAGTAAGCACTGGCGTTCAATTGTTCTTAACCCAGGGTGATGAGAATGTGGCTATTGTGGAGGCAGATGGTAGTATTATCGACAATGTTATCGTTGAAAGTAATCATGGGGTTCTTGAAATCCGTTACAAATCTTCGGGTTGGAATTTATTTGGAAAAAACCTTAGGCATGGAGAAATTAAAGTGCTCTTAACTTTTACGCGTTTAGAGGCTTTAAAGGCCTCATCCGGTTCCAGTGTTTATTCACAACACGCCTTGGAGTTGGATGATTTTGATTTGTCTGTTTCCTCCGGCGCTAATAGTTCCTTGGACCTCAGTGCAGCGAAAGTCAGCATGGATGCCTCTTCCGGAGCCAATATTAAAATGAATGGATCTGCACAGTTGATTTATGCAGAAGCCAGTAGTGGCGCCAATATTAAGGCCAATGATTTGGCGGCTCAGGCCGGTGAGGTGCGCGCCAGTTCAGGCGGAAGTGTTCAGATTTATGTAGATGGAGATGTGAATGCCAAGGCAAGTTCCGGCGGTAGTGTTACCGTTTATGGGGATGCTGTATTGCGAAATATTGAACAGTCAAGTGGCGGCAGTGTCAATAAGCGATAAAATACAAGTTTACAAAAACGGGGTTGAGACTTTTAGTCTCAACCCCGTTTTTGTTATTATAAAGTTTTTTCGTTTTAAGTGTTAGGTGGTAACCGATATTTTTACTTTCCCTGCGAGTATCTCTTCAGCCATTTCAAGAATTGTGGTGTCATCCAGTTCTACAATGCCACCGTCGGGACCCTGTTCCAAGTGAATTCCTACACTCTTACCCCGATCGTAGTTGGCCCCGCCAAAATAGTTTCGAACTGTTTCTACGTCGAGGTTCAAATTTTCAGCAATTGTCCGGGTAGCGCCTTCAGGAAGACTATCTTTAATCCTCCTGAGCTGATTAAAAGTTATCGTAG
The DNA here is from genome assembly GCA_002412555.1 of Marinilabiliaceae bacterium UBA5213. Lineage (GTDB taxonomy): Bacteria > Bacteroidota > Bacteroidia > Bacteroidales > Marinilabiliaceae > Geofilum. The sequence goes on along the minus strand of DHVH01000038.1, from coordinate 28,081 downwards.
TACTCATGATAGAAAGGTTTTAAAAAAGTTACTTGATTGTTTTAAAGATAACAAAATAAGCAATCCTTTAATATAAAATTAACACTAATTCGTTGCGAATTAACAAAAATTAATATACAGCAGATTGTAAAATTGTATCAAAAAACAGGTAAGCCTTGATGGCTGAAGGTTACGACATTTTACCCCTTGCTTCCAAAATTTCCAATCTTTAAATCAGCGTTTGAGCAGAAAGAAAAATAATCAAAATAGAGAGAATGCCAGTGAAAATTATGCTCCGGGTTTCATAATGCTGATTGGGTATGGCTATGACTGTTACCATGCGGTTAATAAAGCGGTTATAAAGCCAATAAACCAACCACCCTGCCAGTATACCCACTAGTGCCCCTACAAGAATGTCGCCGGGGTAGTGAACCCCTAAATAAATTCTGGAATACGAATTGACCACCGCCCAGGCAAAAATGAAAAGTCCATATCCTCTGTTCTTAAAGAGTAAAGTGGAAAACATGGCCAACCCAAAAGAATTGGCTGCGTGAGACGATATAAAGCCAAATTTGCCTCCCTTGTATCCATTGACCAAATGCAATAATCCTTCCAGGTCAGGATCCCGGGAGGGACGAAGTCGTTCAAAAAAGGGTTTAAAAAATGAACTGGCAATTTGATCACATAGTGTAATGACCAAAGCTATGGCCAGAATGGTCCATATGGCCCTGACTCCATGTTCTTTTATTATTGCATATAGAATGGTGGCGTAAAGTGGTATCCAAACTAATTTACTGGTTATGATCCAGAAAAACTGATCCCAAAGAGGAGCGTTTAAGCTGTTGAAAAATAGGAGGATGTCTGTGTCTAAATTTATAAGTGATTCCAAAACCCTTGCGTTTAGGTTGATTAATAATATATTTTTTCATCACAAATATATATAGAATATTGCCATCTGGTATTCTTTCATGACAGAATTGGGTAGTATCGCATTCTACTTGTTCATTTCAACGGAGTCTGTTTCTACAGATAGTTCAATCTCGCTTAAAGCGTCAAAAACGGTGGATAAAGTTCCCTGTATAAAAGGAGCGAGGTCTTCGAGAAAGAAGCCTGTTTCAGCCAACGCCTGTTGTACCGTTAATGAAACTTCTTTCATTTCAGCTTGGAATGCTTCAGACTCAAGTTCTGTTTTTATTTCTAAATTCATTTTTTCCATGGCCTTTTTGATTTCCTTTCTGGCCTCCTGCATCTCTTTAGCAAATTCTTCAGATTTGAAATATTGAAGTTGCTCTGCGATTTCAGCCTGTGCCTTTTTAATATCCTGTCGGGCTTCCTGCATATCCTGCTTGAATGTTTCTGATTGCAGCTCGCTTTTTACTTCATGCAGGGCAATTCTTGCTTCCTGCAATGCTTCGCGAATCTGCTGTTTGTTTTTCTCGCTTAAGCTTTCCCAGGCAATTACATTTCCTTCCTCCAGTTGAATAGAGGTGGGGTCTGGTATGCTGACTGTTTCTTGGATCGTATCAAGGGTAAGGGTGTTATGGGCTGGGTAGCTTCTGGTAATATGGTTATCCGCTCTCGAATTGATGGAAATGGCCGGGTTGATCCATGCAAGAGAAACAAGGGCGGTCAGTAATAACAAGATGCCTGCAACTTTGGGTGCTGAGTTACTCTGTTGTGTTTTCATGGTCATTATGTTTTTAATTCTTGGTAGTAAATGAAACTTTGATTGGGTTGCCGCAACAATCAGCCTGTTTTGTTGTTGTCTGCGTTCCTCCAATAGTAATAAGGCGTTGGCGTAATCGTGAGGCTGTCTGGTTTTGGCTACCACCCATTCGTCCACACAATTTTCTCGTTCTTGTCGCATAGCCCTATTTATCACCCAAACCGCCGGGTGGTAGAACAAGATTATCTCCATGAACTGTTGAAATATATTAATGAAATGATCATTGCGTCGGATATGATATAACTCATGCAGAATAATACTCTCAATTTGTGCTGGAGTAAGGTTGGATAACATGGCTACAGGAAGCAAGATGTAAGGTTTAAAGAAACCTATTACCGCGGGGATAGAAATATGCTCCGATATTTTAAAACCTATTTGCTTCAACATGCCGGTCTCAATGGTCAATTTTCGTACTAATTGTGAAAGGGCTTGATCTTTGGGCAGAGTGGCATGTTTTGTCAGCCTGATTAACTGGTAATACCTCATAAGCGTAATGGATGCCAAAATGATTAACCCAGAAAGGTAGGTCCAGAACAATAGAGGCAGCATATCCTCAGAAATTAGCTTGTCGAGAAAGGAACTATTGTTGATGACATAGAACTGAGATCCTTCATTGGTTGCCATCCATCCTTGTTGGGGAAAATTGATGGCTGCCAATTTGCTGGCCGAACTGTAAGTTTGATATTCCTTGACGAAAGTTAGGCCTGCAGTAAAGACAAGTGCCATTAGTGCTGTAAGGGACACGTTGAATTTAAAGGTAGCTGAAGCATTTTTGCTGAAATACTGAATGCCATACCAAAGGCCTAGCAGGATGGTGAATTGCCACAGACTATGTATGATTGTCCATGCAATTGCATAAATAGCCGGGTGCATTAGGTTCTCAATGATGCTCATGACGCTTATTTTTTTGTTGAATTGTTGGATGCTTCGTACTTGTTGAGGTATTCTCTGATTTCCTGGAGCTCAGATTTCGAGATTGGATCTGATGACAGGGCACCAATGACCAGTCTGCTTGTGGATCCTCTAAAGAGATTTTTTTTGATTTTTTGCATCAGGCTATGCTCTACAGATGATTGACCAATAATGGGCTGGTAAATGTGGACTCTCTGGCTGGTGTCGCGCTTAAGCAATTTCTTTTCCGTCATCTTCTGCATCAGTTTTAAGGTAGTTGTGTAGCCAATTTCCCTTTTGGATGCCATCACTTCATGAACTTGCCGCACGCTGGCTTCTTTTTGTTGCCATAAAACCTGAAGTATCTCCAATTCGCTTTCGGTTGGTTGTAGCTCTTTCATTTATTTCTCTATTTATTGTACGAATGATTTCGTATAACAAATATATTACGAATCTTTTCGTAATGCAAGTGAAAAATGATTTTTTTGGGTTTAAAGCATTTGAATGATTACTTTTGTTGCAATTCAGAAAAAGAAACCGTCTCCGGTAAAGGGGACAAAACAAAACCTGTTTATGGAGTTAAATCTTAAGAATCCTATTGTATTCTTCGATCTTGAAACCACCGGCATCAATATAGCTGCCGACCGTATTGTAGAAATTTCTATTTTAAAAATCAATGTGAACGGCACAGAAGAAGTCCGTACCCACCGTGTAAATCCGGAAATGCCTATCCCCAAGCAAACATCAGAGATTCATGGTATTTATGACGAAGATGTTAAGGATTGTCCGACTTTCAAGGGTATAGCCCGCGATCTGGCCAGTTTTATGGAAGGATGCGATTTGGGAGGTTATAACTCCAATAAATTTGATGTGCCTTTATTGGCCGAAGAGTTTATTCGTGCCGACGTGGATTTTGACATGCAAAAGCGCCGCTTTATTGATGTACAGACCATCTTTCATAAAATGGAAAAGAGGACGCTGGAAGCGGCCTATAAATTTTATTGCGACAAAGATTTAAAAGATGCCCATAGCGCAGAAGCCGACACACGTGCTACCTTTGAAGTGTTGAAAGCACAGCTCGATCGGTATAGTGAATTGGAGAATGATGTACTTTTTCTTGCCAAATTTTCGACCTTCAACCGAAACGCTGATTTTGCGGGACGCATAATCTTTAATGACAAAGATGAGGAAGTCTTCAATTTTGGGAAATATAAGGGCGTGCGTGTAACAGATGTTCTGGAAAAGGATCCGGGATACTATGGCTGGATGATGAATGGCGATTTCCCGCTCTATACCAAGAAGGTGTTGACCAATATAAAGCTGCGGCAGTTTAATTCGTAAGGGCATACAATAACGAACTATTATCATTACGGGAATGAAAATTTTATGTATTGGGCGTAATTACGAGGAGCATGCTAAAGAATTGAAAAACCCACTACCGGCCGAGCCGGTAGTGTTCTCAAAACCAGATTCTGCTTTGCTGCGCAATAATGCACCATTTTACCTGCCGGACTTTGCCCAGCTGTTCCATCACGAGGTAGAACTGGTGGTGAAAATTAGTCGCTTGGGTAAAAATATTGAGGAGCGATTTGCCCATCGCTACTATGAAGAAATTGGTTTAGGAATTGATTTCACGGCACGTGATTTACAGGATGAGTTAAGAGGCAAGGGATTGCCCTGGGAAAAATGCAAGGCCTTTGACGGTTCGGCCGTGTTATCGGAATTCACCCCCAAAATGCGCTTTGCCGATATCCAAAACATCCACTTTAAGTTGCTGATAAACGGTGAACTGCGACAGACAGGCAACAGTTGTGACATGATTTATTCGGTTGATCAGATCATTGCCCACGTATCAAAATATTTCACCCTTAAAATCGGCGATCTGATTTATACAGGAACACCAGCCGGGGTAGGCGCCGTGAAAGTGGGCGACAGGCTCCAGGGCTACATCGAAGAAAAACCCTTTTTTGATTTTATGGTGAAGTAGGGGGTTGTCATCGAATTTTCGCAGATTAAAACGAATTTAGGACAGACGGGGTTAAATAAGAGCTAGCGGGGGCGACACGGTTTGTAAAACCGCGCCAACAGGTTTTTGTCCACAGATGACACAGATTTCCACAGATTATTTTTGGGATAGGCGCTCGGCGTAGTTTTTAACTACGTCGCTTCCGCTGCATGCTCAATCTTTTCTCCCGCTCCGCGGGTACCGATCCTCGGTATTTCACTTCGTTACAACTCCTGCTTCGCCTCCCAACCTATCAACCTAATGACCTAATAATCTAATAACCTAATAACCCATCCAACCCTTCCTACTCCTCCTTTCCCGCTTCGCGGGACTGCGCTTCGCTTGCTTCCACTTCGTAGCCGAGCGCCCGAATTTTCTCAGCAATGGTTTCTTTGGAGACCCTATCGGGCCTATAAGTAACCTCCACACGCTTTTCTTCAATACTAAATTTCAAGTCGCGGACGCCTTTTACAAAAGCCAGTTCTTTGGTGATGATGTCTATACAATGCTGGCAGTCGATGCTAACCGAAAAGTTGGTGGTTTCCGTTTTGCTCTTTTTTTGAGCCTCCATGGGTAGGGCTAACAATAGCATTGCTGAGAATAGAAAAAATATTTGCTTCATGATATTTGTTTTTTAAGATGGTTACTTGGCTTTATGGTTACGTTGTATAATTGTTACTTGGCTGAATGGTTATGTGGTTTAAAGTATGTTTGGCTTCTTGCTTACCTGATATTAAAAGCACCTGGTTTTAGGCACGGTCAATACTAAATCTGAATCCAAAATAGAATTTACGTCCCATCAATGGTCCCCATATCAATGAGCTGTCGAAATGCTCCCCAAAAGGGTTTTCTGCATCGATAATAGGCGCGTGTTGGGTGTAATTGCCTATATTTTCAACGCCGGCATAGAAATCCCAGTTTTTAAAGTAACGGGTGATTTGCCCGTTGTAAATTTGGAAGGACTCAAAATGGTCGGGTCGTTGCAAACTGACCGGGTTGCCTGCCGTTGTGGGGATGCGTCCCGGACCGCTTAACTGGGTGGTGAAATCGACCTGCCAGCGGGGTAGGGGAGTGGCATAGGAAAAATTGAGCATGCCCCGGTATTTGCTTTGCAGTGCTTTTTGTTGCAAAACATCGTTGGTTGTAACCTTAACGTCGTTGAGGCGCCAGGCAGCTACTACGTCCAGTCCCCGTACCACTTCCATGGAGGCCTCGGCCTGCAGTACATTGGAGAAGGAAGATCCTGTCAAATTGTAAAAGTGTACCTCGCGGGTGTCCTGGTCCAGATCCATAATCAGCTGATTTTTGAAGGAGGTTCGGTAATACTCTACATTGAGGGTGAGCTCGCGTAAGCCCAAATGAATATAATTGGTCACATTAATCCCATAGTTCCACCCTTCTTCCATATCAAGGTTGTCATCGATATAAATATGCCGTGAAGAGGCCAGCAGCGCATTGTTTTCAGCCAGCGTGTTGGGCGTCCGGTAACCCTTGCCTGCCGAGCCGCGAATATCGATGCGTTCGTTGGGACTGTAACGGACATGCACGCGGGGCGTTACAAAAAAGTCATAAAGATTATGGTAATCACCTCGCAAGCCTGTCAATACCGTTAATTTTTCAGGAATGGTATAAGTATACTGAAAATAGGCACCAGTCACGTGCTCTGTTCGGTTGCCATTTGGTGCAACAATATTTGTAAGGTTTCCTGAAAGATCCTCTTCCAGATGGTCATAGAGGTAATTAATGCCGGTGGTGTATTTATGCCGTTCCGGTTGCCCAAAATGAGAGGCCAGTATCAGGTTGCCGAAAAAGTAGTTCTGAGTGGCATCGTAAAACCTGTGTCCATACACCGATTCCTGGTCGTGGAAGGTGAAGTTAGAGACAAATGCCACGCTTTTGTCCGCATCTTCCGGAAAGATATAACCCGTTTTAAAAAAAGCCTCCACATTGCGCGAATCAATCCTAATGCCATAGGCATCCTGATTCATGGGAGGGATGGAACGGTCAAAAGCTGCTTGTCCCCCAGTGCGCGCTTCGTCTAAAACCTTCAGTCCAAATTGGGTGGTTAAATGGGGCGTAAAATTTGCCTCCCAACGGTTCATGAAAATATACCGTCTGGTCAGGGGCTCATCTAAAAAGCCATCCTGGTTGTGATCATTTTCACGCGAATCGGTAGAGGCGTGGGCCAAAAGGGCAGTTTTCCATTTCTTACCGACATCAAAACCGGTGTTGACATTGCTTTCCACCCGACCGCTTGAACTTGTAAAGCCATTTACAAACAGTGCTTCTGAAGTGGCAGGCTTTTTATATTGCACATTGATTTGTCCGGTCAAGGACTCATAGCCATTGCTCACCGAAGCCGAGCCTTTGGAGACCTGAATGGACTCCATCCAGGGGCCCGGGACAAAATCCAGTCCGTAAGTGGCACCTAAGCCCCGACTGGTAGGCATGTTCTCAGAGAGCATCTGCACATAAGTGCCTGATAGTCCTAATAGTTGAATTTGTTTGGCACCTGTGGCTGCATCTGTGTAAGATACATCTACCGAGGCGTTGGTTTCAAAGCTCTCCGCCAGACTGCAACAGGCGGCTTTGCACAGTTCTGCCGAGGTAATTTCCATGCTGGTGATGGGGTTCAGCCGGGAAATGTGGGTGCCTGCCTGACGGGCAGCCACCGTAACCTCGTCCAGTTGCTGGTCTTGCGACAAGTTGATTTGCAGACTGTGAGCCGGCTCTTTGATAAGCAAAGTGTCGGTCCTAAACCCGACAAAACTGACCACCAATTTGGAGGTGTCGTCTTTATAGGGCAGATGAAATTGCCCCAGCTCATTGGTAGATACCCCAATGGTGGTTTCGGCCCAATAAACATTGGCCCCGATGATGGGTTCCTTTTTATTTTGTTGTAATTCAAACACATGGCCGCTTACCATGTTTTGGGCAGACAATACAAATGGAAATAACAGGATCAATAATAGAATTCTGATTTTTTTCATGTGGTAATAATTATTTAAATGGTCCACATGAAACTCGGCATTACAAGGATTAGCTTCGCTGATCTTCGATTTTCTTTTGTGAGAAAGGTCGATCATGTCTCGTTTCATGTTCTCAGTCTTTGGATGTTAACCTTTTGATGAATGGCCACGCTTGGCCATTAAGCATTCAACAAAGGGGCATCACAATCTGAAAACTTCGTTCATGATAAGGCGTTCGTATCCTGTTAGCATCCTCGGCGGATCAAAAAGTAAGTGAGCAGAGTCCACAGAAAAGGATTCAGGCGGTATTTGATCGCTGTAAAAGAAAAGGGCGGCGCAAGCTATTTCTAAAGGTATGGGCAGCCAATTGTTAAAGGTAACCGGTGTGAAAGGTTCTTCCAACTTTTTAAGTTCTACCACGCAATCATGTGTATGTTTCACCGGTGCATTTTCATCATGGCAGGCACCTTCATGCTGGTCACCACAATCGTGTGAAGCATCATTGGTAGAGGATTCTGTACAAAAGCAGCCGTCTTCTTCGTGGGTGTGTGCGGTTAGCAGAATGGCTGTTTCCTTGTCGTGCGACTGGCAGCCACTGCAGTGATGGTAGATTAAGGCAAAGCCAAGTGTGGCCGGTATGAAGCATACCAGAACCAATACCGATAGTATTACATTTACTTTACCTTGCATAGTACAAAAATAGGAAAAATGTTGGTTGTCCTGTGGGTCTTAGCTGTTAAAGCGATGTTAAAATATAACGGGGCGTTAAAACCTTGTTTTAACGCCCCGAATGCTTAAAGAGTCTTTTTCCTTTCTAGTAATAATCTTCATCGTTATCGACGGTGTCATCGTCATAAAGATTTTCCACATCGTCATCCGAACGATAATCGAAATTATCGTATTCGTCCGTTTCATCGTAAATGGATGGTTTTTTGGACCGTTTCTGTTTCAATAGCTTTACCCCCGGCTTGCTTAAGGCTTCTTCATTCTGGAAGATCCCGGAATTCTTGTTGGGAAGCTTCTTTCCTTTCATTTTTTGTTACTTTAGTAAGTTAAAAATTGAATGATTTACACGGGTGAAAAATACGAAATTTTCAATTTCTCACACATGTTTCAAAACAAATTTCGTGCTTTTTTTAAAAAAATGCCAACCCCTCTATTAATAATTAATTAATTTTTCGCCTATCGTTTATATTAAAATTTTATATGTGCTCTTTTTTAGGCGTTTACAGCATATCTTTTTTTATTTTGCGAACATTTAATTGACCCGAAGTGTAACTGATTATTTTAACCGGTTCATCTTTTTCGATGTAGCCTTCCAATGCACGGGCATCATATAATTCATCTTCCACCATTACCTTGCCTGATGGGCGCAATACCGTGACAGAGTGCCCACTTTTGCCAACCATGTTTTTGGTAGCGGCATCTACACTCAGGTAGCCCTTGTCGAGGTCTTGTGAGGTGTTGAGCGAGAATTTGGACAAGGGACCATCCGCGCTTCCTACCAACTTATAGCTGAGATATATGGTCAGAAGTATGCCGCCAAAAAAGCCGCCTAGCACAATGACCAGCGCTTGCATGAAATCACTGGTATCAACACCTTGAAAATCAAAAACAACATTGTCTAAAAGAGCCAGTGTGAGTCCGGTGAAGGCCAGAATGACCCCACTAATGCCAGCTATACCAAATCCCGGGATGATAAATATTTCTGCAGCAATAAGACCAATGCCTATCACAAAAATAATGATTTCCCAATTGGCTGCCAGTCCATCAATATAAAGCGGTGCAAAATAGAGCACTGCGGCAATCAGTGCGGCAAGAATTGGGAACCCGATTCCGGGCGACTGCATCTCAAAGTATATACCGCCTATAATGACAAGGATGAGGATGCCACTTAAAATAGGACTCGTCAAAAAACCCTTTAGGCCATCATAAAAGGATGGTCGAAAGGTGACCAATTTGGCATTCTCCAGACCAATAATTTTCTGAACTTCAGCTATATTATGGGCAATGCCATCACAAAAGCCATGTTCGATGGCTTCCAACGTGGTAAAGGTCAATACTTTGCCTGAGTCTATTACGCCGGGAATACTGACACGGTCATCCACCATGGCCTCAGCAATTCGTGGGTCGCGTACCCATTTAACGATGGTATCGTTGCCGGTTACGATGGTATCCTTACCCTGCGCTTCGGCAGTGGCTCTGATGGTTGAGCGCATGTACGACTGGTACTTGTCAGGCATTTGTTCACCGGTTTGATTGACCACCGTTGCCGCTCCGATGTTGGCGCCTGGTCGCATGTATATTTTTTTGGCAGCAATGGAAATCAGCGCGCCGGCACTGGCAGCATTATTGTCAATAAACACATAAACCGGAATATCACTGTTAAGGATTTTAGTACGCATAGAGTCGGCAAACACTACTTCTCCGCCATAGGTGTTGAGGTGCAGAATAATGGCCTCAGCGTTCAGTTCCTTTGCTTCGGCAAAGGCCCTTTGGGTATGTACCCATGTGGTGCTGTTGATGTTGCTGAAAATAGGTAAGCGGTAAACCACCGATTGGGCACTGTCTGCCACTTCCTGAGCATTGACGCCTGAGAGCGTCAATAGCATTAACAATAGGGTTTTTATCAATTTCATGACCTTCTGATTTTTAATCAAAAATAGTCATTTTATCTCTGATTATGTACACTTCATGATATTCCCGCCAAATTTTCCATCCAATTTTGCTACCTTTGCACTTTCTAAAAACCAAGATAATCATGCTCGAAATTCAGTTATTGACCGCTATTTCTCCCATTGATGGACGCTACCGTAATAAAGTGGACGGCTTAGCCCTTTATTTTTCAGAATATGCCTTGATCCGTTACCGGGTAATGGTTGAAGTGGAGTATTTTATAGCCTTGTGTGAGTTGCCATTGCCACAGTTGAATGGGTTTGATCAGACAAAATTTGCTGAATTGCGCGAGATATACAAAGGATTTCAGCTGGAGGATGCCGAGAAAGTCAAGAGCATTGAAGCGGTTACCAATCATGATGTCAAAGCCGTTGAATATTTTATCAAAGAAAAGTTTGATGCTTTGGGTCTGGAAGCCTTTAAGGAGTTTATCCATTTTGGACTGACTTCTCAGGATATCAACAATACAGCTGTTCCCGCCTCCTTACGGGATGCTGTTCACGATGTATATTATCCTCTGTTGGAAGAATTGATCAGCGAGTTAGACAGAATGGCTACTGAGTGGAAGGACATTGCCATGTTGGCCAAAACCCACGGTCAGCCAGCCTCTCCAACCCGACTAGGGAAAGAAATTAAAGTCTTTGTACACCGTTTGAATACCCAGTTGGCCCTGCTTAAAAGTGTATCCTGCTCGGCCAAATTTGGGGGTGCAACTGGTAACTTTAACGCCCACCATGCTGCCTATCCTGAAATTGACTGGGTGGCTTTTGGCAATCGCTTTTTGAACGATTCCTTAAAACTCGACAGAGAGCAATTTACAACCCAGATTAGCAATTACGATAATCTGGCAGCTACTTTTGATAATTTTAAACGCATCAATACCATTATGCTGGATTTGAGTCGCGATATGTGGACTTACATCATGATGGAATACTTTAAACAGAAGATTAAAAAGGGGGAAGTCGGCTCCAGCGCCATGCCCCATAAAGTCAACCCCATTGATTTTGAAAATGCCGAAGGAAATCTGGGCATAGCCAATGCCTTATTTGAACACCTTTCGTCAAAGCTTCCTGTATCGCGCTTGCAGCGCGATTTAACTGATAGTACTGTGTTGCGCAACATCGGCGTGCCCTTGGGGCACACCGTATTGGCCATTAAATCTTTGCAAAATGGTTTCAGGAAATTATTGCTGAATGAGAAAGCGATTGACGCGGATTTGGAGAACAACTGGGCCGTTGTAGCCGAAGGTATTCAAACCATTTTACGTCGCGAAGGCTATCCCAACCCCTATGAGGCTTTGAAAGAACTCACAAGGACCAATACCGTAATTAACGGCAAAGCCATTGCAGAATTTGTCGAAACACTGGAGGTAACTGAAAAGGTAAAAGGCGAGTTGCGAAAATTATCGCCTCAGAGTTACACGGGTGTTGATTTATATTAATACAATCCTGTTGATGCCCCAAGATGAGTACCATAATAAATAGACCACTCAAAAATGAAGGAGTTTTTTAAAATAGCATGGAAATTTCTTAAGCCCTATAAGCACCTGTTGGCTTTGAATTTTGTTTTTAATCTGCTAGCTGCGCTATTTGCTGTATTTTCCATTGCCATGATGATTCCCATGCTGGAAATTATTTTGATGCAAGGAAGTGAGGTCTACGAATTGGTGCCTTTTTCAACAGAATTTAGTTCTATAAAAAATAATCTCTACTACTACATCACCTATTTTAAGCAGGCATATGGGCCTGGGTATTCTCTCTTGTTTGTCGGACTGTTTCTGGTGATCGCTACCTTATTTAAGACGGGCGCTACTTATTTGGCCGCCTATACCAGTATAGGCATGCGCAATGGTGTTGTCAGGGATTTGAGAAAGCTATTGTACGATAAAATATTACAACTACCTCTGGGCTTTTTTAGTTCTGAGCGCAAGGGTGACATTATTTCCCGATCGACTGGTGATGTGCAGGAGGTGGAAAATTCTATTATGTCTTCATTGGATATGGTTTTGAAAAATCCAGTGATGATAGTGGTCTACCTGGTTACCATGATGGTTTTTAGTGTGCCGCTGACTTTGTTTGTTCTGGTGCTTTTGCCTTTGGCTGGTTTGATTATCGGCAGAATTGGTCGCAGCCTCAAAAAGAAATCACGAAAGGGACAGGAGAAAATGGGCGTTATTCTCGGTGTTTTGGAAGAAACCTTATCGGGACTGCGCATCATCAAGGCCTTTAACGCAGAGAAACGAATGAATGCCCGGTACAAGGGCGATATTGAGGGCTATCGCGATATCATGAACCGCTTGATGCGCCGCCGTGAATTGGCCAGCCCCGTCAGTGAATTTTTGGGTACCATTGTAGTTGTGTTGGTAGTGTGGTTTGGGGGTACACTCATTCTCAGCCAGGAAAGCGGCTTGGCACCTGCAGCCTTTCTTTCCTATATTGGTATATTTTATTTGATTATTAATCCATCCAAAGCTTTTTCACAGGCATTCTTTAGTATTCAAAAGGGACTGGCCGCTTATGAACGAATCGACATGATTCTTAAGGCTGATGTTGGTATTAAAGAGATGGCGAATGCGAAAGAGGCTAAAGAACTGCGTTCGAAGGTCGAATACCGCAACGTGACTTTTGCTTACCACGACCGACCGGTATTAAAGAGTGTGAATGTTGAAATTCTGAAAGGAACAACCGTGGCTTTAGTCGGGCAATCGGGTAGCGGAAAATCGACCTTTGTCGATTTGTTGCCCAGACTGTACGACATCCAGCAAGGAGAGATTTTAATTGATGGAACCGATATCAGAGAATTAAAGATTCACGATTTAAGGCATTTGATGGGCAATGTTAATCAGGATGCCATTCTTTTTAATGATACCATCTATAATAATATTGTCTTTGGCGTAGATGAAGCCACTCCTGAACAGGTTGAAGCTGCTGCCCGAGTGGCCAATGCGCATGATTTTATCATGGAAACAGAGCATGGCTACGAAACCGTAATTGGCGACAGGGGCGGTAAACTATCGGGCGGACAACGACAGCGTTTGAGTATTGCCCGTGCTGTTTTAAAGAATCCTCCCATATTGATTCTGGATGAGGCTACTTCTGCTTTGGATACAGAGTCGGAACTGTTGGTGCAACAAGCCTTGGAAAACCTGATGGTGAATCGTACCTCCATCGTCATTGCTCACCGCTTATCCACTGTTCGAAATGCCGATATGATTTGTGTGTTTCATGAAGGTGAGATTGTAGAACGAGGGACACATAACGAGTTGATTGAGCACGACGGCGTGTATAAAAAACTGCACAGCTTGCAAATGAGGGACTGATAATGGAGGGGCATGGTTGATTTGTTGAATGAAACCTGTGCGGATATTTTGCGTAAACGCAAGTATATCCGGTTTGCTATGCGTACTGAAAAGAGATATTGGGTGATGTTGTGGGGGTGGTTGGTGCTGTCTCTGGCTTATGCCGGTAACACCGATAAGGAGGTGGAGGCTAAACCCCATAATGCTCAGACAAAAAACTGGCCTGCCAGCTGGACTGTCCCTGAGAAGTTTCAGGACGTGTTTGAAATCCTTATCGATGATATTCCTTGTTTACACAATCAAAAGATTAAAATCCGAAAAAAGAAACTGAGTACTACCATGACGGCGAGGCCTACCTGGGGTTCTTTGATTTTTAGAAAGCGGGACAACAGGACTTATCTGCTGCAGGTCAATAATGACAAGACCTTTGATGGAGTATTGTACGAAGATGTACCTGAGATGGCACGGGTAGGACTTATGATGCATGAATTGATGCACATTAAAGACTATCAGTCACGTAATTTTTTTGGCGTTGTGCAACGTGGATGGCAATACCTTTCAAAGAGCGGGAAGAAGAAATTTGAATATGAAATTGATCAGATGGTTATGGATGCCGGCTACCAAAATTATCTGCTTTTATGGGCCCTCTTTATAATGGAAGAGTCAGAAGCAAGTGATGCTTATAAAGACTTTAAGCGAGCAATTTATCGCTCTCCCTTTGACATATTTATTGATTTAGATGAGGATGGAATTCTGCAGGATTCCTTTCTCATTCTGTGAGTTGCAAAGGGTGATGGTTGAGAATTGATTAACAAAATTATTTCTCTGTATACAACCAGCGATTCCATTATATACAGCGATTCCTTACCACCTCAAGAAATTTCCGTTGAAAAAATAAAGTTGATTGTCGTAAAAAAATCCGGGTTGTTTGAGCGAAGCGAGTTCCTGTATTTTAGACAATTGAGTTGATTTTTAGAAAATTAATTGCAGTGGCGGCCCTTTTTGTTTCCGTGTGGCTTGAGCACTAAAAGAATGAAAATAATTTCCCGGACTTTAAATATTAAAATATTATATAAAATACGACCGTGTGTAACTTTTTATCATTATTTTTGTATAAATGTAGACACGTTATTGATGACGGAATTCGATGAAGGAGCTAATAAAAAATAACATACGATCACTTGTTTTAGTCACTCTGTTAATGTGGACAGGTGGTGCTTCGTTTGCCCTTTCGTCGCAAGTTGAAGCGGAAAAGACAGTAGTTGCATATGTGGATGGTTCAACCGGAGATTTAGTCGTTACCAATCATGTGAATGCTTCCTATGAAATACAATTGTTTGATTTAACCGGTAAAGAAGTTATTAAGGTGGTTCAGGACCCTGAAACCCCCACGCGCCGAATTCAAACTTCCCAGCTTCGTAAAGGTATTTATCTGGTAAGGGTAACCCCTGCGTCCAATGCACCTTCGGTGACACTTAAAGTAATGATCCGATAAGCCAATTGCTCTATTCTTCCGTCTTTTTTTCTTGCTCTTTTGGGATAAAAATCATCGAAATACTATTCACACAGTGACGTGTGTTTTTTGGTGTGAAGCCTTCACCCGTAAAAACATGTCCCAGATGTCCCTCACAACGTGCACAGATGATTTCTGTTCTTCTGCCATCAGCATCAGTTACCCGTTTTACAGCACCTTTTATTTCATCATCAAAGGATGGCCATCCGCAATGGGCATCAAATTTATCACCACTTTGATAAAGGTGATGGCCACACTGCTTACAGGCATAAATCCCTGGTTCACTGTGTTCGTAATATTCCCCGGTATATGGGCGTTCAGTTCCTTTGCGTTGTATAACGTAGGCTTCTTCGGTGGTTAATTCGCGAAATTGAAAAGTTTTCATAGTGCTGTCTTTTGGTGAATTCACTTGTGCCTGCATGGTAATTGCACCTGATGATAAAGCAAAAAGCAGGGAAACTATCTTTAGAAAGCTGTAAGTCGTTGGATGCTTCATTTGTGTTTTATGGTGAAACAAATATCTGGTACATGTGGTTCATGATGCCGGCTCGTAAATTAATCTAATTCTAAATTACCACTAATCTGAAAAGCTTAGATAGTTAAAAATTGAGGATAGTTATCAAAAATAGTCAACGATAACTGGTTGTTTGGTTGAATTTTAGCCTTCGTGTTGCCAGCTTGCTTCTTTGTGTTTGCTCTTATTCTTTTATAAATGATTGTTTTACAGTTGTTTTTAAGGAGTTGGTAAAAAGCCGGCTTTTATTATATTTGTCTTTCTAAAATTCGAAAATCTATTAAATTTTATAAAATGGGATTAAAAATTATTGTTCTTGCCAAGCAGGTTCCTGATACTCGAAATGTGGGCAAGGATGCCATGAAGGCTGATGGGACAGTTAACCGGGCCGCTTTAGCGGCTATTTTCAATCCGGAGGATTTAAACGCCCTCGAACAGGCGTTGCGGTTAAAGGAAAAGTATAAAGGGACCACTGTGACCCTATTAACCATGGGACCTGGACGGGCTGCCGATATTATTCGGGAAGGGTTGTTCCGTGGAGCCGATGATGGCTATTTGTTGAGCGACAGAGCCTTTGCCGGATCTGATACTTTGGCAACCTCGTATGCCTTATCCTGCGCCATCAAAAAAATTAAAGACTTTGATTTGATCATAGCCGGTCGCCAGGCCATTGATGGTGATACCGCACAGGTTGGCCCACAAGTGGCAGAAAAATTGAACTTGCCTCAGGTCACTTATGTGGAAGACGTAATCAAAGCCGAAAAAGGGAAAATCACCCTTAAGCGCAGGTTAGAACGAGGAGTTGAGACGGTTGAAGCTCCTCTGCCTTCCGTTATAACCGTTAACAGCTCTGCACCATCATGTCGCCCCAGAGCCGCCAAGTTGCTGATGAAGTTTAAGCATGCCCGCACCATGTCGGAACGCCAGTCACAGGCTGAAGATTACATCGACATGTCGGCCGACCGTCCCTATCTGAATATACAGGAGTGGAGTGTCAACGATGTTGAAACAGATGCCCAATGGCTGGGACTAACAGGGTCTCCAACCAAGGTTAAAACCATTGAAAACGTTGTGTTTCAAGCTAAAGAGTCAAAGGTTTTGACTGCATCCGATAAAGAGATCGATGAGCTTATTAAAGAATTGATGCTTAACCACACCATTGGATAATTATAAAACGACTACGAATGAACAATATATTTGTAATATGTGAGATGGACGAAGGCAAAGTGGCCGATGTAAGCTTAGAGTTGCTTACCAAGGGTCGCAGTCTCGCCAACACCCTCAAGTGCCAGTTGGAGGCAGTTGTCCTAGGTCACAAGTTGACCGGTATAGAAAAAGAGATTTTTCCCTATGGAGCCGATGTGGTTCACATAGGCGACGATGCCTGTCTGGCACCCTACACAACACTACCACACGCGGCAGTGATCAATGGCTTGTTTAAGGTTGAAAAGCCTCAAATCGGCTTGTTAGGTGCTACTACGATGGGGCGTGATTTGGGACCAAGGGTTTCGTCTGCTTTGTACAGTGGGTTGACAGCTGATTGTACGTCACTGGAGATTGGTGATCATGAAGATAAAAAGGCCAAAAAGATTTATAAAGATTTGCTGTATCAGATTAGACCTGCCTTTGGTGGGAATATTGTGGCCACCATTATCAATCCCGATTGTCGCCCACAAATGGCTACCGTACGTGAAGGGGTTATGAAAAAGGAAATTTTCTCAGCCAATCATAAGGGACAGTTGAAAAAGATTGACGTCAGTCAGTTTGTTAAGCCCGAACATTTGGTGGTTAAGGTGCTTGAACGACACATGGAAAAAAGTCGCGTCAACATCAAAAACTCCTCCATCATCGTCTCAGGCGGTTACGGAATGGGCTCCAAGGAGAATTTTCAGGTATTGTACGAACTGGCTGAGGTTTTAGGTGCTGAAGTCGGCGCATCACGCGCAGCAGTCGATGCAGGCTATGCCGATCACGACCGGCAGGTGGGGCAGACAGGTATTACCGTTCGTCCAAAACTATACATTGCCTGCGGTATTTCCGGACAAATTCAGCACACAGCGGGTATGGAAGAGTCGGCCATGGTCATTGCCATCAACAATGATCCGATGGCGCCCATCAATAAAATAGCTGATTACGTTATTACCGGCGATGTGATGGAGACCATACCCAAACTCATCAAGTTCTATAAGAAGAACAGCAAGTAACCCAAGTTTTATTTTTCTTACGGATGACTTAGGTCCTCCTCAATACGAAATACAAATGGCTAATTTTTTTACAGATAACCCCGATCTTCTTTTTCATCTGCAACACCCCCTGATGAAGAAAATCGTTGCGCTCAAGGAGCGCAACTTCGCAGATAAGGATCAATTCGATTATGCTCCCCTGGATTTTGAAGACGCCATGGACAGTTACGAGAAAGTACTGGAAATTGTCGGAGAAATTTGTGGCGATATAGTTGCGCCCAACGCAGAAGGTGTGGATGCCGAAGGTCCCAAAATTGTCAACAACGAAGTTATATATGCCAAAGGCACACAGGAAAACCTCGATGCTTTGGTAAAGGCCGGTTTAATGGGTATAACGCTTCCACGCAAGTATGAAGGTTTGAATTTCCCCATTGTACCTTACATTATGGCCGCCGACATCGTTTCACGCGCCGATGCCGGTTTCGTGAATATTTGGGGACTGCAGGATTGTGCAGAAACCATTAACGAGTTTGCCGACGACGACCAGAAAAGCCGATTTTTGCCACGTATTTCCAATGGCGAGACAGCGGCCATGGATTTAACCGAGCCCGATGCAGGATCTGATTTGCAGGCTGTGCAGCTAAAAGCTACTTTTAATGAGAAAGATGGCAAGTGGTATCTGAATGGTGTTAAGCGCTTTATTACCAATGGTGATGGTCATGTGTCTTTGGTCTTGGCCCGTAGTGAGGCCGGTACCTCAGATGGTCGCGGACTGTCCATGTTTATTTATGACCGTAACGAAAAAGCTGTCACCATCCGCCGCATAGAAAACAAGATGGGTATCAAAGGTTCACCAACCTGTGAGTTGGTGTTCAAGGATGCGCCTGCAGAGTTGGTGGGCGAGCGAAAAATGGGCCTCATCAAATATGTAATGGCTTTGATGAATGGTGCCCGTCTGGGAATTGGCGCCCAGTCGGTAGGCCTTTCAGAAGCAGCCTACCGCGAAGCTGTATCCTATGCCGATGAGCGTAAGCAGTTTGGCAAGTCCATCATCGAATTTCCTGCCGTATATGAAATGGTGGCCACCATGAAGGCCAAACTGGATGCTTCCCGCACCCTCTTGTATGAAACAAGCAGGTATGTGGATGTTTATAAGAGCTACATGCATTTGGCTGAAGAAAGAGCGTTGACCAAGGAAGAACGCGCTGATATGAAAGTGTATCAACGTCTGGCCGATTTTTTCACGCCCTTGCTCAAAGGCATGACCAGTGAATACTGTAATCAGTTGGCCTATGACTCACTGCAAATTCATGGTGGTAGCGGATTCATGAAAGATTATCCCATCGAACGCATCTATAGAGATGCCCGTATTACGACCATTTATGAAGGTACCACCCAGTTGCAGGTGGTAGCAGCCATAAGAGGCGTAACCACAGGTGCCTATCTCAATCGTATTCGGGAATTCGAAGCCATGCCATTGCAGCCCGAACTTCATAGTTTTAGACGTACGCTAATTGGCATGACCGAGGAGTATGAGAAGGCGGTTAAACAAGTGGTGGACGTTAAGGACAATGAATACCTGGATTTCCATGCACGCCGTTTGGTCGAAATGGCTGGTCACATTATAATGGGGTACTTGCTATTACTAGATACCGAGCGCAATGAAACCTTCCGTACTTCTACAGAAATTTACATACGGATGGGAAGATCAGAAAATAAAGCGCGGGCAGAGTACATCTCTAACTTCACCATTGATGATCTTGGTTTTTTTAAACCCAATGCCTGATAAGTAACACCGCCTTTTTTTGAAGGCTGTCAAAGACCAATTCAATAAGAAAGGGGCTATCTGTAGGGATGGCCCCTTTCTCTTTTTGTGTTAAAATGTTAAATATGGCTGGTCTTTTTGTTATACATTGTTTATTTAAAAATCTCCGCAATCGATTGTTGTCATTGTAAGTGGCTAAATACTAAATCGGTTAGAATATTTAATGCATTTGGTGTAATTATCCTTATTTAATTAAAATAATTGGCTTGTTTTATTGCGATTTATAAATCCTTTATTACTTTTACTTCCGATTTAATCAAGTAATTAACCAAACTTTAAGAAAAACTGTTATGAAAAAATTATTCGCATTCTTTGTTTTTGCCGCATTCTTATTTGCAAGTTGTGCCGGTAGTTCCTCAAAAAGTAATGAAGAAAAAGCAGAAGACGCCATTGAAGCAGCTGAAGAAAAAGTTGAAGAGGCTGCTGAAGAATTAGAAGATGCTTACCAAGATGCTTATGATGCTACTGAAGAAGCTGTTGAAGAAGTTGTTGAGTAAGGATTTTTCTTTATGAAACAAAAAGAGCCGGTTTTGCCGGCTCTTTTTATTTCATAGTCACCAAAAGGTGGCCTGTTTGTATTTATTACAAGTTTGCTTGCTGCTTTTTCTCTCTTTTAGCCTGATCTTTTGCTAAAGCATGTTTTAATACCAAAAAGCCTGCCACACCAGCAACTAAAGATCCAAAGAAAATACCAACTTTAGCCTGATCCAGCAGTTCAGGTGATTTAAAGGCCAGGTTGGCAATGAAAAGCGACATGGTAAAACCTATTCCACCCAACAAGCCAATCCCCATAAAAGAAAGCCATGAGACATCTTTGGGCTTTACCGATAGTTTGAGTTTAACAGCCAGCCATGCAAAGAGTGAAATGCCTATGGCTTTTCCAAAGACAAGACTGACGGCAATAATGAGTGACAGGGAGGTGAATACCTGTCCTATTGACGCAAAGGGTGAGCCTGGAGCAAGAATGGTAACGCCTGCATTGGCCAAGGCAAAGAGGGGTAAAATAAGGTAGTTAACAACGCCACTCAAGTTGTGTTCTATCATTTGCAATGGACTTTGTACTTGCTTAACCAATTCCTCCATATGGTCAATTGACTCCAACTGCTTGTTGCTTAAAACAAAATTGGTGTCGTCTTCCGGTAAATTTGAGAACTGCTTCAAGCGCCATTTTATCTTGGGGATAAATTGATTAATCTGCACCTTGGGTCGGGCCGGAATGGTAAAAGCAATCAATACCCCGGCGATAGTTGGATGTATGCCAGATTTTAAAAACAGAAACCAGATGATAAACCCTATACCGGTATATATATGAATGGTTTGCAGGTCAAAGTAGTTGGCAACCACCAGCACAAGCAACAATATAAATGCAATAATAAGGTAGGTCCAATAAATTTGGTGGCTGTAAAACAGGGCAATGACTAGGATCGCACCTAAATCATCAACGATGGCAAGGGCTGTTAAAAATATTTTCAGGCTCAGCGGTACCCTGGAACCCAGTATGCCCAGAATAGCTAACGAAAAGGCAATATCTGTTGCCATGGGAATGCCCCATCCTTGTCCCGCCTCTCCTTGTAATCCAAAGGCTGTAAAAAAGACAATGGGTATAACCATGCCACCAACGGCCGCTATGAGTGGGAAAATGGCCTGTCGGAAAGTGCTCAGCTCACCGGCCAGGACTTCCCGCTTGATTTCCAGTCCCACCACAAAGAAAAAAATGACCATGAGGCCATCGTTTATCCAGTGCAACAGTGATTTGTGCAATTCAAAAGGACTTAAGCCCAACACAAATTCATAATCCCATACAAATTCGTAGTAATCTTTGAGCGGCGAGTTGGCCCAGAGCAGGGCAGCGAAAGTGACGAACATTAAGAGGATACCACCGCCGGTAATTCTTTCAATAAATTTTTCAAAGGGTCGCGCAATGGTTCGTACAACCACGCGTCGTTTTCTGAGGTTCATGATAAAGCTTTAAAAGAAGGTTTGACGTTTTATAGGACCGCAAGTTAGGAATAACTTCGATGCGTTATTCAGCTTGTCGGGTGTGCCTATGTCAAACCAATCGGATCCAGTGCTTTGAATCCAGCCTTTTATTGATTGTGATTGAGCCAGTTGCAAATATTCAGGGATGATGGGGAAGACTGATTTTTTACTTTTAATTAACGTTAGAAGTTCGTGTCGGATAATTTGAATGCCGTTGAATCCCACCTGAAGCGCTGTTGAATCAGGGGTATTTACCCATATTTCTTCTTTGGTTTTTGGATTGCGCCATCCGCATAGCTTTAAATGTTGGTCAAACAGCAAGTACCTCGAAGCAGTTCTGTCCTGAATCATTAAAGTCGCCAGTTGGTCACCCTGCCTATGGTATTCAATCAACTCTTCGAGCGGGGCATTGGTTAGTACATCCACGTTATAAATAAGGATGTCACTGCCTTTTTCAAAAAGAGGTGCCGCTTGGACTAAACCGCCTCCGGTATCTAATAATTGAGCACTTTCATCGGAGATGCATATCTCCATATGATCACTTTTATAGCCGCTAAGAAATTCTATTACCTGTTGGGCATGGTGATGCACATTCACAATAACCCTTCGGACCTGCAGCCGTTCCAATTTGCGTAAGGCCACCTCCAGCATAGGATGGTCACCGATTTTTATCAAAGCCTTGGGCGTTTTGTCGGTATAGGGTTTTAGTCGGGAACCTATACCTGCAGCAAAAATCATGGCATTCAGACTCATTCTTTTTCTTTTGTTTCTTCAACTTCCTTGTCGGGCGCTGACGGATTTTCATTTAACCATAAAGCTACTTTGGCCGTAACATGTGCAGAAATGGGGGATAAGAATATCAAAACATGAAAAATAATCAGCGATTCAATCAGAATGCGAAATTTCATGGACAGTAAGTTGAGGGCAATAAGCAGGAGTAAGAGTCCGAAAGAAGATACTTTTGTCACTACATGCATGCGCGCATAAAGATTTCTAAAGCGCACAATGCCTACAGATGCAATGAGTACCACCAAAGCACTGATAATAATCAGTGTACCAACAATGTATTCAATTACTTCATTCATTTTTCAGCATTTTGTTTGTATAGGAAACGCGCAATGATCATAGAGCCCATGGCTAAAAGAAAGGAAACAACCAGCACCACATCCAGCTCCATTTCATTTTTGGAATAGATGATGTCACAAATGATTATCCCAACTATAATAACGGCACTTTGATCCAATGCCACTACCCGGTCGGGCAGCGAAGGTCCTTTAAACAGACGCCACAGCGGGAAAACCAGACTGATGGTCATAATCCATAAGCCCGCAACAGCCGCATATTCCAAAAAAGTAGAAGAATCCATAATACGATAGTTAAAGTGCTTTAATCAGTAATCTTTCAATTTTGGTTGTTACAGCCAAAAATTGCTCTTTGTCGGCGATGCGCAAAAGGTGAACCTGAATGACCCTTCCATCCTCCAATATATCCACTGAAAGTGAACCCGGTGTCATGCTAAGCATGTTGAATAAAATGACCAGTTGCCACGATTTAGGAACAATCGTAGTGTATTCCAGCATGCCCCCATGTTCGCCTCTGGACCCTTTCAAAATGAGCAATGCCACCACCCATCCCGATTCTATTATTTTGTAACAAAAATAGAAAAAGAGCAAAAGGAGATAGTAAAGCCTTTTGATGGTCTTCACAGTAAGTGATTTTTTAATGGTATCCCAAAACATAGTCAATGTATTTAGAAGGCGTCAATAGATCTTCAGCAGCCAATTGGCAATATTCAACAATGGGCGCCGCCCATAGTCCCATAGCAACAATGGCCAATGCCATTACCACAGATGAAAAAAGCATCCAGTTGGCGGGTTTCAATTCTACTGGTGCCAGTTGAGCGATATTCTCAGGTGCTTTTTTCCAAAAGACCTCCATCCATATTTTTACCATTGAAAAGAGGGTGAAAAAGCCTACAAACAGCGCTACCAGGGTAATGAAGACTTGGTCGGCTTCGATGCCTGCCTTGAGGACTAAATATTTTCCAAAAAATCCGCTGAGTGGGGGCAGGCCGGCCAGACTGAAAGCCGAAATAAAGAACAGGATACCCCAAATCGGACTTTTGTTGAACAGGTCCCCCAATACTTTCAGGTTAAGCGTCCCTCTTTCACGGTGCACCCATCCGGCTACTAAAAAGGCATTGGTCTTGGCCAGCATATTGTGCACCAAAAAGAAAAGTGCCGCTGTTAGTCCGGCCACCGTAAAAAAGCCCAGCGCAACAACTACGTAGCCGACCTGACTGATAATATGAAAGGACAGAATTTTTCGAAAATCATACTGCGACGAGGCTGCGATAACTCCGATGACCATGGATAGGCCTCCCGCCCATAATACGACCGGGTTCCAAAATCCATGGTCGTAATACAAAAACAGCGTGTAAAATCGTATCAGTGAATAGATGCCCACCTTGGTCAGTAAGCCTGCAAATAGCGCAGTTACCGCCGGAGGAGGTGTGTGGTACGAGGCCGGCAGCCAAAAGAAAAATGGAAAAAGGGCCCCTTTAATTGAAAACCCTACAAAAATGAGAATCAGCGCCGGATTCAGCAAGGCCAGATTATCGCTGGCCGAGGCCATTTTCAGAGATAAATCTGCCAGATTGAGAGAGCCCAGTTTGCCATAGAGCAAACCAATGCCAGCCACAAAGAACAAAGATGAGATGAGGTTTAAAATCAGGTATTTGACCGAGCCTTCGAGCTGTTGGCGTTCCCCACCAAGGCTGACCAGAATGAAGGAGGACATCAACATCACTTCAAACCAGACATAGAGGTTGAACAGGTCGCCTGCCATAAAGCTGCCATTAACTCCCATCAGAATACCAAAGGAAAAGAAAAAATGGCCATTTTTTCTTCTGGCCTTGTCCACCGATTGGGTGGAGTAGATGGTGGTAAGAAAAAAGACAAAGGCAGCCACCACCAGCATTAGCACACTAAAGCGGTCGGCCACCAGCGAAATGCCATAGGGAGCCGACCACGAGCCCATTTGAACCACAATAATTTCCCGGAATTTCACAGCAGGTACCAGCGCAAGCGCCCACAAGAAGTTGAAAGTGGCAAACAGCAAGGCCAGTCGCTGCTTTATCCCCGCTTTTTTTATCAAGAGGCTCAGCATTAAAAAGCTGAAGGGTATCAATAACAAGGCAAACAATATCATCGCTGGTCGGTGTTTTTTAGTTGGTCCAAATCATGCGTGCCAGTCACATCAAAATAGCGGTACTTAAGGGCCAAAATGTAGGCCGAAATGCCCAGACTGATAACGATGGCAGTCAGTATCAGTGCCTGTGGCAGAGGATCTGAAATGGTTGCCGGATCCACCGTCTCGGCTCCTTCGGGAATAAAGGGTGCACCACCTCTTTGAATGCCGCCCGATAAAAAGATGATAAGGCTGGTGGCATTGCTGAGCACAAAAACGCCTAAAATTACCTTGACAATGCTTCTGCGAAGTATGAGATATACGCCACATGCGTAGAGTAATCCAATAAAAATAGCAATTATGTATTCCATTTTAGCACCTCCATAATGGTTATAATAATAGATAGTATTAGTCCGGTTACACCAATAAAAATGCCCGTATCAAATATAAGAGGCGTACCAAGGTGCATGGTTCCAACAAGCGGCCATTCACCAATGTACCATAAGCCGGTGAGCGGCTCATGTCCCGCAAAAACCGGCATTACGGCTGCAATCAGGACTAAGCCGAGGCCAATGCCCATCCAAATACGCGTGTTGAAATAGATGATGGTTTGGATACGGTCAGAGCCAAAAATAATTCCGTAGTATATAAATCCCGTTGCCAGAACAATGCCGGCAATAAAGCCGCCACCCGGACTGTTATGCCCTCTTAACAGAAGCAGGACGGACATCACTGCAATGACCCTCAGGAATAGGCGGGCTATTTTTTCAAGAATGATGTTGTTCATACATGCATTTTTTTATTGTCATCCTGGCGTGGCTCATCCGTGCCTGTCTTTTTCTTTTTCAATATTTTAATCTGAAACCGGAACAAGGAGTACACACCTGCTGCGGCAAGTGTTAATACTGTAAGCTCACCCATGGTGTCTAGCGCCCTGAAATCGACCAGTATTACGTTCCGAATGTTTCGGCCATGAGCTTCGGTATAGGCGTTGGCCACAAAAAACTCAGATACGGGCGTTTCCAGATTTAGGAATTTGGCTTTGAGCACTATCAGCGTAATAAACACACCCACCCCAATGGATATTATACCGTCGCGCAAACGTGATTTTTTACTGGATAATATGGCAAATTCAGGCAGGTAGTAGATGACCATGACAAATAGCACCATCAAAACCGTTTCTGCCAGAAACTGCGTAATAGCCAAATCAACCGCCCCATAATAAAGATAGAGCATAGCAATGCCATAGCCCACAACACCCATCGTCAAAATGGCAGAAAGACGTGACTTGGCAAAGACCGCAAAAACTACTGCACAAGCTGTAACCAGCAGCAAAAGGGCCACATGAATTTTAATGGGACTCGGAGTGAGCTCAGGCAAATGAATATCCGTGATCCTGAAAATCTGAATGCCCATAAGGGCTATCACCATCAGAAAAAAGGTGAGCAGGTAAAAGCGGTGGTAACCATGTTGCAGCAAATTGGTGTTTTTTGCCGCAGATTTCACGTATTTATTAATCAGTTGCGTAAAGAGCGTGGGCAAGTGGAGGCGATCCAGCCAGGTAATGATTTTTCCGATCAGTCGGGTGACCGGACGACGGATGAAAAAAACGAGCACGCCCGAAAGTACTGTAAATATGCTTAGTATGAGTACGTCATTAAAGCCATGCCATAAGGATAAAGATAGTTCTGCACTTTGGTTCCCCATGAAGAAGAGACCATTATCCACAGGTGTTTCAAGGAATTTTGGGCTTAGGCCCAAAAACAGTCCCACCACAGCCAGCAAAATTGGTCCCACGGTAAACCTCAGGGGCAATTCCTTTTCTTTGTACTTGAGTTCTATCGGCTTTCTTTTTCTGTCAGGAATAAACAATTCATAAAACACAGTAATAGAGATGGCCACCATCATAATGTTGGCACCTACGCCCAAGGGCAGCAATAGCCACGATACATCGGGCAGCTGCATTTTGGCCTCATAAATCAGTTCCTTACCTAAAAATCCCAGCATGGGAGGGAGCCCCGCCATTGAAATCAGCGCCAGTAAGGTCACAACGGTCGTTAGGGGCATTTTTTTGTAAAGGCCGTGCAGGTCGTATATGTCGCGCGTACCAGTGCTTTTATCAATGATGCCGGCAATCATGAAAAGACCTCCCTTGTAGAGACCGTGAACAATAAAAAAGATCAATGCTGCCTTTAACGAGTCGGGTGTGTCAATGCCCACCAGCAGCGTCATGGTACCCAAAGCACTGATGGTAGTAAAGGCCAGAATGCGCTTAAAATCGCGTTGCCCCATAGAGAAAAAGGCACCCAGAAACATGGTGATGCCCCCGGTCAGCATCAGTGAGTATTTCCACATCATGGTACCTCCCATAATGGGATAAATACGCATTAGCAGAAAAATGCCTGCATTGACCATGGTGGCACTGTGCAGGTAAGCACTGACTGGTGTGGGTGCTTGCATGGCACCCGGTAACCAAAAGTGAAAAGGAAACTGGGCCGATTTGGTGATGGCTGCCAAAATCGTCAGAGTAAGAATCAAATAATAGTGCGGGTGATTGCCCAGATGAATGCTCTGTTCCAGCAGTTCACTAATGACATATGTGCCGGTAATATTGCCGGTAATAATAACTGCAAAGAAGAGACACAATCCGCCGAATCCGGTTATAAGCAAGGCTTGCAAAGCAGCTTGCCGCGATTTTTCTGCGTGGTGATCAAAGCCTATGAGGAAGAAAGAAGCCACACTGGTAATTTCCCAAAATATGAACAGGACAAGCAGATTGTCCGAAAACACCATGCCTATCATCGCCCCCATAAAAAACATCAGATAGGTGTAGAAGCTGGCCTGATGATCGTATTTGGCCATATAATACGAGGCATGCAGCAAAATAAGGACCCCAATGCCGCTGATTAGCAGTCCGAAAATGAGACTGAGACCATCAATTCGAAAAGCAAATTCCATACCTGGCAAAAAGCCCATGGATGTTTCGAGCAGAGAACTTTCACGTGGCGCCAACTGTAAGAGTTCGGCAATGAGAACGGCAAAAATGATAAGGGGAATGACCGACAAATAAAGGCCGGTGTTCTTTTGCCAGATGCGGTAAAGCAGGGGAGTAGCCATACCGGCCAAAAAAATTAAACCAATCAGCAGAGACAAGATATTATCCATCGGTTGAAAGCTTAATTATCAGTTTTTCAGGTTTACAAAGTTTGTCTTTCTTTTTGGCCGAATAGCCGCATTTTTTACAAAGAAACCGATGCGTCTCCTTGAGCACTTTTTCCTTATCTGTAGCACACTTGCTTTTTCCCATGATCAGTCATCAGTTATCAGTCATCA
>DHVH01000212.1 GCA_002412555.1 Marinilabiliaceae bacterium UBA5213 | reverse complement strand
CCTGATCATTGTTAACTCATAACTGTATATACATGAAAAGAATCATTCAAACATCTGAGGCGCCTGCGGCTATTGGGCCTTACAGTCAGGCAGTAGAAATCAACGGCACTTTGTATATTTCGGGGCAAGTTCCTGTAGATCCGACTACCGCTAAGGTGGTTGATGGGGGCATTACCGAGCAAACCCTGCAGGTAATGAAAAACATTGGCGCCATACTTCAAGCTGCCGGATATGCCTATGCGGATGTGGTTAAATCGACCTGCCTGCTTTCAACCATGGACGATTTCAAAGCGATGAACGAAGTCTATGCCAGTTACTACCCTGAGAATCCGCCAGCAAGAGCAGCCTTTGCTGTTAAAGGCTTACCACTTGGTGCCTTGATTGAAATTGAAACGGTGGCGGTGAAGTAATATGGTCAGCTAATTTTCGCAAATTCAAGCGTAGCGNNGCGCCTGCTGCTTGAGGTCCCGCATGGCGGGAATCGCGAATCGAAGATCGACGGAGTCAATTGAAAATCGACGGAGTCAATCGAA
This sequence comes from Marinilabiliaceae bacterium UBA5213, assembly GCA_002412555.1. Classification (GTDB taxonomy): domain Bacteria; phylum Bacteroidota; class Bacteroidia; order Bacteroidales; family Marinilabiliaceae; genus Geofilum. Next base: position 4,380 of record DHVH01000212.1, on the reverse strand, counting down.
GATCAACGGAGTTAATTGAAAATCGACGGAGTCAATCGAAGATCAACGGAGTCAATCGAAGATCGATGGAATCACTTGATGATAGGCGTAGTTTAAAACTACGCCCAGCTTGTTTTTTTGATCCACAGATTGCACAGATGAGCACAGATTTCTCCTTTCTCCCGTCTCCCTGTCTCCGCTCTGTATTTCCCATTTCCCTCTCAATCCCGCTACGCGGGACTACGCTTCGCTTCGCCTCTCAACCTCAAACCCCATCAACCCCCTAACACTAAACAATCAACCCCTAACTCTATACCATCAACCCTTCCAACCCTATCCTCCCTTCCAACCCCCTCATCCCTTCCTTCCCTCTCAACCTCTCAATCCCGCTACGCGGGACTACGCTTCGCTTCGCCTCTCAACCCTTCCTACCCTTCCTACCCTCTCAACCTAACGACCTAACGACCTAACGACCTATTGACCTATCAACCTATTGACCTATCAACCTATTGACCTATCAACCTATTGACCTAAAAACAGAAAAAGCGCCCCGTTTTCACGAGGCGCTTTTTCTGTTTGTTTGTTTGAAAAACGTAGTATTGTTATTGAATCTAATTATTCAGCTACTACTTCGAAATCAATGGTAACTTTAACTTCGCGGTGCAGTTTAACGGTAGCGGTGAAGCTTCCGACTTCTTTAACTGCATCTTTAATTACGATGTTCTTACGCTCAATTGTGAAACCTTCTTTTTCAAGGGCTTCGGCAATTTGAATGTTGTTAACAGATCCGAATATTTTGCCGGTAGAACTGGCTTTAGCACCAATAGTCAGCTTTTTGCCTTCCAGCTTTTCAGCTATGGCAACCGCTTCAAGTCTCATTTTCTCTTGTTTATGAGCTCTTTGCTTTTGGTTTTCAGCATGTACTTTGCGAGCCGATGACGTTGCAAGAATAGCAAATCCCTGAGGAATAAGATAATTCCTGCCATACCCGGGCTTCACCTTAACAATATCATCTTTGTGACCCAAATTAGTCACATCTTCTTTTAAGATTATTTCCATCATGGTCTTTTCCTCCTAATTTATTTCATCAAATCGGTTACATAAGGCAATAAGGCCAAATGACGAGATCTTTTAATGGCCTGAGCCACTTTTCTCTGATATTTCAAAGAAGTACCAGTCAATCGACGTGGCAAAATTTTACCTTGCTCATTCAAAAACTTTTTCAAAAACTCAGGATCTTTGTAATCCACGAATTTGATTTTGTTTTTCTTAAAGCGGCAATATTTCTTCTTTTTAATCTCTACCGATGGAGGTGTAAGATATCTGATTTCGCTTTGATTCTGTGCCATGGCTTATTTCTCCTTTTGTTCTTTTTTGTTACTTCTTCTTTTCTCACTGTACTGCAAAGAGTACTTGTCCAATCTAAAAGTAAGGAAACGAATTATTCGCTCATCGCGGCGATAATTAACTTCCAACTTCGCAATGAACGAAGGATCTGCTTTGAACTCCAACAGGTTGTAAAACCCGGTGGATTTTTTCTGGATAGGATAAGCCAGTTTTCGAAGGCCCCAATTCTCATCATTGACAATCTCGCCTCCGCTTTCCAGGATCATGCTCCTGAACTTTTCTACCGTCTCCTTCATCTGAACATCAGACAAAACGGGAGTTAAAATGAAAACGGTTTCATAACTGTTTAACATAGAAAACGAATTTTTAAATTATATATATGTTATTAGCGGGGCAAAAGTAATCATTCTTTTTCAGAAAAGCAACCAAAAAACAACAGCCGGGCAACTATATTCGTTGCCCGCTGATGCAGAAATTTTTTATCGTAAAATGGATTATCAATATTCCCCGAAGTACTTCATGAACTGCACCCTTTCAAACATTTCAGGATTGGCAGGCATCATCTCGCGGCCGTAATTTTTTAGCGCTGCAATATTAGCTATGCCTTTTTCATCCATCCACTTTTCCAAACCATGCAAAAAGTCCATCAAGTAATCGGGACCATTTTTGTATAAGGATGATACCACCTGAACGGCAGTGGCTCCCGAAATAAGCATTTTGATCATGGTTTCGGGCGTATGAATACCGCTCGAAGCTACCAGGTCGGCTTTTACTTGTCCCGACAAAATCGCCACCCACCGCAGTGCCCAAGTAAAATCGGTAGGGTTTGAATAGACCTGACCCGAGACTATTTTATTACTGACCAAATCTATATCCGGATTGTAGTAGCGGTTAAACAACACCAAGCCTTCAACACCGGCATTACTCAGCCGAGCGGCAATATGGGCTGTGTCGGTAAAGAAGGGCGACATTTTAACCGAAACCGGAATGGTCACATGGTTCATGACCTTCTTCACAATCTTAAAATAACGATCGCTGATGGTTTGCGCATCTTCGTCGATGGACGAAGGTAAGCGGAAGATATTCAACTCAAGGGCATCGGCACCGGCATCCTGCAACTTGGCAGCATACGAAAACCATTCAGCCGTGGAGCGACAATTGATGCTGGCAATGACTTTGATATCAAGACTTCTTTTGATTTCTCCTATCAGCTGAGCCGTCTTCTCCAGCATATCATCTTTGAGCTGATAGTCGTAATAGTCGAAAAACTCCAGATTATTCTCCTGGAATCCCAATTCCTTTTTAAAGGTATCTTTATATTCCTGAAGTATTTCTTCTTCAAAAATAGATTTAAGCACTACTGCTGCTGCACCATTTTTGGCTAGTCGCTCTATAGAATCAAAATTTGCAGTCAATCCTGAGCTACCAACAATCAATGGATTTTTAAGCTCTAAGCCAAGATATTTTGTTGTCAAATTTGCCATAATAACGGGTATTTTGGTTGGATTAAAAATATACTACTTGTCTTGCAAATATTTGTGCATTGAAGCAGCTGCTTTACGCCCATCGCCCATGGCGAGGATAACGGTGGCTCCTCCCCTGACAATGTCGCCACCGGCAAAGACATCCGGGATGGAGGTCTGCAAGGTCTCTTCATCAACCACCAATGTGCCCCAGCGGCTCACTTTCAAATCGGGGAGCGATTGGGGAATCAGCGGGTTGGGAGAAACACCTACGCTTACGACTACTGTATCAGCATCCATGATGTATTCAGAACCCTCAACAGGCACTGGAGAACGACGCCCACTGGCATCCGGCTCACCCAATTCCATCTTTTGCACCCTTATTTGTCTGACACGACCCTTGTCATCTCCTAAAAACTCAACCGGATTGTTCAAGGTCAGAAACTCAACCCCTTCTTCCTGCGCGTGTTTCACCTCCTCTACCCGAGCGGGCATTTCCTCGAGTGAACGCCGGTAGATAATGGTCGCCTTATCAGCGCCCAATCGAAGTGCAGTGCGCACAGAATCCATAGCAGTATTTCCTCCACCTATCACTACCACGTTTTTGCCTCTCATTACCGGGGTATCCATTCCCTGAGTAGATGCCCCCATCAGGTTCACGCGTGTCAGGTATTCATTAGAACTGAGAATGCCCACCAGGTTTTCACCCGGTATATTCATAAAGCGTGGCAGACCTGCACCACTGCCGACAAAAAAGCCTTTGAATCCTTCCTCACGCAGCTCCTGAATGGTGGCTGTTTTGCCTACAATAAAATTCGTCTCGAATTTCACACCCATTTTACGCAGACTCTCAATCTCCACATCCACTACGTTGTTGGGCAAACGAAATTCGGGAATGCCATATTTTAGAACGCCACCAATTTCGTGCAACGCCTCGAGTATGTGAACATCATAGCCAAATTTTGCCATATCACCCGCAAACGCCAGTCCGGCAGGACCAGAACCAACCACAGCTACTTTTTTACCATTACCAGCCGCCACTTCAGGTATGGAAATTTCGCCGCTCGACTGCTCAAAATCCGCTGCAAAGCGCTCCAAATAACCAATGGCCACGGGTTCGCGATTCATCTTAATTTGATAAAAACAAGAGGCTTCACACTGCTTTTCCTGGGGACAAACTCGTCCGCACACTGCTGGTAAAGCATTGGTTTCTTTTAGGGTACGGGCAGCATCCAAAAATTGGCCCCGTTCAATATTTTTTATAAACTTGGGAATATTAATACCCACCGGGCATCCCGTAATACAAGTCGGATTGGCACAATCGATACAGCGAGAGGCTTCATTGATGGCCTGTTCTGGCGTCAGACCGGAATTCACCTCCACGTAGGAACGCGCTCTTTCGCGGGCGGGAGCTTCGGGCATTTTAACCCTTGTGAGGTCCGTCCGCTCCTTATTCTTCATCGCTTTGCGCAGTTCTTCTCTCCAGTCGGCACTCCGCTCTTCTTTCAGGTAGTCAGTTATATTTGTCATGCTCTTACTTTTTATCTACTTGACACTTGTAGGCATCATCTGCTTCTTTTTCTTCATTCTT
>DHVH01000108.1 GCA_002412555.1 Marinilabiliaceae bacterium UBA5213 | reverse complement strand
ACGCACACCAGTTCGGACTCAGTGAATTACATCAGTTGCGGGGACGTGTGGGCCGTTCCAACAAAAAAGCCTTTTGCTATTTGTTGGCACCTCCGGTAACTACATTGACCAACGATGCCCGTCGTCGCCTAAAAATTTTGGAAGAATTCTCAGATTTGGGCAGTGGCTTCCAAATAGCCATGCAGGATCTGGACATCAGAGGTGCAGGCAATCTTCTGGGCGGTGAGCAAAGTGGCTTTATTGCAGATATTGGTTATGAAACCTACCAACGCATACTAGAAGAAGCCCTGCTTGAACTCAGAGAATCAGAATTTCCGGAATTCATTCAAGACAAGACGCCTCAAGCCCATGAGAAAATGAACTTTGTCAATGATTGCCAAATTGAAACAGACATTGATGTAAGGTTGCCGGATACCTACATCACCAACATCGCTGAGCGAATGGATTTGTACCGCGAACTTGACAATATAAAGGAGATTACCAAACTGGAAGCTTTCCACAAAAACATGGAGGACCGCTTTGGCGCCCTTCCCCTTGAAGCTTTAAGCTTGTTAAATATTGTGCGCATCAGAATCAACGCCCTGCTGTTAGGCATAGAAAAACTATCCTACAAAAACAAGCAGATCCGTATCAACTTTGTAAGCAACCAAAATTCGCCCTATTACCAATCAACTACCTTCAGCCAGGTATTGCAATGGTTACAGCGCAACCAGAAATCAGCCAAAATGGAAGAAAAAAACAGTAAACTTTGGTTAACCATTGCCAAGATTCCTAAAATGGACGACATCCTGCCTGTTTTAACAGACATGCTGGGAGCATAGCTAAAAGGCTATTCTAGCCGGATAATTATTTCGCGATCGTCACAACTTTTGCGACCAATGGTTGTGGCTGTGCAATTAATGGACTTTTTATTATACTGAATGGTTAGGGACTCCACTACCTGATCCTCCTCGCAGTCAATCATTTTTTGAAGCAAAGCTACATCCAGATGAAAATCTTTAAATGAGGGAATCTCTCCTTCAATACCTAAATAATTCCTGAATCCAGCGGAGATGCCCGCAATCTCTAATGTATACTTGAGGATCATAACGCCTTTTCCACCACTAAACAAAGCGTCACGCAAAACTTTACTGCCTCTTACCGCTGATTTTTCCTTGGTGATATCGGTCAATATAACTTGCATGGACCTTTTTCCGTTAAATGTAACCCAGGAGCCACTCAGAGCCACATCAAGTGGTTTGCCATGCAAACCAATGACCCGCACATCATTGATGCCTTGCTTAATTTTCCCTAAAGCTTCATCATTATTCAGAAAAGTGGTCAACTCGTCTCTAGAATAGGCTTCAACAAAATCTAAAAATGGCAAGCCAATCATATCCTCCATGTAGTGGGTATGAAACAAATCCAAAGCCTCCATATTGAGGTATTGAATGCGACCTTCGTGCAACAATATGATGGGTACAGGAGCCTCTGCTAAGAACTTGCGAAAACTTTCTTCCCGCCGCTTTTGATCCAACACCGCTTTGTGCTTATAATAGGCCAGATCAATGGAAATGGCCAATTCCTTCTTCTGAACAGGCTTGACCAGATACCCGTATGAATTGGATACAATGGCCCGTTCAACAACCGTAGAACTTGTATCACTGGAAACAAAAATCACCGGGATTTCCAAGTCCCGTTGAATTCTTTCAGCTGTTTGAATGCCATCCATATCCCCCTCTAAATGTATATCCATTAAAACCACATCGGGTTTTACTTCATTACACTTTTCCAACGCCTCCGGGCCACTTTGGCAACGACCTGCCAATTCATGCCCCATATCTTTAATGAACAGCGCAAAAATAGCTGACAGAAACTTATCATCTTCAACAATTAATACTTTGCGCATACGCCAAAAATGTCGAATTTTTAAATTAAATTTTCAGAAATATCTCAACAATTAAAATCAGGTTTTGAATTAAGGGATTAGAATTATTATCAAAATCACGTGGTTTTTAGCAACTTCAATTAAATTTGCAATCTTAAAGTGCCGTAAAAATATAATAAAATAATGGTTAAAATAGTCATTGACAAAGGAAACAGCGCAACAAAGTTCGGGGTTTTTGATAAAGGCACCTTATTAGCGGTTAACTATGCCCCCCACGATGACCAAAGTCCCCTGCTCAGCACCATGCGACACTACCAACCGCAAGCGGCCATTGTTTCTTCGGTATTGACAGATGAGGATTATACAGAAATAAAAAAACTTGTACCAAAATTTGTCCTTTTGAACAGCGACACACCGTTGCCGTTTACAAATCTTTACGCTACGCCACAAACACTTGGGAAGGACAGACTCGCAGCCGTAGCAGGTGCACAATCTCTTTATCCGGACTCATCCATATTAATAATTGACGCTGGAACAGCCGTTACTTATGAAATTCTATTAAACGGAAAAACCTATATAGGAGGCAATATTGCACCCGGATTGGAAATGCGATTCAAAGCACTCAACACCTTTACCAGCAAGCTTCCAATGGTTTCCAAATTGGAAAAGCATGACTTCCCGGGGCTCTCTACCAATGAAGCCATCGCCTCAGGCGTAATAAATGGAATGGTTTTTGAAATGGAAGGATATCGATCCACCTGTCTGGAAAAATGGGGTATAAATAACACAATTATAACTGGCGGTGACTCAGATTTTTTTGCCATAAAATTAAAAAATCCCATCTTTGCAAATCAAAATTTAGTGTTATTAGGACTAAACCGAATACTGGAATACAATGCATAGAACTTTAAAGCTCCTGTTTACAGCGATATTAATACTATCATCTGTAGGCACTCTTGATTCTCAAAATAGAACTTCTTCCCCCTTTTCACGTTACGGATTAGGTGAGTTGACCCCTCAGGGCTATGGTCGCAATACCGCCATGGGAAGAACCGGCATTGGTATCCGCACTTCACAATACCTCAATAACATGAATCCTGCTGCATATTCAGCCATCGATTCCATGTCTTTCTTTTTTGAGGCCGGTCTGGAAGCCAAAATACAGAGAATTTCAACAGGTCAAAACTATCAGGACTTTTCAGATATTAATTTTGACCATTTCGCATTTGGGTTTGGTGTTGGGCCAAAAATTGGTGTATCAATCGGTGTTAGGCCTGCCACAACGGCCGGCTATATGTTTGAAGCCTTGCAACAAGAAGAATCTAACCCGCATATACTGCGTGTTAAGGGATCCGGAAATATTACCAGCTTAACTGGTGGCGTTGCCTACCAGTTAATGCCTCAACTGTCATTGGGAATGAATGCCTCTTTCTGGTTTGGTGACGTGTCACATACAGCCTACCAGGAATTTTTTAACGCGCCTGATGATTACATATATGGATCTCTCAAAGAACATCACATTAGTAATCTGATGTTTGATTTTGGCCTGCAACATACTACTCAACTAGGTGAAGACCAGGTTTTAGTTATAGGTGCAATCTTTAGACCTAAAACTGGTGTCAACGGAGAATCTACATCCATAGATGCAAGAGGCTTTAATTATGCACCTGATGGCAATTTATTTACTGCATCCGATACGCTTTCGGCAGAACACAATAAGTGGAGCAGCAGTATGTTTGAGATGCCTATGAAATTTGGATTAGGTGCCTCCTATTCGATCACCGACAAGTTTACAGTAGCGGCAGACTATTCGACCGAACGCTGGGCCGATTCTAATTTTCCGGACAAAATTACCGAAACAGCCAATACCACTTATTTAGGTTTGGGAGCTGAATTTATCCCCAATGAAAGAACGGCCAACAGGTACCTGCAACGCATCCGCTACAGAGCCGGCGTTCATTACAACGAAGACTACATAAAGCTCAATGGTTATCAGCTGCGCGACTTTGGCATGAGTTTTGGGTTAGGTTTACCATTGGGACGCAGCAACACCTCGGTTAACCTGGGATTTGAATACGGTAACATAGGAACAGAGGAGGCCAATCAAATCAAAGAAACGTATGGCAGGTTTACATTAAGCTTTACCATGCATGAATATTGGTTCATGAAGCGAAAATTTAACTAACTAATCATAAAACAAACCGGGGAAAGAACATCCACTGTTACCAAAACCCACAAAAGAAGTAATGACTGGAAGTTCATTCAACCTCAATTAAAATTCTAAGTAATGAAAGCACTTAAACTAATAGTTATCGGACTGGTAATAGCCATAACGCAGGCAGCCGCCCAAACCGGAGCTGATTCGGGCAGCAGATATGGAGCAGGAGAAGACAGTATTCGCTGTGTCCGAAATTTGTCATTGTACAATGAAGATTTTAGAAATAAAAACTTTGACGCCGCTTTCCCAGCTTGGGAAATAGTCTTTAAAGAATGTCCTGCAGCCACCGTCAACATCTATCTGGATGGTATCACCATGCTTAAAGATAAAATTTCGAAGAACAGAGACGCTGCAAAGTTTGAAGAGCTTTATCAATATTTAATGAAAGTGCATGATCAACGCATTCAATTCTTTGGTGACCATCCCCGCACGCCAACACCTGCCATAAAAGGGAATAAGGCGGTTGATATGCTTACCTACAAGAGAGATGACAGCGAAGTTGTGAAAGAAGCTTACGGACTGCTAAAGGACGCCATTAACCAATTAAAAAGATCGGCTCAGCCGGCCTTTTTGGCCACTTACATGAGCACATCGGTTAACATGTTTAACATGGGGCAGATTACCGCAGAAGATGTAGTTAATAATTACACCGTTATTAGTGACATTGTTGAACAGCAATTAAAGGATCAGAGCAGATCCAGCCAACACGAAATCTACGAACAGGTAAAAGGTGGGGTAGAAAGTCTCTTTGCCAGCAGTGGTGTTGCCACTTGTGATGTCATTGTCAGTATATTTGAGCCTCAGTTGGAGGACAATAAATTTGACCTTGCATGGCTAAAGCGTGTCAGTCAATTATTGGCCCGTGGTCTTTGCCAGGATGCAGAGCTTCTTTACAAAGTATCTGAATACCAGCACAACATTGAACCTTCCGGATCTTCGGCTTTCGGACTGGCCAGAATGTATCTTAAAACAGGAGACCTTGACAGAGCTTTGGAGTTCTTTAATCAGGCTGTGAATTTAACAGATGATGCTACCCAAAAAGGGGAGTACCTTTACCAGATGGCCATTCTTCACCTTTCACAGGACAGGTATTCACAATCACGCAGCCACGCATTAAGGGCCATTGAAGCGCGTCCCAACTGGGGGGCTCCATACATCCTTATTGGTAAAGCCTATGCCTTGTCGGCCAACTCAATCGGCAGCAAGGAACTGGAAAAGAAATCGGCCTATTGGGCTGCTGTGGATAAATTTATGAGAGCTAAATCTGTTGACCCAAGTAGCACAGATGAGGCCAATGAGCAAATTCGCATTTACTCGGCTCATTTCCCAGCGAAGGAAGAAGTCTTTTTTGAAAGTCTGGAAGTAGGATCTATCTATACGGTAGGTGGTTGGATCAATGAAAGAACAACCATCCGAACCAAATAAATAACCATCCTTTGAAACCAGGTTCGAAAATATTTACTTTTTTTACAACGGCGGCAGGCAGTATTTTTATACTGCTTGCCATTGTTGTTTCATTACCCGCTTGTCAACCCAATAAACCACAAGAAATTAAAGAACTTACCAACAGGGAGGAATTGCCCAGTCTTACGTTAAAAGAGTTGACTTCGACCATTACAGATTCTGGGAAAGTCAAATACCGCTTTATCACGCCCGAAATGCAGCAGTTCGATCAACGCAAGGAACCTGCCATTGAATTTCCTAAGGGCCTGCATCTATACATTTTCGATAAAGCGGAGGAAGTGGATGCCCAAATCAAATGCAATGATGCCATTTATCACCAGAAAGATGAACTGTGGGAACTGCGCAATGATGTTGAGGCAGTAAACACCAAGGGCGAAATAATCAATACAGAATTACTTTTTTGGGATGCAAAAAACAAAACCATTTATTCGGATCAGTTCATAAAAATCACAACCGACACTGAAATTATTACCGGACATGGATTTGAATCTGATGAACGAATGGAGAACTACAAAATCAAAAATATCAGTGGCATTCTGCAGGTAGAAGAACAAAAATTGAGTCCGGAGCAACCAAACAACGAGGCCCCTGAACCCATTCAAAGTGCACCCTTGCCAAATAAATGATTTTAACTACCTTTAAAAGCTAATAGAAATTTCCACAATGGACCATCTCTCAGTCATTCTGCTCACACTAATACTATCAGCTGTTTTTTCAGGTAGCGAAATGGCCTTTCTTTCCACTAACAAATTAATGATTGAGCTGAACAGAAAGCGACACCCCCTCTTCAGCAAAATCACAGACACTTTTCATAAGAATCCCGGACTTTTCATATCGACCATACTCATAGGTAACAACATTGCATTGGTGGTGTATGGTATGTACATGGCTCAATTAATAGAACCCACCATAAGCAGGTTGACCGACTCCAACATTACAATTCTACTCATCCAGACCATCATAAGCACTCTACTTATCCTTATTACGGCAGAATTCTTGCCCAAAATCATATTTAGGCTCAACCCGGCCTTCTCTCTCAATATTTTAGCCCTGCCTCTGATGGGTTTCTATACCCTATTCTATCCCTTGTCAAAACTCACTCTGAGTTTCTCCAACTTCTTCATTCGCAGAATAATAAGAGCACCTAATCAGCCCAAACGCGACAACATTGTCATCGGACGCATCGACCTGGATCATCTGCTTATGGCACAACAGGATAAAGGCAATGAACATGAGGAAGTGCCTGAGGAAATGAAATTCTTCAAAAACGCCCTTGATTTCTCCACCGTTAAAGTACGTGAATGTTCGGTACCACGTACAGAATTGGAAGCTGTTGATATTGATGAAGATTTGGAAGTATTGCGCAATAGATTCACGGTAACAGGCCTTTCCAAAATATTGGTTTATCGTGAAAGCATCGATAATGTAGTGGGTTATGTTCACGTATCGGCCATGTTCCGGAACCCTAAGCGACTAAGGAATGTCATCAGTCCCATCTCAGTAGTACCCGAATCGATGCAAGCCAGCAAGCTGCTCGAAACATTTACCAAAGAGCATAAAAGCATCGTGTTGGTGGTGGATGAATTTGGCGGGACCTCCGGTATCGTAACTCTGGAAGATGTACTTGAGGAGATATTTGGTGAAATAGATGACGAACACGACATTTCAGATCTGATTGAGGTACAACTCTCAGAAAATACTTACAACTTCTCAGGACGCTTTGAAATTGACTACCTTAACGAGAAGTATAATCTCGAACTCCCCGTGTGCGATGACTATGAAACTTTGGCCGGTCTCATTCTATACCACAATGAAGCCATTCCTGAAGTGAATGAAGAGTTGGAAATTGAGCATTTTCGCCTAAAAATTTTGGAAGCTTCCAAATCAAAAATAGAATTGGTACAAATAAGCCTCTCATCCCAATAAGCTACCATTATTGCCAGATTATAAAGTTGTTTAGGATGTGGTAATACAATTTTTTGTATATTCGTAGCCTGATTAAAAACGCTAAATTAAAATCTGTATTTCGAATGGCAACTTTAGAGAAAATACGTAGTAAAGGAGGAGTTCTTGTAGCCATAGCTGTTGGCTTAGCACTTTTTGCCTTCATCATGATGGACTTCATGAGTTCAGGAGGATCCATGTTTTCAGGTAACCAAATGGAGGTAGCTAACATCAATGGCACATCCATCAATATCCAGGAATTCCAGAATAAAGTTTCTGAAATGGAAGAGTTCAATAAACTCAACCAGGGGACCTCAACATTATCAGAAGAAGAAGTCTACAGGTTGCGTGAGCAAACCTGGAATCAACTAATCAACCAATCGTTGCTGGAAGAGCAATATCAACAAATAGGACTCACCGTCACATCTGATGAACTCATGGATATGGTAACCGGGAAAAATATTCATCCGGCCATACGCCAGCACCCCTTATTTGCCAATCAACAGACCGGCGCTTTTGACCAACAACAAGTGGTTAACTTTTTGCTCTCCAAGAATCAAGACCCTACGGCGTATTTCTACTGGATGGTAATGGAAGAGCAACTGATGAATGAGCGCATATTCAACAAATACAGCGCTCTGCTTAAAAAAGGCATGTACATTCCGCAAATATGGAAAGACAGTGAAATTTCTGCCAGAAGTCAGCAAGCTGATTTTGACTTTGTGGTAGCGCGTTTCACATCCATTCCAGATAGTGCCGTAAGTGTTACAGAAAACGAAATCAAAGACTACTACAACAAAAACAAGCAATTGTTTGAGCAGGAGGCTTCCAGAGAAATTGAATACATAACTTTCAGTATTGAACCAACTGAGGCTGACCGTCAAGCTGCCAATGAATGGATTGAAGAAATGCTCCAAAATTTCAGAAGTCCGGAAGTTGATCCCATTCAATTTGTCAACCTCAATTCAGATGAACCTTTTTCTGGTCGCAACCAGCGTCCGGCAGAGTTTAGTTCACAAATAGCCTCTTTTGTGGCCAATGCGCAGGTGGGCGATGTATATGGCCCCTACTTTGAAAGCGAAAGTTATAAAGCCACCCGGTTGGTTGCTATCAACAACCTCCCCGATTCGGTCAGAGCGCGTCACATTCTGGTCCGCTCAGCTTCCATGGAAGAAACCAGTACGCTGGCCGACAGTCTGCTGAATTTGGCCAGAAGCGGTGCTAATTTTGCAGATTTAGCCCGCCGTCATTCCGAAGATCAGGGTTCGGCCATTAATGGTGGTGACCTGGGATGGTTTCGTGAGGGAATGATGGTAAAACCATTCAACGACGCCGCCTTCCAGGGCAAAACAGGAGATATCGTAAAAGTGGAAACGCAATTTGGTGTTCACATTCTGCATATTCAACAGCAGGGTAATCCTACTCCAAAATACCAGATAGCTACTTTGGCCCGTGAAATTTCCTACAGTTCAAAAACCTATCAGGATGTTTACAGCAAAGCTACCAGATTTGCCGCACTGAACAGCACCCCTGAAAAGTTCAACCAAGCTGTTACAGAAGAGAATCTCACCAAAAGATTTGGCCGCTCAATCGGTGAAAACGATCGCGCAGTCAGTGGTTTGGAATCATCCAGAGAACTGGTACGCTGGGCTTATGAAGCCAAAGTAGGAACTCTATCTCCCGTTTTTGAATTTGGAGACCGTTTTGTGCTTGCGCACCTGATTGCTGCTAATGAAAAAGGTATTCGCTCCTTACAAGCTAGCCAGCCTCAAATTGAGCGTGAACTGATCGCCAGCAAAAAAGCGGAACTTTTGATGGCTCAAATGAATGAAAAATTGGCGTCTGGTGCTGATTTGGAAAGCATAGCACAGCAAATGAATGCAAGCGTTCAAAGTGCAGAAAACATTACATTTGCCTCCTTTCAAGTACCAGGTGCAGGTGTAGAGCCCGCATTGGTAGCAGCTGCCGTTAACACCCCGATCAATCAGATTTCAAAACCGGTCAAAGGCAACAACGGCGTTTATGTAGTAAAAGTCAACAATATCGAGACCATCGAAGTCTCACAAGAGAATGTTGTTAACGAATTGAATCAGAACCTCACCATGAAAATTGATTATCAACTGGTAGAGTCTATGAGAGAGAATGCTGAGATCGTTGACAGAAGAGCTCGATTTTATTAGTGAAGAAGGGGTGAAAGGGTAGATCGGGTAGGAAGGATATTAAAAAAGGGATTGTCTGTGACAATCCCTTTTTTATTCAGTAGGATACTTACCTGTTGGTTAAAACAAATAGGTAAACATCACGCCAAAAGCTTTTTAACCATCTGAGAAATATCTTTGCCATCGGCTTTCCCGGCTAATTGAGACGAAGCAGCAGCCATAACCTTGCCCATGTCTTTCATAGAGGTGGCATTCTCCGAGCTAATAACACCTTTAACGGCAGCTTCCAACTCTTCAGGTGTAAACTGCCTTGGCAAATAGGAAGCGATAATATCCGCCTCCTTTAGTTCCTTTTCTGATAGCTCGGCGCGTCCCTGTGCCATGTATATATCTGCAGAATCACGGCGCTGCTTCACCATTTTTTGCAGCAGCTTAATCTCATTCTCATCCGAAACCTCCCCACCTGCATTCTTGGCGGTGCGCGCTTCAATCAACTCCTTCTTAATGGCACGTAGCGTCTCCAAACGAAGAGCATCCCTGGCCTTCATAGCAACTTTTATCTCTTCTCCCAAATTTTCAAAAATCGACATATAACAGTTCTTTTTTAAAATCCCTTTCCTAACCCTATAACCCTATCATCCCGCTTCACGCGTGCCGATATTCGGCATTCCACTTAATTACAACTCCCGTTTCACTTCGCCTCTTGCCCTATTAACCTCTTAACCTCTTGACCTAACTACCTCTTAACCTAACTACCTCTCAATCCACATTATCGTGCAAATACCGGTTATTGGAGCTAATTCTGGGCTTCCCTTTGCCATCATCTGAAACGGAAAAGCGCGACACCTTAGTCTCCGTCTTCACTGCACTTTCCGTGTCCATTTTCACATTGCGTCTTTTGTAGGCGGGAATATTCTCCATCTCCTCTATGCGCCGCTCGTCCAGCAAATCTTCTGGATCCACCTGTATACGCGAACCATCCGGTTTACGAATAAAGAGCTGGGGCTCAGCGTCAGCGTCCAAATCGAAAATGGAATCTTTGCGC
>DHVH01000320.1 GCA_002412555.1 Marinilabiliaceae bacterium UBA5213 | reverse complement strand
ATTTTAATGAGTACACCACCAATCCCAAAAGGACCGAGCGTCCAGCCTACATTAAACAGACCAGAGAGATCACCAATAGTGCCGGTCGCAAAGAAAACATTACCGAATACGTTAAAACCACCTATACCGAAATAGAGCGCAAAAGTGGCGCTACCCTAAGAGTTGAGTTCTCAATGGTAAATCTAAAAACGGGTGTGGTTGTGCTAACGGACTATCTGAACTTTGAGGACAATCAGCAAGTGGTATACGGCGAGTATAAAAACAACTACAAAAATCTGATACCCGGCGAATGGAAATTTGCCAACCGCGACGATGACTCGGACAAAGTCTTTGATAACAGCCGATCAATAACCGATTTACACAGGACTTTTACAGCGCTNNAAAGAGTTGGTTACCGGCAAACAAATGATGACCACTCTATTGGGCGCCGCCGGACACCAGATTTCTTTAAGATTAAACGCCTACGACCCCGAACGGTAAAACAAAAACAAGTATTAAGCTAAAAATCAATGCGATTAACAAAAGTTAACACCACCTTTATTTGATTTATACAGATAATATCGATATTTGCACTGGGGATTTTAATAAAACCTGGATTTAGTTAATCGGTTTTAAAAGGATGTGCTTTCAAAAGCCATCCTTTTTTTATTCCCCGGCTACATCTTAACATGAATTAACTTGCTTTCAATCTCTTTCACCGAATAACACCTTATATTTGTCGTAGATTTTTTTTCATAGATTTGGATTTGGTTAACAAAGGCTGATTTAAGGGGAAAGGACAGATTTTTTAATCTGTCCTTTTTTTATGCTTTGATATTTCCATCTTTCTTCTTATTTTGCTGTTATAATTTTTAATGCGAAGAGCATCAAAAAACCCAAAATTAACCAGCAATTACTCAAATCATGGACAATCTGTTTCTTAAGTACATGCGCGAACGCACCGGCAAACGCAAAAGCTCGGGGCCTGATTTTTATGCGCCCGGACCGGTCATCACTATCTCCAGAGATTATGGCTGTCCGGGGAGACGAATTGCCAGATTACTATCAGAAACCTTGACTGAAAAAAATGCCCGTCTGGGAGGCAATAAAGAGTGGAAATGGATCAGCAAAGAAATTATTGAAGAGTCGGCACGCGAATTAAAACTGTCGCCTACGCTCATACAAGACTTGTCGGACTATCGCACAAGAGGTTTCTTCGAGAATCTGGCTCTTTTCTTTTCAGACGAATTTTATCCCGGTGATGTGAAAATTAAAAACACCATCGCACGCTTTATATACAATGCTGCCTCAGAAGGAAATGTTGTTATTGTAGGCCGGGCCGGAGAATCCATTACCAAAAACTTTGAAAAATCTCTGCACATTAAATTGCAGGCACCACTCAATTGGAGGGCCAGGCAGGTAGCCAACTCTTACGGCATGAGTATAGTAGATGCCAAAAAGGAGGTGCTGGAAATGGACAAACGCCGCACCCAGTTCAGGAACTATTTTGAAAAAGATCTTCCGGATATTGAGTTTTTCGATGTCTTTTTCAATGTGGCCACCATGACGGATGAAGAAATTATTGAAATGATCATCATTATTGCCGAAACGCGTGGTTTCGTTTAAAATTTAAGCCATTCAGGCATATTGCTGCATCAAATCAAGGGCTTGAGAGCGGTACCCTGAACCAAAAATATTGAGGTGGTTTAACACATGGTAAAGTGTGTAAACTGCCTCTCTTTCTTTGTAGCCCGATTTCAGGGGCCATTCAGCATGGTAGGCTTCATAAAAATGATTATCAAAGCCTCCAAACAAATGGGTCATAGCCAATTCAGCTTCCCGGTGTCCATAATAAACAGCAGGGTCGATGAGCACCGGTTCTCCCTTACTACCCACCATAAAATTGCCACTCCATAAATCGCCATGCAAAAGCGATGGCGCTTCTTCGCTCCCATTTAATATATCGGGTAGGCACGTTTCGAGATGGGAAAATAAGCGTTTGAAAGTGCTGTCGACAAAGCCGTTTTTTTCGGCCAGTTCAAATTGGTACAGCAAACGCTTATTAAAATAGAAGGTAGCCCAGTCGGTCTTCTCCGCTTCCTTTGCCTGGTTTATCTGGGGTGTGCTACCAATATAGTTATCTTCATAAAAACCATAAGTCTCTGC
Organism: Marinilabiliaceae bacterium UBA5213; assembly: GCA_002412555.1. Classification (GTDB taxonomy): domain Bacteria; phylum Bacteroidota; class Bacteroidia; order Bacteroidales; family Marinilabiliaceae; genus Geofilum. Next base: position 4,013 of record DHVH01000320.1, on the reverse strand, counting down.
TGAATATTTGTGCAACTGAGCCAATTGTCGCCCAAAGTCGCTAAAAAAGGAGCCTGGGCGACTGCCTTCTCTGATAAATTCGAGTATTAATAGCTGCTCATCGGCATACACCACTTCCGGAATCTTAATCACAGCGGGCTTCCTCAGCTCATTGAGTCCATTGGCTTCCTTCATCGACATTTGAGCGCTGGTGTTTTTCTTAACTACCAGCTCTCGTCCCGAAGCAGTCAGCAGGTAGCGGGTATAAGCAATACAGCCTCCTCCCAAGGCACTGCTTTTAACTATGGATTCATTAAGTATCCGTTCTAAATCAGACATGAGCAAAACATTTTTACGGTAAAATGATGGCAATTGACTACTCTAAAATTAGGGCTATCCTTTTATGAAGTCAACAATACTAAACGCATGCGAATGAATGTATACTTCATCCCTTATGATTTTTTAAGAAAATCATGACCTATTTTTAACATTATTAAGCCATGGTTAAATTGTTAAGCTGTATTTAATTGTTATTTTTGTTGCCATAAACAATTTTGATAGGGTGAAAATATGAATCGCTTAGGTGGACGCATAAGAAACAGAAGGGAAGCCTTGCACATGTCACTGGGGGAAGTGGCACAAAAGGCCGGAATTAGTTCCAGTGCCTTATCACAAATCGAAAATGCCAAGGCATTTCCGTCCATTGTAACCTTAAAATCAGTAGCCGACGTACTGCACATAACTGTGGGTGAGCTAATTGGAGAAAACGAAACAATTAAACATTCCCCACTGCTGATTAAGGGCGACAAGATATTTATAAAACAGAATGCCACCGGTGCCCAACTCTTTTCATTGTCACACCGGGAAGCGGGCAAACAAATGGGAACGTATTTGATAGAAATGCCCCCAAACAGCAATACAGAAGCATTTTTTGCGGAACATACGGGACAAGAATTTTGTCACATACTGCAGGGAGAAGTCCAATTTGAAGTGGACAAGAAAAAATTTATAGCGTCAGAAGGCGACAGCCTGTACTATAACTCCTTTAAGCACCATAAAGCTATTAATCAGAAGGAAATACAGGCCTCTATTTTGTGGATAGTAACACCCCCAGATACCCATTACGAGCAGCCTTCTGCTAGCATTTAAGAGAATAATTATAAATATATAAACATAAACATAACAAAATGAGCATGATTAAAGAGCTGGAAATGAAAGGGGTTGTAATACCCGACCAGATTAAAGACCTGCTAAACAATTCGCCCAAGGTCCATTATTTCAACACCACCGACGAGTTGGTGGATGCCTCCACCAATGGAGCAAAAAATAGCTCGTTCGAGGTGAAATATGACGTTCCAGGAAGGGGAGAAGTTGTTGAAGCCATAGTACACCGCGTGTCAAACGGCATTTCGGCCAACTACACCGAGCCTTATATGCGTCGTCGCGATCCGGACACTATGTTGATTGCCGATGATAAACCGACCGACAAAAAACGCTTTGTGGATGTTTATGGCGAGGACTTTTCAAAACTTCGTACGGAAACTTTTGACTGGTTAAAAGGTCAGGAACTGGCGGTATTTCTATATTTTGCCGGTAACCACCCTGTTGGTGTAGGAGGCATTGCCATTGCACCAGCCAATGCAGGTTTCTTTGCCTTGGGATTGGCGTTTCTGCAACAAATGATTCCTTTCAATGATTTGCCCAAAAATTTTAAACTGGACTCAGTTATTTATGTGGCACCACCTTTCCGTCACACCCATTTCGATGGCAAACAAAAGGTGATTCATAATCGTTTAAAGGATATCCACGAATTGTTCTCATACAATTTATACCCCGGTCCAAGTGCGAAAAAAGGCCTTTATGGTGTTTTACTGACACAGGGAGAAGCAGAAGGCTGGATTACCACCCACTGCTCTACTGTTCAAGTAATTAACCCTTACGACAACAGCACCAACTTTATGCACGAAGGTGCCAGTGGTGGTGGAAAAAGTGAGATGTTGCAATTTTTGCCTCGTGAACCAAACGGTCAGGTGAAAATTGGTTACAACATGGTGACCGGCGAAGAGCGTTTGATTAACATTCCATTGTTCTGTACCTTTAATCCGGTGACCGACGATATGGCGCTTTGTCACCCAACCTACCAAAAAAACAACGGCAAACTAACAGTTGCCGATGCTGAAAATGCCTGGTTTATTCGTGTGGATGGTGTAAAAACTTATGGCGATGATCCTGCCTTGGAAAGAATAACCATGAACCCGCCCGAGCCTTTGTTGTTTCTGAATATCGATACCAACCCTAGCGGAACGGCTATGATATGGAACCACATTGAAGATGAACCGGGTAAAACATGTCCCAACCCCCGCGTTATTCTGCCACGCCGCAGTGTACCAGATGTATTGCAGCGTCCTGTAACCATCGACGTAAGGAGTTTTGGGGTACGCACCCCACCTTGTTCAAAAGAGGACCCATCGTATGGTATTTTAGGTATCTTCCACATTTTGCCTCCGGCACTTGCCTGGCTATGGCGTTTGGTAAGTCCACGTGGCCACGCCAACCCAAGTATCACAGGATCGGGCAACATGGAAAGCGAAGGCGTAGGATCTTACTGGCCATTTGCTACAGGCAAAAAAGTGCTACAGGCCAATCTCTTGCTTGAGCAAATCATTCATACGCCTCGAGTACGTTACACGCTGACCCCCAACCAGCACATTGGTATGTGGAAAGTTGACTTTAAACCTCAGATGCTGATGCGCGAATACCTGACACGTCGTGGCAATGCCAAGCTGCGTTCAGACCAGTATCAGCCAGCTCGCAGTCCGCTTCTGGGTTACGAACTTAACTTCCTAACCATCGAAGGTAACAAAGTGCCTTCGCGCTTTTTGAAAGTTTACAAGCAGGACGAAGTAGGTGAAGAAGGTTATGACAAAGGAGCCGAAATATTGTACGATTTCTTTAAGAAAGAATTACCCCAATATCTTCAGCCGGATTTATTACCTTTGGGGCGCCAAATTATTGAGGCCTGTTTGAATGGCGCTTCGGTTGAAGAATACAACCAATTGCTGCCAATGGAGTTTAAGTACGCATTTTTAAAAAAGGAAAAAAAAGATAAAAAGTAATGAGTAAAGTAGTTATTATCATGGGATCTAAGGCCGACCTGGACTGGTCGGCCAAGATCGCCCAAGCTTCGGAGAACCTTGGCGTACCGGCTGTAATGCGCATAGCATCAGCCCACAAAGTACCTTTGAAGTGTTTGGGAATAATCAAAGAATTTGAAAAAGAGCAAGTGGTTTTCATCACTGTTGCCGGCAGAAGCAACGCTTTGAGCGGTTTCAGCGATGCACAGACCCACTGCCCCGTTATTGCTTGTCCGCCCTACGGCGACAAATTTGCAGGTAACGATGTCTATTCAAGTTTAAGAATGCCCTCAGGAGTAGCACCTATGGTGGTGCTTGAGCCCGACAATGCAGCCCTTGCTGCCGCTAAAATTATTGGATTGACCAACGAAGATGTGCGCAAAAAAGTGATGGCTTTTCAGGAAGCCCAGCGTCAAAAGCTGGAGAACGACAACAATGAGCTTCTGTAATGATTAAATCAGGAAAAGACATCATTTTTGCTTCAAAATTAATACGGGAAGGCAAATTGGTTGCCTTCCCCACTGAAACAGTTTACGGGTTAGGGGCGAACGGATTAGATGCAAAAGCTGTTGCACGAATTTTTGAAGCAAAAAAACGCCCTTCATTTGACCCCCTCATACTGCACATTTCTTCCATTGACAACCTCGAAACGGTTTTTAAAAAACCGATTTCACCCTTGATCTTTCAATTAGCTGAAAAATACTGGCCTGGCCCCTTAACCATAGTGGCGCCCAAAACTGCCAAAGTACCGGATATTGTGACGGCCGGACTCAACACGGTTGCTGTTCGGATGCCTTCACACAAGGTTGCTCTCAAGCTTATAAAGCAAGCCGGCGTGCCCATTGCAGCGCCCAGTGCTAATTTATTTGGACGCTTGAGTCCGACTCAGGCCGAACACGT
>DHVH01000275.1 GCA_002412555.1 Marinilabiliaceae bacterium UBA5213 | reverse complement strand
CAAAGGAATCCATTGATTTTAATGGCAATACCGGTCCCTTTATCCAATACACACATGCACGTATTCGGTCTATTTTCAGAAAAGCCGATGAAAAAGGCATTGCCTGGAGTGGCGCTGCACCCGCGGGTGTTGCACTCAACGAAAAGGAAAATAATCTGGTACGCTCCATCGTCAACTTCCCCAATGTGGTCAAAGAGGCTGGTGCAGCATTTAGTCCGGCCATCATTGCCAACTACATTTACGATTTAGCTAAGGAATACAACCAGTTTTACCACGATAGTCCCATTCTGTTTGAGGAGAATCAGGCTATCAGGGACATGCGACTGACGCTCTGCCATTGTGTTGGAGAAATCATTAAAAAGGGTATGTGGCTATTGGGTGCGGATGTGCCGGATAGGATGTAGGCGTTGCCTTTCAACTGAATTCCCGTATCAGATCGATGAGCACTTTGGTGCTCAACTCGGGGGAGAAGGCTTTTAGAATTTCCCCGATTTGTTCATTTTTTTGATGGGGCGGAGCCTCTGAATGAACCACTTCCATAATATTAGAAATCTGGCTACCTGTTAAGTATTGACCTAACAGTTTAGCCATTTTTTCTTTGGTGCTTACGCTGCCTTCCTGCTGGCTGAGCAGGTCTGTCCGACAAATATCCAGTAAATCCAGGCAAGAGGATTTTACGGAGTCACTGCTGCCTGATGTATCGCGCAGCGACCAGCTGCTGTATTCATAATCTGTTTCAGCTAATTGTTTGTAGTAGGCACTATCCTTGCCAAATATATTCTGCAATACCAGCAGTGTCCCTCTTTTCCAGGCCACCCAGTCAAAAGGTTTTTGATCTAACTTGTCGCTACGCTCCTGAATTTGAAGGATGGCTGCCTGTGGGTTGATACTGGTTGTCATTTTGTCATGTTTTTAAATGGTAGCTTTTTAATAATATGGCCACTTTCAGGTTTTTGTGGAGGAAATCTGTAGATAAATTTAACACAAATTGAATTAAAACCAACATTTATGAGGATTTAAGAATAGAAGGCAAACCAATATTCTGGTTTTCTAACCTTATTATATTCAAGTGATATAGCCTTGTGAGTCTATTGTTTAACTTGTGTCAAGATTAATTGTAGAATTTTTTTCCGTTTTAATCAATAATTTAATTGATAGAATTATTAGTTTTAAGACGATTTTTGGAATGATGCAGAACTAAAATAACCAACCCTTTTTAGAATGAAAAAACTTTACCTGGCCTTACTGCTTGTAGTATTAAGTGCAAACAGTTTATTGTCAAACTATATCGAACCGATTTATTTTGAGGTAGATGGCGTATCCTATATGACCATAGGATCTATTAATGACCAGTTTTCTTCCGTTGAAGTGGTCGGTACATCTATTTTCGAAGGAACTGTGGTTATTCCGGAATTTGTTATATACGAAGAATTCTTTTTGGGCGTATTCAGTATCGGAGCTTGGGCTTTTTATGGTTATAGCAGTTTGGAATCTATTGTAGTTCCTTACAGTATTCTTTGGATTGGACAAGAGGCTTTTTCTGGTTGCAGTAATCTCAAGTCTGTTGAATTACCCGATTTGTTAACGGAAATTGGAAATAGGGCTTTTTATTCCTGCACAAGTATTGAATCCCTTGAAATTCCGGAATTTGTAACGAGTATTGGAGCACAGGCGTTTTCAAGTTGTCTCAGCTTAACATCAATAACATGTAATGCAAAAAATCCTCCTACTTTAGGAGAAGGAGCTTTTTCATCTGTTCCTAAAGACATCCCTTTGTATGTCCCGTCAAGCAGTGTTACGCTGTATCGACAAACCGACCAATGGAACGATTTTAATATTGTCGGAATTATAGATTTTGATATTTTTGAATTGGATGGGATAGCATATAAAATCACATCTTCCGAAGAACCATACACCGTTGAAGTAACTAGTAAAACGCCAAGTTATGAAGGCGATCTTGTTATTCCGGAACAAGTTATTTATGCTGGAATAACGTGGTCGGTAATAAGGGGCTAAATACCAAATGTAAGTGGCCGGTCACACGGGAAGGCGCATGAAATAAGGAATTAGCCAGAAAGCGTTATAACGTTATAGTGTTTGGATGAGTGCTTATGGATGCTATATGGGCAATTATGGCGAAGAATAAGCGCGAAAATTGCGAAGGTGCGTGTTTGTTGACGTAAGATTAGGCACAAGTAAAATTTAACCCCCGGGAAGTATCTTCTCCGGGGGTTCGTGTTTTTATTAAAATAGGTCATTGTTGCCGATAATGTTACCGCTCTGACAACAAAAATGTTGTCGTTATTTGGTTAATGACAACATTTAATTAGTTTGTCGTCTTGATAGCGAGAATTTTAATTTGATTGTAAATTTCTGAGTTCTTTTTCGAGAGTTTCCATTGATGGGAGGAGTTCGCTATCCGAAAAGAGAACGTTTCCAAGCAAACCATCGCACTTACCTCTAATGGTTATTACATCTCCCACAGAAAGGTTTGATAAGCCTTCAGTTGTTTCAAATGAGAACTGAACACTCCGCATAAAGTTCTGGGTGCCCAAAGCAATATAAGGGTCACCCATTATATCCTTGCCAACAGTTGTGATTTTTCCTACTACTGAAATGTATTTTCCCTTAAGGTCTTCATCTGCCTTTATTTCGTTCTTCTCATAATATGCCACCACGCTAGAAGCATCCCATGTATATTTGTTTCTTTTTTCTATTTCTCCAGTTAAATCTGAGATTTTCACGCTGTCTTTTTGCGCCTGAGTCATTTCAAGTACAGGTTCGTTACCATACTCAGATGGGTTAGCTATTATAGAAACAATTGCAATAATGATAGGTACGCCAATTAAAACTGCAAAACCTATACCAATCCATTTTAAGAATTTTTTCATAATAAAAATATTTAGGTGGATAAAAATTTAAACAATACAGCATACGAAAAAATGTCAAAATAGTTTTTTCGATTTTAATTATTCGAGGCGAATGACTCCAATAATAAGGCCAATCCCAGTGATTTCGTCTGTTGGAATTTCAAAAGGATCATATTCTTTGTTGTCACTTATGGCTATTAGACAATTTTCAGTTGTCCCTTTTTTCAGACGTTTAACTAAAATGCCTTGTTCTTTAGTTGCTACCACATGGCATTTATTCCATTGTATGAATTTACTATCATGTAATATTCGACAGGCGATAATGTCTCCTGATGAGTATTTTGGATACATGCTGCTCCCCTTAACACGTATCATAAAATCTATGCCGTTAAAATCAGGCACAAAGTAGCGTTCCTGTATATCGTTTTCGTTAATACAGAAACTTCTACTTCCAAATCCAGCAGCAGCCTCTATACTCACTAATGGTACGCCTAATTGAGTACTCGTCTGTTGAATTGCAGTAGTTGGTCTATCTGTCAATTTTCCAAGCTTTAACATTTCCCCCTCTCCAGTTATTAGCCATCTTAAGTTTATGTCGGGCACCTCCGATAATATATTTTCTATTGCAGTTGAATTTAATGGCGTTTTTCGTGCATTTCCGCGAAAGCTTGCTGACGTCATGCCTATTTTAGAATAAAAAGTTTCCTTAGGTATGCCTTTAAATTCAAGCATTTTAACTATTCTTTCTTTAATCATCGGAAATATATTATCGTTTTGTTTTTTTATCGAAAACTTATTTTCTATATTTGTTACGACCGTTAAACGAAATTAATCTAATTATTATGAAAAGGGAAGAGATAAAGGAAAAAAAGAGAATCGGCGATATGACTACTGCTGCTGAGCTGCTAGGTATAACCAGGGAACATGCAGGGGTTATATGGATGCGGCCAACCTCTAAGAGGTATCCAGCTTTAGAGGCTGCGTTGACCAGGATAATAGAAGCGCGCGAAAGTGTTCTTGGGCATAAAGAATCGAAATACACAGCCCCGGAGATAATAGCATCAGGAGCTTCCAAGTCTCATAAAAACTGCGTTCAATCCAACTAATACCATCGCTATGAAAGCAGAAATATTAAACCTGAACTATGCTGTGGTGCATTTTGAGGACCATGGTCAGGACTTTTTGCACTGGGTGATCAACACCGACCGATCTTCCGCAGATTATGGCCGGATTGTTTATGCCGGTCCTTTTCAGTCAAGCGTATGGAAGGGTTGTCTGGTAAATCTGAATACCGTTAAGACGGGCGAAAAACTGCAATTCATCTCTCGTTTTGATGACGAGATTCTTGAACTGAACTACCGAGTTGAGAGGATCAGATACTTTGGTCGTCAATCATTACGGCAGATAGAAGAGGCTATCACTGCTCACACTCAGGCTACCAAAAGCTTGTTAAGTGTTTGCAAGGAATTTATCAATTCGCTTTAAATACAAAGCCATGATTACAAAATTAGTAGTAACGATCATAGTCCTGGCTGCTTATGGAGTAGTTGCCATTTGTGGCCTAAGGAGTATTATGCGTGGGATCACCTTCCGGGATATGCTGGATGAGCTAGGTTTTAAACGTGATAATAACAAGGAATTATGAGTGCAATATTAAAGCTTCTGTCATTTTTCGGCATTAAAGAGGTTAGCCGTGACCATTTCTACCTGCTGTGCAAGAACGCAAAGCATTCTCCTACGCTATATTTTAAGAATTATGAAAAGGGCGTGGCTGAATTTACTACTACCCGTGCCATGGCATGGCGCTTTAATTCTTCTGAAGAGGTACGCCATGCCCGCAAATTAATGGGCGTGTGGCAGAGAGATACCTATATCGAAGAGATTCAGATGGTTTCATCATTTATTTTAAACTAGACTATTATGCAACAAAAGACTGTTGACCAAATGTCAATTGAAGAGCTTCAGGATTACATGGAGCAAAGGCGCAAGGATGATGTTCTTCGCCAAAAGAAAGCTCGCGAAGAGTATGAGAAGTTTGTGGACACAACTGCTTCGGGGCTGGTTCGCTCGGCTATTACTCTGAGTGCTATTCTAACAGAGTTTCACGCTGAGGCAACTGAAAAGCTTATTGCCATGCGCGATAAGCTTAACGAGTATGGAGCTATAAGGGCGAACAGCAAGGGCGGTTTTTTGCTTCGCACAAAGGATGGCAAGTATAAGGTTTTGTACAAGTATGCTTCTAAGTATGACTGGGATGAGCGTGCCAAGAAAGCTGAAGACCTGCTTCATGACTTCTTAAAGGACGTGGTTAAGAAGCGTGACAAGGATTTGTTTGAGCTGCTTATGGGCATTCTTGAAAAAAACAAAGAGGGTAAGTTGGAGCTTTCACGCGTGCAATCGCTCTACTCCAAGGAGCATCTGTTTTCTGACCCTCGCTGGGTTGAGGCTATTCGCTTATTTAAAGAGAGCTTTAGGTTTGTTGACAGCAAAATGCGACTGGAGTTCTATCAGCGGGATGAGGAGACCAATGTGTTTCGTCCCATTCCCCTTAATATTTCAAGCCTTTAAGAGGTGTTATCCCCGAAAGCAAGGTTTGTACCAGGTTCGATTCCTGGCGGGGAACCAAATTTGTTCATGACCATGCAAGATTTAATCATAGATAATAGAGGCGCTCTGCTTGTTAACAAGAATGCTATCATGCGTAAAGGCGTTTATTCTGACGTCTCTTACAGAGCTTCTAAGAGTAGGGAGCGATTCTCTGAGGTGGTATATGAAGGCAGTAAGTGGGTTGTGTATAGCAGCTTGCCCCCTGTCACCAGAGACAAGGTGATGAGTATCTTTTCAGGCATTTCGGCAAGGCATGCTGAGATGCTTAATATGGTTAACGATGCGGGTGAGAACTGTGTTCCGGTAGCTGTTGGCATTACTGCCGAGTCGTTAAGTATCAACGAGCCTTTTATCAGGTCGTCGCTAGAGGCTTACATGGGCAGTCATTACATGGTTTACACATCGACTTACCTGGACATGGGTATCAGTGCCAGCTCGGTTAAAGGATATGCCCGGCAGTGTGCTATGATTCAATGGATTTATGATTATGCGAAGATGGTTCGCGAACGAGAGAGTGATAAGATTACCAGTGAGATATTATTGCGCAGCTTCAGAATGAATGTGCTCACTGCACTGCGGTCGATGAAGCTGGAGGTAAAGGTGCCCTTGTCAGAAACCCGCTTTAACGGATGGTTTGACAAGGTGATGAAGGAGATGGATAAAGGAACGCCTGCGCAGGAGATTATACAACCTAAGCGAATAGGCAACAGTAATGGTTCAAAGATTAGCGAGGGACAGCTGAATGTTGCCGTGTTTTGGCATACCAATGGTCTTAACATGTCGGTTAGGCAGGTGCATAAGAAGTGGCTTGAGTATGGCAAGAAGAGCGGTTGGTGGATGGATACCAAGGGACAGTTTACTCCTCCCAGTGAGGCTCGTCTGTATCAACTGTTACAGCCATTGAAAAATGCCAATTCGCTTGAGAAAACGGATGCTGTTGTGCATAGGGCCAATTTTATTCCGGGAGCAAGCAGGCATTTACCGCCTAAAAAGAACCATGTATGGGTTATTGATGGCACTGCACATAACGAGAATGTTGAATACCAGGGCAAAGTAAGGCAGCATATTTATGCCATAAAGGTTGCTGATGCCGGTTCGCTTCGCTTGGTGGGTGCCTCGGCACTAATTGGGGTGCGCGAACCCTTCTCAGCAGTAAAGGAAGCCATTTTGATGGGCATACGTGAGACCGGTTACCGTCCGGCATACATACAGAGTGACCGCGGCCCTGCTGCGAATGAATTAGCATTGTGGTGCGAAGAAAATGGAATAAAGCTAAAGTTGACTGCTGCGGGTAATGCGAGAGCAAAGATTATAGAATCGATGTTCAACATGTTTGACAATGCTCTTACCAAGTTCCGGAAGAGCTTTAGTGGAATGAACAGAACCACCAGGAGCCAGCGAAGCAAATCATCGGACAAGCGCGAAATGAAGGGCAAGCGAAATGCTATTAGCGCTTCAGTGGTTATGGAGTGGGTGAAATCAGAAGGTCTAAAGGAGTGGAATGAGCACATAATTGAGACGCTTGAAGGCAAGCCATGCGGTAAGACCCCTTTTGAGCTGTGGGATGAAAAAGAGAGCTACACGCCCAAAATGAGCTATTCAGACTTATGCCGCATGTGTGGCACTTTGCACGAACGCAAACTCACAACCGCCGGTCTTGATATTGACCATAACCGCATATCATACACCTACTTTCCAAAAATTGAAACCCCTGAACAGCGCGCAGCTGCTGAGGAGATTTTCACCCGCATCCCCATGGATGCCAGGACAGCGAATCGCCTTAAAATTTACATACTCAAAGGCGGGGATCCCGCGCCTGTTTTTACTCCGGATGACAAATTTTTAGGCATGTGGACTGAAAAGCCCAGGACGGAATATATTGCCGAGACGGATGAAGAGCTTAAGGTGCTGAACAATTTCATGGCCTTACAAAAGCGGGTTGAGAATAAGGCTAAGGAGATTAACCTGGAGGTGCGCAAATCAATTGAAATGCATCCCGATTATGAGCACATAAAGCACTTTGGGGAGCAAGCTCCAACAGGACGCAAAAGAGAATACACAGGCCGTTACGACAAGTCAGAATTGCTGACCGAAGAGGTTGAGTTTAAAGCCTCTGATTTGGCTTTGCCTGCAAAATACAGAGAACTAGTAGACCCGGATACGGGTGAGATTATAACCGTCAAAATCAACTAAACTATGGAAAAGACTATTGAAATCAGTGCCAAACAGGCACTGCTGAGAGACCGATTAATGCTCCTGATGGAGAAAAAGAACATGAAGCCCGCAGAAATTGCGCGCATTTCCGGCAGATCAGAGGGCACTGTGAGTGAGTTGCTACGCAATAAAAAGGCCTTTTCTGACAAGCTGTTGCAGGTGGTTCATGAAAGTCTTAAGGATTACATGGGTGAAGAGAACCTGGTTGCCACACGGCAATACAACAAGATGTGGAATATTGCCCAGGCAGGTAAGAAAATGAGTGATATGCGTCTTGTGGTTGGCAATACCGGCGTTGGCAAGAGCGTAGTGTTTAAGAAGTTTGCAGAGGAGAGTGAGAGTTGCTGGTATATTAAGATTGACCGCAAAGAGATTACCTGGAACAGGTTTCTTTTGGAGGTAGCCACTGAGATGGGTGTTAGGTTGCCCCGTAAGCGTAAGCGTTTTACCAGCTCCATGCTGCTTGATGCCATTATTCAGATGGTTGAAGAAAAGGCCGAAACCAATCCGATGCTGATTATTGATGAGAGCGAAGTGGCACGGGTGAGCCTGTTCAAGGAGTTCAAGAATTTGCGAACTGCTACCGAAGGACTCTTGTGTATTACCATAGTTGGTATTACTGAGGTTATGGAGCGTGTTGGTAAGATGGCCGGGCTGGAATGCAGGGCCTACGAAGGAGCAAACGGCTACGTGTACCGGTGGTATCCGGTTAAGGAGAACAGCAACCAGTACACCACTTTTGCGCGTCGTATTTCAGTATTCCGCATTGACAATATAAGCAGCGAAGACATTGCAGCATTCTGCAATGACAAAGGCATTGTTAACAATCAGGTCATTGCCCTGGCGCAGGCTCGTTGGTGGAACTACGAGGAGGCCGATAGGGCTATTAAGCGTGCCGACAGGATGGGCATTGACCTGTCCCGCATTACACCAGGAGAATTTGAAGTGTTATGAAGATTGAAGTTGATGCTGCGACTGCTGACCGGTTGCAATACGAAGCGATGGTCAGGCTTAGGTGGCGATTGTGGTTTGCCTTTACTGAAAGTAAGTATGTTGCTTTCAGATACAAGGGGCGTAAAGGGAAGCCTGATTTTGCACGCATTAAGCAATACTGCCTTGAGCACTGGGGAAAGGAACCTGCCGATATGACATTGGACGAACTGAGAAAATACATTGCAATTGTAGCTAAATGGAAATCAAATGCCGAGGATAAGAGATGACCGCATACTTCAGGGCAAGCAAAACCGGGACCGCGCAATACGGAGGTTTTTTGACAGGCGGTTTAACCAGGGTTTGCGATATGAGATTATTGAAGACGAGATAATCCTGAAGTGGGGCATTTCGGCTAATTA
>DHVH01000347.1 GCA_002412555.1 Marinilabiliaceae bacterium UBA5213 | reverse complement strand
GGATCAATCGCTCAACCATGCCGATCAATACAGAGACAAGCTAAAAGGCCTCAACACCTTATTGCTCGACGATCATCACACGAACCTCCTGCTGATGACCAAAACACTGAATAACTGGGGTATTCAGCTCAGCACTTCCAAATCCATAGAAGAGGCGTTGAATCTTCTGAGCCAACAGCCCGACATCGGACTTATCATTGCCGACAACCATTTATTGAGAGACATCAACAATACTTTTTTGAAAGACGCAAAGAAGTTGGTTCCGGATATTAAAGCCTTATTGCTGGTGGCCGATCCTAAGACCATAACCACCAATAATTACAAAGGCTTTGACCGCATGCTGCACAAGCCGGTCAAATATTCTTCACTTTTCACCACCATTTATGATCTGTTTCAACCCGAAACCGCTAAAGAACAGCCCTCCAAATTGTCTGAGCATGTAAAATCATCTGCGAAGAGCGACAAAAGAAAAATTCTTTTGGTTGAAGACAATCCCATCAACCAAAAAATTGCTGAGAAAATGCTTCAGAGACTCAATTATCATGTGGTTATAGCACCAAACGGTCAAGAGGCGGTTGACATGATAACGGCTGAATCAAAAGTCTTCGATCTTATTTTAATGGATGTTCAAATGCCTGTCTTGAATGGACTGGATGCCACCAAAGCCCTCCGAAGCAAGGGCATATTCCTGCCCATAATAGCGATGACCGCCAATGTGTTAAAAGGAGATAGAGAAATTTGTATGGACTCAGGTATGAATGACTACATTGGAAAGCCTGTAAGACTGGAGACACTGGAGACCATGCTCAAAAAGTGGCTTTCCCCAGCCAACAATGACTAAAACAATAATAACTGCCCGGCCAGCGTAATAATAACGAGCAGCAAAAAGACCACCTCCTTCACTAATTTTCGCGATACCGATTCCAGCCAGTTGGTTAATGTGACAGCTGCACCAATGGCAGCCAAAGGGAGCATTTCCATCGAAAAAAACGGGGTTAAAACTGCGGCCGTACTAATTAATATCAACCATATAAACACTCTGTGGTAGCGACGTACGATTATCTTCTGGGTGCCCATTTGACGCACAGTGGCTAAAATGGATAATGCTGTGAGAAAGATGATCAGCCCCATATAAATCCTCGAAAAAACATCGTGGTTATACTGCCCGGGATTGGCAACCAAATTCTCACTCAAGGCTTCAAAAAATAGGAATCCCTTGTTCAGGTAAAAATACCAGGCAAAACTTAAGGCAAATGGAAATAGCAGTCCTAAAACGGTTGCAACTACAGATCTAAAATTAGCCAACCTCAACACACCCATGGCAATTAAAAACAAGGGGAAAAAGAAAACCCCTTTGGCATAAAAGAGGCTCCCTATTCCCAACAGAAAGGCAGCATCAAAACAATTCGCGGTAGCATTGCGTTTTTGAACGCCGCTAAATATCCGCTCCAGACCAATAACGAAAAAGAAAACAAAAAACCAAACCGGACTTAATTTCTGAACAGACAGGAAGGCTGAAGTGAGCAATCCATATAGGATAAGCACCATCATGCTTTGTTGCCGGAGCATGCCATAACGCACTACCATGCGATTGATTGATAAGCCTGTTAGCAGGACCAAAACAAAAGAACCCAAGGCAGCTGTAAACCGCGAGTAGCCCAAATAGGGATCTATTAAAATATCCCAGACAGGCATAGATGGATTATCGAGGCTGGTAATGTGCGTAATGTCTATAAAAAAATACCTGACCCATAAGGCCAGAACCAGGATAGGCCCTAACACAATTGCAGATATCGTATTGTTATGTAGCGATTTAAAGAACATATTTTATTAAATCAGGTCAAAACCAATATCTTTTCGATAATTACGCCCTTCAAATTGTATACGCTCCGCATTCTTTAATGAAACAGCCCTCGCCTCCTCAATGGTATTTCCAAATGAAGTCAACGCAAATACACGGCCACCATTGGTCACCATCTGGCTATTTTGGATAGCTGTTCCGGCATGAAAAACAAGACTGGCATCCACCTTATCAACGCCCCTCACAGGTAAACCCTTTTTGTACTGCTCAGGATAGCCCCCTGAAACCAAAACAAGTGTTACCGCCGTCCGTTTCTCAATTATTGCCTTATGATCCTTCAGATTGCCTTGCGCTGTAGCCAGTAAAAGCTCAACAAAATCGTTTTTCAATCGGGGAATAACCGCTTCGGTTTCTGGATCTCCCATGCGGACATTGTATTCAATCACAAAAGGTTCATCACCAACTTTAATCAAGCCAAAAAACACAAACCCTTTATAAGCTAATTGATCCTTGTTAATCCCATTGACGGTAGGAATAATAATTTTTTCCTCAACTTTGCGCATAAAAGCTTCATCGGCAAAGGGCACCGGCGAAACAGCTCCCATTCCACCCGTGTTCAAGCCTTTATCACCCTCTCCAATTCTTTTATAGTCCTTTGCCTCCGGTAATATAAAATAATCCTTGCCATCGGTCAGTACAAAAACAGATAATTCAATACCACTTAAAAATTCCTCAATGACCACACTATTACCGGCTGCACCAAATTTCCCGCCCAACATTCTGTCGAGTTCGGCACAAGCCTCCTTATAATCATCCAATATCACAACTCCTTTTCCAGCAGCAAGCCCATCTGCCTTCAAAACATAAGGAGCCTCTAAATCCTTCATAAAGGCCTTGCCTTCTTCACTGGTATGAGCCGTTACCGTTAAATAGCGGGCAGTAGGTATCTGATGTTTGAGCATAAACTGCTTGGCAAAATCCTTACTGCCTTCCAGCGCAGCACCCATTTTGGAAGGGCCAATAATGGTTACCCCGCTTAACTCTGCATCTTCACCAAAAAAATCCACAATCCCACGGACTAAAGGTTCTTCAGGCCCCACAACCACCAATTTGATTCGATTCTTCAACACGGCCTCTTTAACCGCTTTGAAGTCATTAGGATTTACCGCAAGATTCGTCCCTAAAGCAGTGGTGCCAGCATTGCCCGGCGCAAAAAAAAGCTTGTCGCTTAGCGCACTTTGCTGAATGCGCCATCCAAAAGCATGTTCACGTCCCCCCGAGCCTATTACTAATACGTTCATTCTTTATTTATTAAGTTTTTTCTTATTAATCTTATTCAGTGATCCCATCCGCTGTTCTATAAGCCACATAACTTAACAACTGCCCTAGCTATTAATAGCTGCTTTGCCACCCTCAATCAACTTCATTTTGTAACCTGCAAGGTTCAAATATTCAAGGATATCGGGCAAGGCCCTTTCCAGTCGGGGCCAGGCCTTTAGCGAATCATGAAAAACAATCACAGACCCCGGTCTTACATTATTCACCACCGTGTTATAAACATCCCTGTCTGAAAGATCGGCCCTGTAATCGAGCGATAAAACATCCCACATGACAATTCTTTTGAAGGTCCGTTTTAAACGGGGCACATACCACGGATACAACTGACCGTGTGGAGGCCTGAACAATAGCGTTGGATTCCATGTCCTACCTTTTTCAATATCCTCAAAATAAACACCTGCAGGATGGCTCCAAGCTTTCAAATGCGAATAAGTATGATTGCCCACACCCATCCCATTGTCTAAAACCGTCTGATAAACATCCGGATGTTTTCGAATGTTGTCTCCCACACAAAAAAATGTAGCTTTAGCTTTATATTGATTCAAGATCTCCACCACTTTTGGTGTAACCTCAGGGACAGGCCCGTCATCAAAAGTCAGATAAACAGAATTCTCATTCCTGGCCATGCGCCAGATTGTTCCCGGAAACAACCACCGCATAATAAGAGGGGGTTGTATGTTCCATTTATCCATTTTAATTATCAAAGAAACCCAATCGTTGAAACAGGCTTTCGTATCGACCCTCAATTTGCCCAATGGCTTCGTCCCTTTTATTATTTCTCAACACCCTCAGCACCTCAGCATATATGGCCATTGATCTTTGGATATCGCTCATCGCACTATTGCGCAAGGTGGGCTTCAGGTTAGTAAAGAAATTCAATTCCTGAAAATTCTCATCTGCGAGTCCCATAGCAACCTCATCTCCCTTTTGGGCATAACCGGCCTGGTAATAAGCTTCCGCAATAAAGATTGAGAAATAATTATGTGGAATGCGGTCGCCGGGTAAAACCTCCATGGTTTTATCAAGTACCTCCACGGCCTTTTCAAAATCGCCCTCCTCAACCAAAGCAGTAGCCAGGCGCGACAAGTTATTTCGCATATTAATACCCATGCGCTGATGGTTTTCATCCAAATAGACACGTGGATCGTTCCAGCCGTCGAAAATAAATTTGTTCATCACATTGTCGTACATTTTTTCGGTATCCACACGCCCATATTGGCCGTCGTCCGAGGTAGAGTGTACAGGTACAATCTGGTAACCAAAACCTTCGAGCTGAAAGTAATTCTGAAGACCCACATAATTCTCTGCACCCACCGTCACCGCATAATAAATGGGGCGTTCCCAATTGTTATGCGCCAGCATGTCGAGCACCATCACCTCATTCTTCAAAATTCGCTCCTTATTAATATTAATCAGCACTTCTGGACTGATTAAATGGGCATTCCGCTCACTTACCATCCCCCTCTCCATAATTTTGGCACTGTCTACCGGTATTTTAAAGGAAGTAGAAGGTAAGTGCTCAATGCGTCCGCTATATTGAGGAATCCGCTTGGTGCGGTCATTGTCACTGGCCAAAAAGCGAATGGCTTCTTTTAAATCAACATGACCTTCAATACGGTCCAGTACATAAACCACATCCCGTTTACCCAGAACATATTGATCATGCTCCATGGAAATTGGCAAGGGGTCCGATTCGTAAGCCTTCCGCTTCATTTGATCGATGTACCAGTCGGTTTGAAGGTAACTTAAGTTAGCAACCCGAACATCTGTGCGAAAGCCTTCCACCTCCTGGGCATACCAAAGAGGGAAGGTATCATTGTCCCCATTGGTAAAAATGATGCCATTTTCACCCACGGTATTAAGATAATTATAGGCTATATCCCTGGCAATGGTCCGGTGCGACCGGTCATGATCGTCCCAGTTCTCCATGGCCATAATGCCCGGCACCAATACAAGGGCTGCTCCCGAGGCAATTATGGTGGCTGGCATACCGGACATCAACCTTTTCAATCCGCTAATCAAAGGCAGCACACCTATGCCAATCCATATGGCAAAAGCATAAAACGAGCCGGCAAAAGCATAGTCTCGCTCCCGTGGTTGTAGCGGTGTTTGGTTCAGATAAAGAACGATGGCCAGTCCGGTAAAAAAGAACAACAACATCACCACCCAGAAATCGCGTTTGCCTTTAACATTGGAGCCCGACTGAAACGCCAGTCCCAATACCCCCAACAACAATGGCAGAAGGTAATACTTATTGCGGGCCGCGTTGTTCTTGTAACTATCCGGTAAATGATCCTGATTGCCATACATCATGTTATCAAGGAAAGGGATACCTGATATCCAATTCCCCTTGTGAATTTCTCCGTGCCCCTGCATGTCATTTTGCCGTCCGGCAAAATTCCACATAAAATAGCGGAAGTACATGTGACGGATCTGATAATTAAAAAAGAATGTCACATTTTCAATAAAAGTAGGCAACTGTATGTTTTGTGAACGACCCGATCCATCGCTCACCGTTACGGTTTTCCCTTTAATATTGCCCCAGCGCTTGTACTCTTCAATATGTCGGGCCTCGCGACTATGCATTCGGGGAAATAAAGTAGTGGTTCGTTCATCAAACTTATAGTTAGGCCTATGGTCAACAATCTCGTACTTTTTATCCCCTTTGATATAAACAGGACGACCTTCATCACCTTCCATGGCATCCCAATCCAAGGGCGAATTGTAATACTGACCGCTAAAAAGAGGTCGGTCGCCATACTGTTCCCTGTTGAGATAAGACATTAATGAAAAAACATCCTCCGGAGAATTCTGATCCATGGTGGGATTGGCCATTGAGCGAATAACGATCATGGCAAAAGATGAATAGCCCAAAAGAATTACGGCCACACCAGTAAGAATGGTATTCATCACCGGCTTGTTTTTTATATAGGTATAGTAAATACCAAAGCAGATACCACCGATTATAAGCAATGCGTAAACAGCAATTCCAGAGTTAAAAGGCAGTCCCCAGTTATTCACAAACAGCAACTCAAAGCGCGAAGCCAGACGAATAATGCCGGGAATAATACCATAAAGAATAGCCCCCAAAATCAAAAACGACAATCCCAGTGCTTTAAGGGTATTGTTGCGGGTTACTTCGTATTTTTTGAAGTAATAAACCATGACAATAGCAGGTATGGCCAGGAGGTTCAACAAGTGAACCCCAATGGACAAGCCCATCAGATAGGCAATAAGAATGAGCCATCGGTTGGAATGGGGCTCATTGGCCACATTTTCCCATTTAAGAATGGCCCAAAAAACGACAGCTGTAAAGAGCGATGACATGGCATACACCTCTCCTTCAACCGCAGAGAACCAAAAGGTATCAGAAAATGTAAAGGCCATTGCCCCAACAAAACCCGCCGCCATTACCGCATAAACGCGCCATGGCTCTGGATTCTCTTCTCCGTTAATGAATATTTTTTTTGCTAAATGAGTAATCGTCCAAAATAGAAATGCAATGGTAAAAGCACTGCAAAGTGCAGACATGATATTAACGGTCATTGCCACATTACTGGTATCAGTGGCAAACAAGGTGAAAAAGCGTCCTACCATCATAAAGAAGGGCGCCCCTGGGGGGTGCCCGACCAATAATTTGTAGGCGGACGAAATAAATTCACCACAATCCCAAAAACTGGCAGTTGGTTCGATGGTTAGCGTATATACTACCGCTGAAATCAGGAAAGCCAACCATCCAAATCCATTGTTTAAACGACTATAATTTTGCATATCTATTAATTTTCAACATTTTAACCAAACCTAAACCGCATGATTGCCAAAAATACAATATTCTTCTAAAAAATGAACGATAACCGGCGCGGATATCACCAATAAATGAAACAAACAACCGAGTTTCCAAAGATCCATAATACTAATTATGACCACAGGAAACATTTTAATATCTGATAACGTGCGTGATAAAGAAAGAACAACAATATTTTTGACTTTTTAGCCTCATTTCTTTGAAAGAACCACTAAAACATTCTATATTTGCATCGCTTTAAAAAACAGAAAGCAATCAAGTTTGTCCCGTTGTGTAATGGTAGCACAGATGGTTTTGGTCCATCTAGTCCGGGTTCGAATCCTGGCGGGACAACAACAAGTAAAAGCCCGTTAAATCTACAAGATTTAACGGGCTTTTACTTGCCATACGATTAAGGGGCTTACTGCCAAATACCACATGTGGCACGAGATTTGAGTAATTACTCCATTAATTGCGTTTACAACTAAATTACTAATCTTTACGATCATGAAAAAAATTGCTTTATTAACTATTGGTTTGTTTATGCTATTCTCAGTGGCCTCAATTGGCCAGGGAAAGGCGCTTGGACTTAGATTTGGAGGCGGAAGTCTTGTAGGAGCAGAAATATCCTATCAGACCCCGTTTGCCGGAGAGCGTCTTGAGCTGGATCTTGGATGGGGAGGCAACTCAAACTGGAACTATTGGAACATAGCAGGTATTTACCAGTGGGTAATGCCCATTGAAAGTGGGTTCTATTGGTACTTAGGACTTGGTCCATCATTGGGAAGCTGGAATTATGTAGGAAACCATCCTGACCGTTACGACGCTGGTTTATCGCTTTCTCTTGCCTTGAATGCCGGTATTGAGTACAATTTTTCAGAAATTCCTCTGCAGTTGTCGCTTGACACCAGACCGGAACTCGGATTGATTAACCATGGGGACGACCGTTGGTTTGGTCTGGCTTTGGGAATCAGATACAAGTTCTAAACATAAAAAAAGCGACCGTTCGAAAAAGAACGGTCGTTTTTTTATGCCCCTATGGCTCAATTAAATCATCCATCATTCTAAATACTTTTTTGGAATCCCAGCGGGCAGCCCCTGTTTTATAGAGCACCATTCGCCCACCCACCCCTATCAATATGGTAGTAGGAAGAGTAGAAGCTTCAAAAGCCTCAGGCACGCGCCCTGCCACCCTATATAGAGGTAAATCATAATCTCTTGCTTCCATGAACTTCATCACCACCTCCGGATCTTCATTGGAGATGAAAACAAAATGCACATCGTCTTTATAATGGTTGTACAAGTTCTGCAAGGAAGGCATTTCAGCAATACACGGCGGGCACCAGGTGGCCCAAAAATTGACAAAAACTGGTTTCCCTTTCATTTCTGAAAGCTCCACCTGCTCGCCACTATAGCTCACGAGCGACAAACGCCAATCATCTTCATCCAGAAAAATGGCTTTGGACGACTCTCTGGGAGATAACATGGTTTGTCGGACTAAGAAGGCAGACATCGATTTTCTGGCATCCGGAATCAACATGGCCAGAATTAAAACGAGAAATAGGAAATCCAAAAGGATACTCCACCAACGTTTATTATTCTTGTACTTCTCCCAACGCTCCTTCACTCTAACTTTTATCATATCGTTATATTTTTCCCACTACAAACCAACGTGGATAAGCCATGGTCCGGTAATTCTTACCGAAGGTTGTATCAATGGAAGCGCCTATTCTGTTGAATCCTTTTAAATCAAGGACCTTTTCCCAAAACTGCTCCACATCAATAACAATGGAATGCCCCGTTCCGGGAGTCAAGGTTAAAGGGAAGGCCCCGTTTTTTATCACAAACGATCGCTTAGCACCCCCCTTTCTAAAAAACAATTGAGGTTGCATAAAGGTTTTACTTTCTGCAGTATTGTTGTATACGAACAACTTCATAAGCAATCGTCCTGTTTTCCTGTCGAAATACAACCCGCTGCTAAACCTGACCCACTGGGGCAAAATTGAGGATATCCACCCCTTTTTGTAGGCATAATACCCAATAAGCAACAGGGCTGTCAACAACATCACAAAAAGAAAGAATGAACCGCTGTTGCGCTCAGTGCGAGCAGCTTTCTCGGTCATCAACTCCTCATAGGATTTCAGCCGTGGAACACCATCCTCGTAGGCATTGGCTTCCACCAGGGGCGCGACCGCCTCCACCGGCTTCTGTGAAGGCGGTGGCATGATCATTCGTCCACACCAGTTCATCACAAAGAAAAATCCGAAAATAGATATGATAAACAGCCTGTTTCTACGCCAAAATGCAACCAACTTCTCCATAATTTAGTGTCAATAATAAAACCACTGATTTTTCAGTCTTTTGTAAGAAAGCGTCCAAGACAAGGCTTTCGAAGTTTTTGAAACCAAGGAGTCAAAGCGAAGCGGAGTTCCGATTTTTCGGAATACAACTTTTCGTAAATGACTGTTTCAAAAACGAGAATAACGCAGAAAAAAGCGACGCGATTCATGAATGCCTAAAATAAACACTTTATGAGTAATTTGACGTTTTCTTATAAAGACTAATTATTTATTGAGGAAACGGCATAAGCCCTTTGTAATTGATATAATATTCGCCATCGATCTCTGGATGTCCCATTTCTTCATCGGTATTTCCCTTAGCATTGGCCACTCCCACGCTGCCAAAACGGCATACAGCCTTGTGCTTCATGGCGTGGTGAGACACCTTCGCGGCTATGTCTGGCAGCAATATACCCATTTCAGGAAAGGTGGCAGTCCTCACAACTATAAAATAAAGCATCTCCTCTTTCCGTGCCAAAATCTGGGGATTAACATCCATTTCCCTGCGGACATTCAACACTTCAAATCCATTGTCCACCAAATCTTTATAGACCACTTTTAGTCCAAAGAAATGCAGATCTTCCTGAGTCATTCTTTTTCCCATACAACCATCACCTTTTAAACTTACATACGGAAGGCAAAGCATACAGCTAAAAACAGCCACTACCTCCTTAAACGAGACCTTCCACAACAAAGTTCAAAAATAGTGTGTTTTTAGTAGTAAGCAAACAAATGTTTTATCCGCCAATCAAAGATCAATGGAGTTCATTTCATTAACTTTCCAATTACCAAATTATTTTCACTTAACAACCTATTGATCCCGCTTCGCGGGACCTCAAGCCGCAGGCGCAGTTCCGATTTATCGGAAACGCTACGCTTCGCCTCCCAACCTAATGACCTAATTACTTTCCCACCTCTTTGAATTTGGGATTTTTAACGTGATAAATCCCTGCAAGTCAAGAATCTGTTATACCTTTGTGGCATGTGGATAATTCTTATAAGCATCGTTGCGGCATTGGTTCTGACTTATTTGGGCAGCCAATTTTTTGGCAGCAAAAAAGCCGTCCAGGGCGAAGCCGTTGCCGCAGCTGAAACTGTTGCAGACGCGGACTGCTGTGGCGCCCATGAAGTGTGTGATAAAGAGACGCTACTCTCGTCCAGCGATGAGATCATCTATTATCAGGATGAAGAACTGGATCAGTACCGCGCCATATCCTCCAATGAATACACCCCTCAACAGATAGAGAGTTTTCGCGAGGTACTTTACACCATGCGCGACGACGAGGTGGCCGGATGGTTACGCAGCCTTCAGCTGCGCAACATCAACCCACCTAACGCTATTCGCGAAGAGGCGTTGATGATCGTCTCTGATGTGCGGGACATCATCAGGGGAAGTAAGCAGTTAGCCTAAAACACCTGCTGTTAAATTAGGCAATCAGGGATGCACCAGTGTCCCGATCTTCTCACCGGATAGCACCTTCTTAAGATTGCCCTTCACATCCATATTAAACACCAATACGGGCAAGTTATTTTCTTTACACATGGTAGTAGCCGTCAAATCCATTACCTTGAGCCCTTTGTCGTAAATTTCATCGAACGATATGCTGTCATACTTCACAGCATTGGGATCCTTTTCGGGATCGGCGGTATAAACCCCATCCACACGGGTACCTTTCAGCATCACTTCGGCCTCAATTTCAATACCTCGCAAGGATGAACCTGTATCAGTTGTAAAATAAGGATTGCCGGTGCCCGCAGCCAAAATAACCACCTCCCCATTGTTCAGCGCCTCAATGGCTATAGGCTTGGAGTAGTACTCACCCACCGGCTCCATCCGAATGGCCGTCAACACCCTCGATTTTGTGCCCATGGCATTAAGCGCCGATGCCAGTGCCAGTCCGTTAATCACCGTAGCCAGCATGCCCATTTGGTCGCCTTTATAACGATCAAATCCTTTGGAGGCACCACTCAATCCTCTAAAAATATTTCCTCCACCTATTACTATCCCTATCTGGACACCCAGCGCAGCTATTTCACAGATCTGCTCAGCATAATCATTCAAACGATTGGCATCAATGCCATAGCCTTGTTCGCCCATGAGCGACTCCCCGCTCAACTTTAAGAGTATCCTTTTGTATTGCATGATTGGTTTTTTTTGATTTCATTATTGAGCTTCAAAAATAAGGCATTTTTTCCAAAAATAATCAGAACTTAACTTTCACCGCATGTGCCGATATGTAATCGGTGCAAAATCCATGTTGAAAATTTAAAATGATGACCATCTTGGTGTAGAATATAAATTGCTATTTTCGCATATTGTAAGGGGTAAATTAGTTTTACTAACTATGTCACTGCATCTATGAAGGAAAATAATGAGAATTGGGAATCTCTTTTGAAGGAGAATAAAAAATTAAAACGAACGGTTGGGTATTTAACTGCATTTTTAGTCATTGCTGCCATCATTTATTTGTATAATAATCTGCCTGATATCATTGAAGGTTTTAAAGCCGGTTGGAATGCATGATTTGGTTCGGATTCAGCCAAAAAGAGGCCACCCGTAAAGGCAGCCTCTTTGATATTTTAACACCCGAAGGTATTATACTATTAGTTGTTCAGTGAGTAACGCTTGAATTCAGTAACGGTAAGCGCTTTGTTGGTGTTTTGCAAGTGTTCACGAATGCTGATTTTTCCGTCTTTAACGAAAACCTGGTCCAAGAGGGTGCTTTCCTTGAAGAATTTGGTCAAACGACCCATGGCGATTTTCTCTACCATGTCTTCAGGTTTACCTTCCTGACGGGTCACTTCTTTGGCGATTTCCAACTCTTTGTCAATCACCTCCTGTGGAACAGAATCACGGTCAACAGAAACAGGGTTCATAGCAGCTACCTGCATGGCCACATCGCGACCAATTTGAACGTCCACACCAGGCTGATTTAAACCAACCAAAGTGGCCAGTTTGTTACCCGGATGAATATATGCCACAACAGTTTCAGCGTTTACCACATCAAAATAAGGTATATCCAGCTTCTCGCCGATAACACCAATTTGCTCGATGATCACATCCTTAACAGCCACACCATTCAATTGAAGCTCCTTCAGATCGTCAGCAGATTTGGCATCGCTTTTTAGTGCTAAATTTAAGATCGACTCGGCCAAAGCAATAAAACTTTCGTTTTTTGCCACAAAGTCGGTCTCGCAATTCAAAACCATAAGTGCACCTTTTTTTCCATCGGCAGATACATTTGAAAGCACTACACCTTCAGTAGCATCACGATCGGCACGCTTATTAGCAATGGCCTGACCTTTCTTGCGAATGATATCAATTGCTTTATCAAAATCACCATCGGCTTCGTTAAGGGCGTTTTTACAGTCCATCATCCCGGCACCGGTTGTTTTTCTTAGTTTACTTACGTCAGCAGCAGATATAGCCATAATTTTTTCTTTTTAGATATAAAACATTTGGGGAAATGATGAATCATATTCCCCAAATTGTTGTTTTAAATAAGGTTAATAAACAAAGTATTATCAAACAACTACTCCCTACTCGTCTGAGGCAGAGTCTTCCACTTCGTTAATCGCTCCTTCTACTTCTTCTTCCTCAACATCATCCTCTTCTTTGCGGGCTTTAACGCGGGCACGTCCTTCACCTTTTTTGGCTTTGGCTGGACCATTTTTGTCTTTGGCTGAAGCATCCGTGTCCTTGTCGGCTTTACGCTCAGACAATCCTTCTTTAATAGCATCAGTCATTGCACCAACAATCACTTCAATTGATTTAGAAGCATCGTCGTTAGCTGGGATCACAAAGTCAATATTGCGAGGATCTGAATTGGTATCCACCATGGCAAATACCGGAATGTTCAAACGGATGGCCTCTTTAACAGCAATGTGCTCTTTCATAACATCAATTACAAACATCGCTGCTGGCAATCTGTTAAGATCGGCAATACTACCAAGGGTCTTTTCCATTTTAGCACGCTGACGTGCAATCTGTAATTTTTCTCTTTTTGAAAGACTGATCCAACTTTGCTCACCCATCATACGGTCGATAGAGCCCATCTTTTTTACCGCTTTACGAATGGTTGGGAAGTTGGTAAGCATACCACCAGGCCAACGCTCAACAACATAAGGCATGTTCACTGACCCTACTTTGTCGGCAATAATGTCTTTGGCCTGCTTTTTAGTAGCTACAAATAATATTTTCCGTCCTGATTTGGCAATTTGTTTTAACGCTGCGGCAGCCTCGTCGGCTTTTACAGCAGTCTTATGCAGGTCTATAATATGGATGCCGTTACGCTCCATAAAAATATAGGGAGCCATCGCCGGGTTCCACTTTCTTCTGAGGTGACCGAAGTGTACTCCGGCATCAAGCAACTGTTGAAATTCTAATTTTGGCATTGTTTGTTTTTTAAAGTCGTTTACATTCTTTTTTTCAGGCAACCCATAAGTAGTTCCTCTGCAGAAATCTTATCGGTTTAGATACTAAACGCACCTGAGCTGTATTATTAACGCTTGCTGAACTGGAATCTCTTCCGAGCTTTTGGACGACCCGGCTTCTTCCTTTCAACCACCCGTGAATCACGAGTCATGAAACCGCTTTGACGCAAAGCTGATTTATCGTCCGCATTAATTTTTACCAGTGCACGGGAAATGGCCAGACGCAAAGCCTCGGCTTGTCCTTTGATACCACCTCCGTCAAGATTTGCTTTAATGTCGTAGTTGCCGGCCACTTTTAACAATTCAAGCGGTTGTTTAACCACATACTGCAAAGTAGCAGCAGGGAAATAAACTTCCAACGCTCTTTTATTAATAGTGATTTGCCCTTTTCCTTCGCTTAGATAAATACGGGCAACGGCAGCCTTTCTTCTTCCAATGGCATTAATTACTTCCATAACGATTATTTAATGGTGTTTAAATCAATAACCCTGGGCTTTTGAGCTTCCTGCTTGTGCTCAGGGCCTGCATACACAAATAGGTTTCTAAAGAGTTCGCTACCCAATTTAGTTTTGGGCAACATACCTTTTACAGTACGTTCTACCAGACGCTCAGGGCTTTTTGCAAAAAGCATGGCTGGTGTTACTTCTCTTTGTCCGCCGGGGTAACCGCTATGGTAAAAGAATACCCTGTCATCCCACTTCTTGCCGGTCAATCTTACTTTATCGGCATTGATAATAATTACATTATCACCACAATCCAAGTTGGGTGTGTAATTGGGCTTGTGCTTCCCTCTTAGGAGCTTCGCCACTTCCGAACCCAGCCTACCCAACACTTTGTCAGTAGCATCTACTACCAACCATTCTTTTTGAATAGTTGCAGGCGTAGCTGAATTGGTCTTGTAACTTAAAGTATCCACAGTCTTTCTTCAATTTAAATGAGACCTACATTAATTAAAACAATTTGCCGGTGTACAATCGGCGCCAGGCGGGCACCTCAGCAGACGGGCGTGACTACTAAGGCGGTGAACAATGACCTGATCCCAATAAAATACACCTATTTTTCGGATAATAATCGGCCGCAAAAGTACGCGATTTTTTTGTAACTACCAATGCATTAGCAAAGTTTTTCTGTCAACTATTTCATGGGACCGATATATTCTCGGGCAATGACAATATTATCCACATAGCGTTTCATGGTATGGGCAAAGTAGGGGGTAGTACGGTGCATATTCAGATGCACGTACATGGGTAACAGCTCCTCTACATCACGGAAGCGCATGTTTACGGTACGTGATTGTAGTACGCCGTCAATCCAAAACCGGGCTTCTCCATCGTGCTGACCCGGGGTATTCAGATACAAGCCGATTTCAAAACAATACCAGCGGTCAAAACTCAGATAAGTAAAAGGTTCGGCATAGGCTGAAAAGCGATAAGCAGGTTCTCCATTGGAGGACTCACTCACCTTCAACTTTTCACCCACCATGGCTCTGGCCTCATTGGCATAAGCATTGTAACTGTACAAATGTCCCACCCATAAGAATTTATTATTGGACTGAGGCTTAACCGAAGGACCCCAGCCCACAAACTGCACCTGGGCATTGTACCAATTGGTACCGTCGGGAATTTCAGAAGCTGGTGCTACGCTTTCATTGGCAATACCAAAGCCCTTCACGCCAACACTCCGGTAATCTCCACTCGCAGGGGCTGATGCCTTGTAGTAAGGGTGGAAACTTTCAGTATGCTTAATGTACATGCGCACAAAGTAAGCCGGACGCTCCCCTTCATGCGCCCGCTCGGGAATGGGGTAACGACAGGTAGGGCCTTCGTAACCATCCGACCAGCTATGTTCTCCGCAATATTTGCCATGGCGGGGGGCAGTGCCGACCACCTTCACGAATTTTTTATACCTGTCATCTTCTGTAGGGATGGTCACCTCTCCTGCCTCAAAATCTTCGAAGGCCAAAACTTCAGGGTGATTTTCTAAACCAACATCCGACGGGTAAGCAGCAGCAATACCATAGTTGACGCCAAGGGCTAATCCATCGTTAAACCCCAAACCTCCGGTAGGTTGACCCTCCTCTTTTGAACAGGAAAGAAACAATGAAGACACCAACAACACAATTCCATAAACAACTTTCTTCATATCAAATAATTTTTTATAAAACGTGCAAAACGCCCTAAAATTATCTTTAACATCCAAAAATAGTTATACGCAAAAAATCGAGAAGGTTAGCAAAAAAGAAAAAACTGCTTCAAAAGCCAAATTTTTATACCTTTGATGGTTACAATAGAAGGAGTCTCATGCACGATCACACGAAATACATGCGCATGGCCATTGATTTGGCCAACAAAAACATACTAAACGGAGGGGGCCCATTTGGGGCAGTCGTTGTACGCAACAACGAAATAGTTGGCACCGGCGCCAATCAAGTGACCAACCGCAACGATCCCACCGCCCATGCCGAAGTTATAGCCATCAGAGAGGCGTCGCAAAATTTGACTAATTACAATCTAAGTGATTGTACCCTTTACACCACTTGCGAGCCCTGCCCCATGTGTCTGGGAGCTATTTACTGGGCGCGCATTCCCCATGTTTTTTATGGCAACAACCGCCAGGATGCGGCTGAGATTGGCTTTGATGACGACTTTATTTATAAGGAAATTCACACGCCCATTGAGCAACGCAGCATACTGATGCAGCCCCTGCTCGGCGAAGAAGCCATCGCCACATTT
>DHVH01000133.1 GCA_002412555.1 Marinilabiliaceae bacterium UBA5213 | reverse complement strand
AAGGAGGGAAACGGGTATTGACTCCATTCATTTTGAACCCGTCATTGAAGGCATGGAGCAGGCCATTTTGGGCGATTATGGTTCCACCGCCCGAATTGCACGAATTCCAGGCATTGAAGTCTGTGGCAAAACAGGCACAGCGCAAAACCCACATGGCGAGAACCACAGTATTTTTGTAGCCTTTGCCCCAAAACATGATCCCAAAATAGCCATTGCTGTCTACGTGGAGAATGCGGGCTATGGTTCCACATGGGCAGCACCGATTGCCAGTTTGATGATAGAGAAATATTTAAACCAAAGCATTCACCCTTCACGCAACTGGCTTGAACAACGAATGTTGAACGCAGATTTAATCCATGAGAGCAAGCAGTAGTTCATTCAAATCAATGGATTGGATAACAGTTGTACTGTATCTTATTCTGGTAGGCTTTGGCTGGCTAAACATCTATGCAGCCAATACGGACCCTGATAGTACGTTCTTTTTTGCACCGGGAAAAGAATATATTAAACAGTTGCTTTGGATTGGCATTTCTCTGGTTACCATTGGTGTGTTAATGCTCATCGACAGCAAGTTTCTTGTCGAGTTTGCCTATGTTTTTTATATCATCACCACCTTTATGCTACTGCTGGTTATTTTTGTCGGCGTTGAAATCAACTCTGCCAAATCCTGGTTCCAGTTCGGTTCTTTCAGTTTTCAGCCGGTAGAGTTGGCGAAGGTGACTACGGCCCTCGCCATTGCCAGAATTTTGAGTAAGTTTCAATTTTCATTCACAAAACCCTCCGACCTCCTTCTGCTAGGTGCTGTCTGGTTTACGCCCATTATCATTATTATCCTTCAAAATGATACGGGGTCGGGCCTTGTCTTTTTTGCCTTTCTGCTGGTCTTTTTTAGAGAAGGCATGACGCCCTACGTTCTGGTTTTTGGCGTATTGGCAATCATCATCTTCATACTTACCCTGCTCATTCCCAACTATACCATCTTAATTCTTCTGGCGGTTGCCTTTTTTACCTTTCTCTTTTTTAAGAAGGTAAAAAAAGATTTGCTCATCGCGTTCCTAATTGCTGCAGTCGGGTATGGCTTGGGTGCCTTGGTCTTTAAGACCGAGACTGGAGAACCCAACCATGACTGGGCACTACTTACGGGCATGCTGCTGGCCAGCGTCATGCTGGGCCTAAAGGCTCTTTTAAGAAGGATTTCTATCATTGGTACTTATCTGCTTCTTTTTTGGGGATCCATCATTTTTGCCTATTCATCCGACTATTTCTATGAAGAAATGCTGGGTGATTATCAGCAATCGCGCATCCTTGTCTTACTTAACCTCAAAGAGGACCCACTGGGCGCAGGCTATAACGTTAACCAATCCAAAATCGCCATTGGCTCCGGCGGTCTTTCAGGCAAAGGATTTCTGCAAGGCACCCAGACTAAATTCAACTTTGTTCCGGAACAAAGCACCGACTTCATTTTTTGCACGGTGGGAGAAGAATGGGGTTTTCTGGGCACCTCTGCTGTTGTCATTCTGTTTGTATTTCTGCTCATGCGTCTGGTATTCCTGGCTGAGCGGCAGCATTCATCCTTCAGCCGAATATACGGCTACGGCGTAGCCGCTATTTTCTTTTTTCATGTCGCCATAAATATTGGTATGACCATTGGACTAGCGCCAGTCATCGGCATTCCTCTACCCTTCTTCAGTTATGGAGGATCCTCACTGTGGGGCTTTTCCATTTTATTATTTATCTTTCTTAAATTGGACACCAATCGTGAGGAGCTTATTAGATAAGCATTGATTGAGTTTTTTTCACATTCTTTCACACTTCGCTCTAAGTTCCTATAATGTTAACCATTATACCAAACGCCGCAACCTGCTATTAGTCATATGCCATTGAGCAAGGACAAATGACCTTGCCCACCTGCCCATTTTATGGTATATTTGAGATAATAATCTTATTATGCCTATGAAATATCAAATATATACTGCACGGAATTACAAGCAAATTGCCCAAATACAAAAAGTCTCAGAAGCAGATTTGCGAAGTATTGATATTGTGGCACACGTGCTGCCTTTCAAAACCAATAACTACGTAGTTGATGAACTGATTGACTGGGAGAATTATAAAAATGATCCCCTGTTTATTCTCAACTTCCCCCAAAAAGGGATGCTGAAACCTGAACACTACCAGCGCATTGCCCATTTAATAGACCAGAATGCAGATGAGGCTGTAATAAAAGAAGCTGCCAATAATATTCGTCGCCAATTGAATCCCCATCCTGCAGGTCAAACGCACAATTTACCTGTACTCGAAGGCGAAAAACTTACCGGTGCCCAGCACAAGTACAACGAAACAATGCTGTTTTTCCCTACTCAGGGACAAACCTGTCACGCCTATTGCACTTTTTGCTTTCGTTGGCCCCAATTTACCGGCATGGACAACATGAAATTTGCCATGAAGGAGGTTGAGAACATCATTGAATACATAGGCCAGCATACAGAAATAACCGATCTCTTAATTACCGGGGGAGATCCCATGGTCATGAATGCTTCAGTACTGGATGCCTACATCACAAAGATTCTGGAAGCGGATCTGCCCCATCTTCAAACCATTCGGATAGGCTCTAAATCACTGGCTTTCTGGCCTTATAGATACTTAACAGACTTGGATGCAGATGACATCCTGAAGACCTTTAAAAAAATTACCGATGCCGGAAAAGCACTGGCATTTATGGCGCACTTTAACCATCCCAGGGAATTAGATACGGTTGCCGTAAAAGCAGCCATTCAAAAAATTCGCCAGACAGGCGCCCAGATTCGCACCCAATCACCCCTGCTCAACCACATCAACGCCAGTGCCAATATCTGGGCTGATATGTGGAAAAAACAGGTCAATCTGGGCCTCATTCCCTACTACATGTTTATAGCCAGAGATACCGGCGCACAAGCGTATTTTGGCGTATCGCTGAGCCGCTCATGGGATATATTCAGAAGAGCTTACACCAAAGTGAGTGGCATCGCACGGACGGTAAGAGGCCCCAGCATGTCGTGCACGCCAGGAAAAGTGCGCGTGATTGGCGTGGCCGAGATTCATGGCGAAAAAGTCTTTGTCCTTGAATTTATACAGGGTCGCAACAGCGAATGGGTGGCGCGCCCCTTCTTTTCAAAATACGATACAGAAGCCCTGTGGATGACTGACCTGGAGCCAGCCTTTGGAAAAAGGGAATTCTTTTACGAAGAAGAACTGGCCGAAATGATGCTGGACTAATTCCAGAGGCCAAATTCACAAAAGGGACTTGTCTAAAAAAATCACTCTATGGTTCTGTGTAATATTTGTTACAAGGAGCGAAACGGAGTTTGTTACACGGAGTTTATTACACGGAGAAATTCTCTGTAGTTCTCTGTGTGTCCTCCGTGTTCTCTGTGTAACTGTAAACATTATCAATTAAAAATGCTATTTTTGGAGCCTTAAACCTATTGGATGAGCAAAAAGACCCTCATAAATCTCTTGATAAAAATAGTTATTAGCGGCTTTGCCCTTTACTATGTTTTCACGCACATCAACCTCCAGGATATTGCGGCAAAAGTTAGCAGCTCCAATCCTTATTATTTATTAGCGGCTCTCTTTGTTTACGCCCTTTCGCAGCTGGTTTCTGCATTCAGGCTAAAAGTTCTGTTTAAATATGTCCCCATACGCATTTCACACCTTGAGAACATTAAGCTCTATTGGCTGGGACTTTTCTACAATCTGTTTTTGCCGGGAGGTGTTGGAGGGGATGGCTTTAAGGTGTATCTCTTAGACAAACATCTGAAGACAGAACTAAAAAAAACAATTGGAGCTATCCTGTCCGACCGGGTAAGCGGACTATCCATAATTGTTATTTTGCTGCTGATATTCTTACCGTTTATCGATTACAATATACCACTCAAAGCCTATGCCTGGGCAGGTATTCCTTTTGTGGCGGCTGGTTTTTTCCTCTTTCTTTACCTGTTTAACAGCAAACTTACGCCTGCCTATTGGCCCACCATGGGTTGGGCTGCATGGGCACAATTACTACAAATGCTATCGGCTATTCTCATACTAAAGTCCTTAGACACAGATGCCAGCGCCATGTATGACGCCTACCTGTTTTTGTTCTTTTTGTCCGCCATAGCCGGATCATTACCCATAACACTTGGTGGGATTGGCGCCAGAGAAGTGGTTTTTATGTGGGGAGCACAATACCTGGGTGTGAATGAAAGTTCGGCCATCGCACTCAGTCTCCTCTTTTACGCAGCCTCTGCAGTAACCGCTCTTCCCGGTTTATTTTTCACCATCCAACCCTCCCATATTTTGGCCAAAAACAATCAAGCAATTACACCCGACTAGTCTAGCCCCACCACATCCAAAGCACGTATTATTTCATCTAAACCAAATCCTCGTGAGGCAGCAAACCGCATCAAAGAGGCTTTGCGCTTATAGGGATCATCTAGTTTTAACTGCCGCTTCTTTTGCCGCAGCAAATCCAATAAATTGTTATCATATTCTTCCATGGGTATAGAGGCCAGAGCCTCTTGGATCATTTCGGGTGCTATGCCTTTTCGACGTAATTGCCAGGTGATTTTTGTCTTGCCCCACCTGTTAAACCGAGCCTTATCCCGTACATAGAAACCGGTATAACGCTGCTCGTCAATGAATTGCTCTTCCACCAGGCGTTTTAATATTTTTGCCAGGTCAGCTTCCTCTACCTCCCACTTTACCAGTTTGTCGCGCACCATCGAAACACACTGCTCCTGGCGAGCACAGATAGCGGCTGCTTTGTCATAAGCCTTTTGAAATTCCATTAGCGCACAACTACCGTTTTAATATTCATGAACTCTCTTAAACCAAATACAGAAAGTTCTCTTCCATAACCACTCTCTTTAACTCCCCCAAAAGGCAGCCGCGGATCCGATTTTACAAAATCATTCACAAAGCAGGATCCTGCCTCCAGCTCATGCTCGGCGATGTAGCGTCCCTTTTCAATATCTGTAGTAAAAACGGCAGCCCCCAAACCAAAAGTAGTATCATTGGCTATGCTAATGGCTTCCTCCATATTGGCTGCTTTTATCAAGGCTGCAACCGGACCAAACAGCTCCTCATGGTAGGCAGGCATGCCGGCGGTCACATTTCCTAAAACAGTGGCAGGATAAAAAGCACCAGGGATTTGAGGGTCAATACCCCCCAATAGCAACTCCGCACCTTTTGAAACACTATTATTCACCTGAGCCTCAATATCCAGTCGCAGATTATTGCGGGCTAAAGGCCCCAAATCCGTTTTCTCGTCCATGGGATCCCCCATCACTGCGGCACTCATCTTTTTGACCACTAAATGTGAAAAGGCCTCATAAACAGGCGCTTCAACAATAAAGCGCTTGGCTGAAATACAACTTTGACCGGCATTCATCAGACGTGCCTTGACGCAAATTTCAGCAGCTTCCTCTAGGTTGGCATCTGCCAATATGAGATAAGGATCGCTGCCACCCAGCTCCAGTACCGATTTCTTCAAATGCCTCCCGGCAATTTCGCCGACTGAACGACCGGCAGGTGTACTTCCCGTAAAAGTGACTGCCTGAATGCGCCGGTCCGCAATGACATTGTCAATCTTACGACTACTAATCAGCAAAGTCTGGAAAACTTTAGAAGGAAACCCCGCTTCGACAAAAACTTGCTCTATAGCCAGGGCACAGGCAGGCACATTGGAAGCATGCTTCAGCAACACAGTATTGCCGGCCAAAAGCGCAGGAGCTGCAAAACGAAACACCTGCCAGAACGGAAAATTCCATGGCATAATGGCCAAAACCGGTCCCAAAGGATTAAACGCAACATACGATTGGGTGGCTTCTGTGGGTATATCCTGAGGTGCCAGGAACGCTTCTGCATGCTCGGCATAGTAGCGGCAAACCCAGGCACATTTTTCGATTTCAGACCGGGATTCGCGAATGGGCTTGCCCATCTCCAATGAAATATTAAAAGCCAATCCTTCCAGCTTTTCCAAGAGTTTATCAGACGCCGACTTTAAGAGTCCTGCCCTTATAGACAGTGCACTTCGCTTCCACTGATGAAAGGCCACCAATGAATGATCCAAGGCACTGTCCACATCATCCCACTGAAGCTCGTCGTACTCCCGGACTAATTCACCTGTTGCCGGATTAATCGATTTTAAAAGCATAATATCCTTAATAAGTTAATACCCTATTCACATCAAGCCATTCATCTTATGCATGAAATGCAGGAAAATTTAAAGGTAAATTACTAAAAAGAGATGGCTAAAACAACCGCTACCTCAAATTTACAAGGGAAAGATAAAATAACAGGAATCCATTGATTAAACTCATTCGGCTTTGTAGCTGTAAGCGCAAAGATTGCGATAGTTTGAAATCAAAATGGTTGCTAGTAATGGGTATGAGCTTGTCATACCAATAACTCCATTGATCTTCGATTGACTTCGTGGAGCTTCACTTAGCAAAACTGGTGAATTTTATGTAGAAATCAGTAGATGCTCATCGCCACTTGCCTAACACTTTGGGTAGCCATCATCGTATAGAAATGAATAAGGTGGACGTCTTTAGCCAAAAGCTCATTGGCCTGCATGGTGGTCCACTCCACACCTACCTGAGCAGCCGCTTCATCCGTCCTGCATTTCCTAAGCTCAGCAGCAAAAGCCTCTGGCATATCCACATGGAAAATCTTGGGCAGGACAGTCAACTGATTCAAGAATGTGACCGGCTTTAGACCAGGCACAATTGGCACGGTAATGCCGGCATCCCTGCACCTACCAACAAAATCAAAATATTTATCGTTATCGAAAAACATTTGGGTCACCACATACTCCGCGCCGGCTGCCACCTTCTTCTTCAGCCAGTAAATGTCCGACTCAATATTAGGGGCTTCTTCGTGCTTTTCGGGATAGCCCGCCACCCCATAGCTAAAGGGTGTATCGAAGGCTTCGGACTGTGTGTTATCCAAAAAAACGCCTTTATTCAAATTATTGACCTGGTACTGCAGGTCAATGGCATGGGCGTTGCCCTCCTCAGAAGGTTGATAAAAACGGTCGCGTTGCTGCTTATCGCCCCGCAACAACAACAGGTCGTGAATGCCCAAAAAATTGAGATCTATAAGCGCATACTCGGTCTCGCTGCGGGTAAAGCCACTGCAAATAATATGCGGCACCACCTTAATGCCATATAAATGCTGGATAGATGCTGCTACCGCACAGTTCCGGGTCGCTTTCGGGTTACTTTGCGCTCAAAGAGACCTTTTTCCACATCCCTGAAAATGACCTCATCACGGTGGGAGGTAATATTGATAAAAAGCGGGTTAAACTCGCGCAATGCATCAATGGTGCGGTACACCCGTTTAATGCTGTTCCCTTTTAGCGGAGGCAAGAGTTCAAATGAAAAACCAGGTCGGTCCAAATCACGAATAAGCTGGGCTGCAGTTGACATATTAAGGTTATTAATGTTTTACAAATAAGCCAGGTTAGTGGGCAACCATTGTTCGACTTCCTCTACCGAAACGCCCTTGCGTTGCGCCAAATCTTCCACCTGGTCTTTCTGGATATTACCCACTCCAAAATAAATGGCTTCGGGATGTGCCAGATAGATACCACTCACCGAGGCATTGGGAAACATACTGAAATGCTCGGTAAGGGTAATACCGACCTGCTCTTCTGCCTTCAACAAATTGAAAAGCGTGCGTTTCTCACTGTGATCGGGACAAGCCGGATAGCCTAGTGCAGGGCGAATCCCACGGTAGCGCTCCCGAATAAAATCTGCATGGTTAAACACCTCATCCGGTGCATAGGCCCAAAACTCCTTCCGCACTCTGAAGTGAATCAGTTCTGCCAGCGCTTCTGCCAGACGATCGGCCAAGGCCTTCAGCAGGATGGCATTGTAATCATCGTCATCCGCTTCGTACTGCTCCACCCATGGCTCAATGCCATGGCCGGCACTTACCGCAAAGCCACCTATATAATCGATTTTGCCGCTAGACTTTGGCGCCACAAAATCGGACAGGCAATAATAATTTTCCTTTCCGGGTTTGGACTGCTGCTCTCGAACGTGATGAAAAGTAGCCAATACCTCATCCAAATTATCTGGATTATATACCTCAATGTCGTCGCCTACGGCATTGGCCGGGAAAAGGCCAAATACAGCCCGTGGTGTGACCATCTTATCTTTTACCATGCGTTGCAGCATCTCCTTCGCGTCAGCATATAACTTCAAAGCCTCAACCGCCTTGGCCTTTGATTCCTCAGTACTAAACCGTTTTAGCCATACATTCTTGGATTTTTCATCCACCACCTCATCCATGCCGTCATAACTGCCCGTCAAGCGCCAGGCATGAAAAAAGAAAGTCCAGTCAATAAAGGGAATAATCTCAGCAATGGGATAATCATCAAAAACATGAACCCCGGGTTTTGGCGGTGTTACCAGCGTGGTATTGTTCCAGTCAATCGCATATTTATTGTTTCGCGCCTCACGAATTGAAAGGTATTGTCTTTGCTTTTTATTGCTGTTGGCCTGACGCAGCTGTTCGTATTCAGCAGCCACCTTTTCAGTAAAC
>DHVH01000061.1 GCA_002412555.1 Marinilabiliaceae bacterium UBA5213 | reverse complement strand
GATAAATTAACGGCAATGGATAGCT
This sequence comes from Marinilabiliaceae bacterium UBA5213, assembly GCA_002412555.1. Taxonomy (GTDB): domain Bacteria; phylum Bacteroidota; class Bacteroidia; order Bacteroidales; family Marinilabiliaceae; genus Geofilum. The sequence continues at coordinate 6,767 of DHVH01000061.1, read as the reverse complement.
CAGACTCTTTAAACACAGCAGAAACAGCAGCTCCCTTTTTTAACCAGGGTGGCAATGCGTCGTCATCCACAAGAATAGCGGATAACTGGCGGTTGTCTGACTGCATATCCACCAGAACCACACCGCCCGAGCCGGGGATCGCTTCAATTATAACTGGAATTACGTTCATTTTTTTATCCTTTATTCGGGTAATTCAAAGCCGTATTTTTCGAAAATGGCGATGGCTTCGGGTGACGAGATGTAACTGGCAAAAGCGTGGGCAAGGGCGTTGTCTTTGGCGCGGTTAAGAATGACAAAGCCCTGTCGAAGCGGATTATGGGAGGCATCGTCGATCAAGTAATAGCGGCCATGGTTCTGCATGTTTGGCGCGAGGACCAGTGAGAGCGCCAAAATGCCTATTTGCGCATTTCCTGTAAGGCAAAACTGAGCAGCCTGAGATATGTTTTCACCATAAATAAGCTGCGCTTGTGCTTTATCAGACAGGCCATAATGACGGAGTGTTTCCAAGGCTCTTTTTCCATAAGGTGCGTGAGAGGGGTTCGCAATGGCTACACGGGCTCGCGGGTTCTCAGTTAGTACAGCAAGACCTTTACTTACATCCAGGGAGCTGCTCCACAAAACAATTCGGCCTATGGCATATAAAACCGGTTGATGAACCGTTAAACCTGCCTCATACAGTTTTTGGGGATAGGTAATATCGGCTGAGAAATACATATCATAAGGCGCACCGCCGTTTAAAATTTGCGTAAACGCATTACCCGAAGAACCATAAATGACCTCTAAGTCGGCATTGGGATGGCTCTTTTTATACCCTGCAACGATGTCGTCCATAGCAAAACGTAAGTCGGCAGCCGCTGCAATTCTTACTTTTTGTCCACTCACTTGGGTGAGCATGAACAGGGTCATGCAAACAAGCCATATAGGCGTAATAGATTTGCTCATGATTTTGGTGTTTTTGTTGTTAGCGATGGCATCCTGGGAAATGATCCTAATTATGAATTCATCCATTCACTTTCAATTCGGGTCAGCGAAGTACGCATCAATACAACCGGGTCTTTGGTGATGTATAGGGACTGGTCGTGCAGTAACTGGTTGTAAATATCCATTATCTCCATTTCGGTGATGGCGCGCTTTTGTTGTGCCGACTGGTCTTTTACCTGCTCTAGGACTTCAGCGCAAAAGGTGTCTGACAGGTCTATTTGTAAATTCTTAAAAAAGTAACGTATGCTTTCGCTTCCGCTGTGCTTTCCAAAGACAAAGGGCAGATCTTCCCGTCCAATGGAGCTGGCCTTAATGAGTTGATAGGAGTGCCTGTTCTTTATGATTGATTTGGTATGGATGCCCGTTTCATGAGCAATGGACAGCTCGCCCGTTATTGGTTTTGAAGCAGGTAGCGGGCGATTGGAAACCTCGGCCACATACCGGGAGAGCGGGGTGAAAATTGGGGTATGGATGCCACAGCTGATATTTTCGCCCAGTTCAAAGGCCATTACAGCTTCCTCCAGGGCTGCGTTTCCAGCGCGTTCGCCCAGTCCGTTGACCGTCACGCTGAAGTTTTTAACACCAGCCTGAAAGGCTGAAAGCACGTTGGCTGTGGCCAGTCCCAAGTCATTGTGGGCGTGAAATTCAAGGGGGACATGCGGCATAACCTGGTAAATGGCTGAAAATATTTTTTCCGTTTTATGGGGCGTTAAACAACCAATGGTATCGGCAATTCGGATGCGGGACGCACCCAAATCCATGGCCATGGCCAAAAAATCATTCAGAAAGTGCTGTTCGGCCCGCGAGGCATCCTGTGCCCCTATGGTGACAAAGGGAAAGGCATCCAAGGCTTGCAATAGGATTGTTTTAAGCGTATTGAATACCCATTTCTGATCTTTTTGCATACTTGAGAGCAAGATGTCAGACACCGGAAAGGAAACATGCACTCCGTCGGTTCCGCATTTTTGCGCTGCCTTGATATCTGCTGGTACAGCCCTGCACCACGCGGTGGTCAGGAAGCCAAAGCCTGCACCAATCAACGATTTAATGTCACTAATCTCAACGGCTCCCATGGCGGGGGTGCCTATTTCCAGTTCAGAAACACCGGCTTGTTTGAGCAAATGACAGATGGTCATTTTCTCTTTTAAATTAAACACTACACCAGGCGCTTGTTCGCCATCGCGTAGTGTGGTGTCAATAAAGTGTGGTCTGAATGAAGATGTCATTAGCTGAGAATTAAGCGTTAAAAAAAGTCTTCGGTGGCCCCTCGGGCGTTGCTCTAAGAAGCACTAAAAAGAGCAACCCTACCGTTTGTGCCATGAAACAGAATCCTTCCGGGCCATCCGAAGACAACACGGGTTAGTTGGAAATCAAATATTTTTCACAGGCTTGCCCATCTTCGAGGGCATCCAGTATCTCGTCAATGGCCTCTTCGGACTCCACTTTGCCGTACCACAAATTGTTGGGGTGGATGACAATGACGGGGCCTTCGGAACAAACATTGAGGCAGCCCGTGGTGGAAACCGCCACATCTAAGCCTCTGTCGGTGGCTTCCTCAGTGATGTATTGCAATAGTCCCGCAGCCCCTTTCTTGTTGCAGGCCCCTTGGGCATCGCCCGCAACACGAAAAGAATTGCAGACGAGAATGTGATAAGTTGGTTTTTTCATTTTTATGTGGTTTAAGTTGATGAGTTTATAGTTACGGGGTTTTAGTTTATGGTTTTGGGTTTTTAGTTGAGAGTTTATGGTTTTTAGTTTAAAGTTTATGGTTTTGCCTGATAGCTACGCGCAGCCCTGGGCGTTCCCCTTGCAGTTACTGCCGCAGCGAAAAGCGTCCTGTTTGGCAATGCACCGGATGGGTTTGTTGTTGTAAACACCTTCGAGTCCCTCGTCAATTAATCCCGTCATTTCTATGACTCTTATTCCACAACTACCAATGATGGCTTTGGGGTTTTCACCTACGCCCGACACCAGCAAGGCGCGGCAGTCCGCAAATAGTTTGGCCAAATCAATCCATCGGTTATCGCCCGATCCCGCAGGTGGCGCCTGGCGTTCTTCCACCATTTGAAAGCCCTTGGGAGATTGTCGGAAAATATAAAATTTGGTCGCTTCACCCAGGTGCATGTTCACCAACAGGCCTTCTCGCGTGGCGACAGCCACGTAGGGGCGCTCCTCTTCCTCGAAAGGCTGACGGTTGGCAAATTCGCGGAGCATGACATGCGTGTCGCTCAAATCCTTACCCAGCAACCCGGCAGCATCCGCCCTGCACCGTGCGCAATGCGACATCACCTTCATGTGCTTGGAGACCTGGATGCGGGTCTTGAAGACCATTTTGGAATCGGGCTGATCCATGTCCTCAAAGGCCGTTCCCTTGGCGGCAATCATGGGAATGCAGTTGATCACGTCGGCACCCAGTTCAGCACATACTCTGGCCACTTCTTCGAGGTGCTCATCGTTGATGCCCGGCATAATCACCGAATTTATTTTGACTGTAATGCCGGCTGCTTTCAGTGCAGGGATGCATTTGAGTTGCTGCTTCAGTAATATCTCTGCAGCTTCGCGGCCGCGGTAAACCTTTTTTTCGAAGCGCACCCACTTATAGACTTTTGCCGTAATATCAGGGTCGATGGCATTGATGGTAATGGTGACATGTGAGACACCCACTTCTGCCAGTTGATCGATGTATGGAAAAAGGTTGAGGCCGTTGGTTGATATACAGAATATTTTCTCGGGAAAGACCGCTTTAATGCGCTGCATGGTTTCCATAGATTCGGGGGCGTTGGCAAAGGGGTCGCCAGGACCCGCGATGCCTACTACCGACAAGTTGTCCAGCTTATCATTGAGGGCTTTGAAATATTCAAAGGCCTGAAAGGGCTTTAACAGGGTAGAGGTCACACCAGGGCGACTCTCGTTCACGCAATCAAATTGCCGGTTGCAATAGTTGCACTGAATATTGCAATTAGGGGCTACCGGCAAATGTACCCTGGCATGTGCGTGTCTGGCCTTCTCATCGAAACAGGGATGAGCCGCTTTGCTATTAGTGTTTTCCTTCATCATGTTACTTGCTTTAATAATTATCCTTTTTACCCTACCTACCCTATCCACCCTATTAACCCTTCCTCTTTTGATCTAATAACCTCTTGGCCTCTTGACCTAATAACCTAAATATACTTGTACCCCACCGGACTATTCTCCTGTTTATACTCAATCAGCGCATTCACAATGCGATCAAACAACTCCTGCGTGCCCCGGTAACCAATGTGGTGCATGCGCGATGCGCCAAAGCGGTCGTGAATCGGAAAGCCGATGCGGATGATGGGAATCTTTAGCTCACGGGCTATGTAATAACCCTTGCTGTTACCGATCATGATATCCGGCTTCAGGTCTGGCATCATTTCCCGAATGGTGGCAAAGTCGGAACCATCGGCCACTATCACGCCATGGTCGGGACCAAAAATGCCCGCCAGGGCATTTTTCATGATGCCACTCGAAGCCCCGGAGGCTACCAGCACCGGTTGGATGCCAATTTCATTGAGAAAGGCGGCCATGGCAATCACGAGGTCTTCTTCGCCATAGAGTACGGCCCGTTTTCCAAATACATATTTATGAGCATCCACATAGGCATCCACCAGGCGGCCGCGTTCTTTGAGGTGCTTTGGGGGGACCGGACCATGGCTAAAATCCGACAGCACCTTAAAAAAATGGTCACTGGCTTCAATGCCTATAGGAAAGGGCATGGGGTAATTGGGTACGTTCATTTTCTCCTCCAGCCACTGACCCGCGCTGTTGATGGCAGATGGGCCGGATGTCCGGCCGGCGCTGCGGTTAAAGACGGTGCCAAACTCAACAGAGGCTTCTGCCAATCCGGTTTTTTCCAGATGGGGCACAGGCGTTCCGCCTGTGGGGATCAGCTGGTACTCGTGGGTGTGGACATTGTCGAGGGTCTCTGAATAGTCGGGAAACAGAATGGCGTCAATGGCCATGTCCTCACACACCTCCTTGAGGTAGCGTATGTCGGCCGGCGACACAAAGCCCGGAAACAAATTCAGGTGCCGGCCTTTTATGCCTGAAACCGCGAAGCGCTTAACGGCAGCAATGCAGGCCTGATGGAAGCCGTTCATGTGCGTGCCGCTGTAGCTGGGGGTGGAGACGTTGAAGAACAGGGGCGAATTTTCTGCGCCGTTGGTGTCCAGGTAATCCCGCACCAGCGCTTCCACGTCCTCGCCAATGGTCTCGCTCAGACAAGTAGAGGCAATGCCAATTACCGAGGGGTGGTACTGACTGATGATATTATGGATGCCCGTTATGAAATTTTGTCCGCCGCCAAACACCGCGCTATCCTCACTGAAGTTGGTAGATGCAATGTCCACCGGCTCCTTGTAGTGGCTGATCATGTAGCGGCGTATGTAGGTGCTACAACCTTGTGAGCCATGAATGAGCGGTACACAGCCTTCAATGCCTTTAAATACCAGTGAGGCGCCCAGCGGAGCGCAAAGCTTGCAGGCATTGCGCGTGGAGCTGGTGCCCTTTTGGTGGGTGGCCGGTTTTATGTTGGTGGTGTCGAACATAGTGCTTTTTTTAAAGGGTTATTTGGTGAATTTCCAAACGGGACTCATCACGGTGGCATGAATTTCTTTGGCAAAATTCATCATGCCTTCATAGCCTGCGAGGGCTTCCTTGCGTTCATGGTTGTGGTCGCAAAAGCCAATGCCAATTTTGTGGGCGATGGGACGCTCTTTAACCCCGCCGATAAAGACATCCGCCTGCTTCTCCTTCACAAAGTTGGAGAGTTCTACCGGGTTGGAGTCGTCCACAATAATCGTGTCCTCGTCGCTCAGCTTTTTTATGACCTCATAATCGTCGGCATTGCCCGTCTGCGAGCCCACAATGACCGTCTTCATGCCAATGAGTCGCAGCGCCTTAATCAGCGATATGGCTTTAAAGGCACCACCCACATAAATGGCGGCTTTTTTCCCCTCGAGTTGCTCCCGGTACCACTGTAAGGCAGGCATGAGCCTGCTTATTTCTTCTTTGACAATTTCCTGAGCCTTGTTCATCAGCTCCTCACTTTTGAAATATTTGGCCACTTCGTAAAGCGCATCCGACATGTCCTCAATGCCAAAATAAGAGACATGCATGAAGGGGGTGCCGTATTTTTCCTTCATCATTTTGGCCAGATGAATCATGGAGCCCGAGCATTGCACCACATTGAGGGCAGAGTTGTGGGCATTGCGAATGGCATCCACGCGTCCGTCCCCCGTGATGGTGGCGTTAATGTGCACCCCCATCCGTTTGTAATAATCCATTAAAATCCAGAGCTCTCCGGCCAGGTTGAAATCGCCCAGAATATTGATGCTGTATTGGGGCACCGGCAGGTTTAGCGTACCGGTCAGTTGAAAAAGCGCCTCACAGGCCACTTTGTAACCATCCTTTTTGGATCCCTGGAAACCAGGAGCCTGAACAGGAATGACCGGGATGTGCTTTTCATCGGCTATTTGTCGGCAGATTTTTTCCACATCATCGCCAATAATGCCTACAATGCAGGTCGAATAGACAAAGGCTGCCTTCGGCTGGTATTTGTCTATCAGCTCAATCAAGCCCACTTTAAGCCTGGGCTCTCCGCCAAAGACCACCTCTTTTTCGCTCAAATCGGTTGAGAAACTCATCCGGTGCAGTTCCGGACCTGAAGACATGGCACCCCGGATGTCCCACGTGTACGCGGCACATCCTATGGGGCCATGAATCAGATGCAGGGCATCGGCTATGGGGTAGAGCACCACCCGCGA
>DHVH01000069.1 GCA_002412555.1 Marinilabiliaceae bacterium UBA5213 | reverse complement strand
CCATAAAAATCTCTACCCTGAAATCAAAATTGAACTTATCCATTAATAAGTGGAAGTCGTCCAGCGCCGTCCTCAGTTTGGGCACCAGAAACTTATACTCGTTTCTCAGATAAATAAAGCCCTTGGTAGCACCAATAATCCGGGCACAAACAGCCATACCTGTCAAGACCTTATGCGGCACGCTTGAAAGAATTTCCCGATCTTTAAAAGTGCCGGGTTCTCCCTCATCAGCATTGCAGATAACATATTTTTGATCGGCCTCCACCTCACCTGTCAAGCGCCATTTTAATCCGGTCGGGAAGCCGGCCCCACCCCTGCCTTTCAGACCGGAAGTTATCAAATCGCTGATAATATCTTCATTGTTCCTCGCCAAGGTCTTCTCCAGAATGGCTTCGGAGTCACCTTCATTTTTAAAAATCAGGTCGAGACGTTTTAAAGTCTTTGTCATGGTTTCAGATTTAAGGAAATTCAAAAACTAAGCACAAACCAATTATAGCTTAAGGCCCTCCCGGCGATAACCATCAATAATATCTCGAATTTTATCAGGCGTCAACTCCGTGTGAGGATTGTCGTTCACCAGCATGGCCGGTCCCTTATGGCATTGACCTAAGCAATTGGTTTCCTTAAGGGTAAACAAGCCATCCGGCGTAGTCTGCCCCGGTTTAATCTTAAGAATTCGCTCCAACTCCTGAAGAATCAAATTCTTGCCATGCATCATACAAGTGATGGTTTTGCACAAGCGAATAATGAATTTACCACTTTGCCGGGTTTCCAAAAAACTGTAGAAAGTGGCTGTACCATAGACATGGGCGGCAGAAATATCCAATTCCCGAGCCACTTCAATCATGTCTTCCTCGTCAATCACATGTTTATGCTCATAAATATCCTGTAAAATGGGTAAAAGTGATTGTCGCTCTCTGCCATGCCTCATGGCAGACTTATGAATAATGCTTTGAGATTCTGGCATAATTTTTAATTTTAAGAAACTGATATCCGTTAACATTTGGTAATTAGGCATTTTCTGCATTCTTAAAATAAAGAAAAAACAGACCTGCTTTATTAAAGATTTATTTCTCTATTTAAATTACAACATAAAAAAACAGGCTTTATATGACAAAAATCATGTAAAGCCTGTTTTTTTAAGGCCAAAGCCCAATTTGAAATCTATCTAAACTGAATGGTAGTCACCATTAATGAAATGTTCAACTTTTGACATTCTATAATCCAGAACCATCAATTGTTCAGAAAGTAAAATCCCGCATTCAGTACCGTTGCAAAAGTCACCCACAAAATGTAAGGTATGTTCAAATAGGCAGCCAAAGGCTTAACCTTATAAAACCAAAGTATCATGACAAAAATACTGAGCCATAAAACCATAATTTCAATCAAGGCCAGTTGTAGCATCTTAAAATAGAAGAAGATAAACGTCCAGGCGAAATTCAGCACCATCTGAACCGCAAAAATAAGCAGGGCTCGACTTCTGTCGGCACCGGGCGCTTGTTTCCAGACCAAAAATAATGAAATCCCCAATAAAATATACAGGATGGTCCATGCAGGCCCAAAAAGCCAGTTGGGTGGACTAAAAGAAGGTCTGTTCAGCGATGCATACCATTCCGGAATAGCTTCAGAGGTAACCATGCCAGCCACACTCCCCAGTCCCAACGGAATGACAATGGAAATGACAAATTTGAGGATGTTAATTGTTTTTGCAGTCATGCCTCCTAAAAATTTACTTTGGTGAAGGAGCCAGCAAACCAGCCAAAGCTCCGATGGCCGCAGAACCAATGGCTGTCAAGACCGTTGGAACGCCCTGATCGTTGGTTATGTGGCCTGTGCCCATTAGCACTAACACACCTATAATTATGGCCAATATGGTCAATCCCAGCGCAATGACAATAATGCGATAGATCCACTTATCGGTCTGCAAGGGACTCTGTTGCTCAAACTGCTTAACGGCCTCAAGGGGGTTTTCTTTAAACTGGATTTGCAAATCGGGGCTGGAGACCAACTGGCTCCTAAACTCATCAAAAGACTTAATGTGTTTTGTTTCCATTGTTTTTGTTTTGGGTTTAACAATCAAGACAAAGTAAGAAAATTCTTCCTCAATTACTAAAGAATTAGTTCGATACAAAAAAAATATACTTTTTCTTGCATATTATACAAATATCGTATAATTTTACGCTCATTACACAAAATCATAGAATGAGTAATCCGAATAAAAAACAGGCCATTCTTCTAAAAACAGGTCGAAATCTATTTTGGAAATATGGTTTCAAAAGGGTGACCATTGAGGAAATTTGTCGGGAAGCCAACACCAGCAAAATGACCTTTTACAAATACTTCCCCAACAAATTGGAATTGGCCAAGGCGGTTTTTGACAGGGTGGTGGACGAGGGACTGGCCCATTTCCAAAAGATCCTGCACGCCGACCTGCCCCCAGCAGATAAAATCAAGCAGATGCTGACGGCTAAAATGGAAGGGACGCATGACATCAGCAAGGAATTCCTGGCTGATTTTTATGGGGATGCCGAGTTAGGGCTAAAGGCACATATTGAACAAAAAACGCAGGAGACCTGGTCGGCCATGCGCAAAGATTTTGAAACAGCACAGAAAAAGGGGCTCTTCCGAAAGGACCTTAATCTGGATTTTTACATTTACGTGAGCCAAAAAATGATCGATATTATTAATGATCCTTATCTCAACAGCATCTACCCATCAGCCGACCAGCTCGTTATGGAATTTACCAACCTGCTATTGTACGGCGTAACACCACATGATTAATACTTATGCGTAGCCTAATCATTAAAATGTTCCTTTTTGCCATTATCCCGGCCATGTCTATTGACGGTCAAAACAGTCAATGGAGCGGACAGTTGTCAACCTGGGGCATGGTCAACGACACCCATGAGTTGCCGCTTTGGATGGGAGGCAGATGGCTGCCCCAATTCAACATCCAACTCAATCCGGAAAGTGACCATCTATGGGATTTCGAAGCTTCGGCCAACCTCAACGGGGCTGCAGGAACAGCCCCCTTCGATCGATTCAGCAGTGATGGGCAACTAAAGGCCTACCGCTTATGGGCGCGCTACTCTACCCCGCAACTGGAAATTAGGGGCGGACTGCAAAAAATCAATTTCGGATCGGCTACACTGTTAAGGCCCTTGATGTGGTTCGACCAGGTGGATGCGCGCGACCCGCTACAACTAACAGATGGTGTATGGGCTATTTTGGGACGCTACTATTTTTTGAACAATGCCAACATATGGCTGTGGGTTTTGTATGGTAACGAAGATCCCAAATCATGGGAAACAGTCGGCACCGCCCCCCGGCAACCTGAATGGGGCGGGCGACTGCAACTGCCGGTGCCCTCCGGAGAGGTGGCCCTCTCCTATCACCACAGATCCACCGAAAACCAGACCCTTAGCGGTTCCCCTGTGGAAGACACTACCACGCCAGAGAACAGGATAGGCTGGGATGGCAAATGGGATGTGGGTGCCGGTGTCTGGCTCGAATCGGTTTATCTTTGGAAAGGTGAGGCTGATGATCCTTTCGGCCGGCAATTAATGCTGAACACCGGTCTTGATTATACTTTTGACCTAGGTAATGGACTGACAACCCTTTATGAACATTTACTGTTTTCATATGGCCACAAAAGCATTGACTTTAAAAATACCCTGTCGTTTTCGGCCTTGTCGCTGAACTACCCTATAGCTTTTGCCGATGGCTTAAGCGCCACGATCTTTTATAATTGGAACAGTCAGATGCTATACAATATGTTGGCCTGGCAACACGATTTTTCAAAATGGACCCTATATACCCTGGCATACAGTAACCCTAAGACCTACCAACTGCCCTTTCAGGCTCAGGAACAAAATTTGTTTGCGGGGAATGGGGTGCAAGTTATGCTGGTGTATAATTATTAGGAAGGGTGGGATGGGTTGAGGGGGTGGGATGGGTAAGAAGGGAGATGAAGCGTAGCGGAATCCCGCAAAGCGGGATAGGGAGGTAGGGTTGATGGGTTATTAGAGCCTTCTTGAATCTGTTGCGCAAAGGAAATAGAGTTTAGAAAAATAAAGAATATGGAAAAACCTGTCATTTCGATTCGACACCTGGTTAAAAAATTTCCCGCGGGAAAAGGAGAGTTTACTGCCCTAAAGGGCATTGACCTTGAATTTAACACTGGTGAATTTGCCGGTCTCATTGGACCCAGTGGTTCTGGGAAAACAACGCTTTTGAACATCATTGGGTCGTTGGATGCCCCTTCAACTGGAGAAGCGCTTGTTTTGGGCAACTCCATTGGGCAGTTATCGGCCAAAGAAGCGGCCCGACTCCGGAAACACAGTCTGGGCTTCATCTTCCAAAGCTATAACCTGCTTGCGGTGCACACCGTTTATGAGAATGTGGAATTTCCCCTGCTGCTGCTCGACTACAGTGCCTCAGAGCGCAAAAAGATGGTGCTGGAAGCCCTGGAATGGGTGGGACTGACCAACAAGATCGACTCCAGGCCCCCTAAATTATCGGGTGGCGAATGCCAGCGGGTAGCCATTGCCCGCGCCATGGTCAAGAAACCATCCTTGGTACTGGCCGATGAGCCTACGGCCAATCTGGATGCGGACAACTCTCACCACATTCTTAAAACCATGGAGACCCTCAACCGGGAACTAAAAACCACCTTTTTGTTTGCCACGCACGACGAAAAAGTCATCGGCTATCTTCGGCGCAAGATCTTTCTGAAGGATGGTCGGGTAGACAAGGACGAATGGGTCAAATAAACACGAAACGATCATGAAAATCGCAATAAAACTGGCTTACAGAAACCTTACGGGAGCAGGCTTGCGCACCTGGCTCAATGTCCTGGTGCTGTCCTTCTCCTTTGTGGTGATTCTGTTTATGAAAGGGGTTATGTCGGGCTGGGATTTGCAGGCCAAAACAGACATGACCCAGTGGGAAATTGCTGGCGGACAATATTGGCACCAACTTTATGACCCCTTCGATCCCTTCACGCTGAGCGACAGTCACGCCCCCATCCCACCGCAACTGTCCGACGAATTAGCCGCAGGCGACATGGTGCCTTTATTGATCACGCAAGGCAGCATCTACCCTCAGGGTCGCTTGCAGAGCGTTCTTATTAAAGGCATTCCCGCTAAGCAGTCGCTGCTCAAACTACCGACTCACCGACTGGATACGGTCACCGATGCTTACCCGGCCATCATCGGGGCCATGATGGCCCGTAACTTAAAATTGGAGATCGGCCAATATGTGACCATTCGCTGGCGCGATGTCAACGGCACTTTTGATGCCCATGACATTCTCATTACGGATATTTTCTCATCCAATGTACCATCAGCGGAAGCAGGACAAATTTACCTGCCACTTGAAACGCTTCAGGAAATGCTTTCCTTGTCCGGGCAGGCAACCATTTTGACCTTTAGGGATGAAAAAAAGGAACGACCGGCGGTGGAGGGTTTCACCCTCAAAACCAAGGAGACCCTTACGGCCTCCATTGATGAAATGCTCAAGACTAAAGAGGTGGGCCAAGGCATCCTTTATTTAATTTTGCTGCTCTTGGCCATGTTGGCGATTTTCGACACCCAGGTCTTGTCCATTTTTAAACGCCAGAAAGAAATTGGCACCTACATTGCCCTAGGCTACACACGTGGTCAGGTGGTTGGCCTATTCACCGTGGAAGGAGCCTTGCATTCAGTCCTGGCGGCTCTCGTCGGCGCCCTCTATGGTACCCCCTTGCTATGGTGGGTGGCTAAAAACGGGTGGGCCATGCCCATCGACACCAGCGAATTTGGGGTGCCCATTGCCCAGACGCTCTATCCTGTTTTCAGTCTTGGACTGGTCGTCTCTACCACACTTCTGGTAGTGCTCATAACCACCATCGTGAGCTACTGGCCATCGCGAAAAATTGCCAAAATGAATCCAACAGAAGCTTTAAGGGGGAAAATACAATGATACGATTTTTATTAAAAGGACTGCTTCGCGATAAAAGCCGAAGCCGGCTACCCATTATAGTGGTGGCCATTGGCGTTATGCTAACGGTCTTCATGCACGCCTACATCACCGGCTTTATGGGTGATACCATTGAAATGAATGCCAATTTCGCCAACGGGCATGTCAAAATAATGACCAAAGCCTATGCCGAGAACATGGACCAGATGCCCAATGATCTGGCCCTGATGGAGACGGACCAGTTGCTGGAAGAGCTCACTTCTCAATTTGGCTCGGTGGACTGGGCGCCACGCATCCGCTTTGGCGGATTGCTGGATGTGCCCGATGAGCAGGGGGAAACCCGGTCGCAGGGACCGGTATTCGGACTGGGTCTGAATTTCCTCTCAGGGGACAGTCGGGAAGCAGAGCGACTGAACATTGACCATGTGCTGGTACGTGGACAAAGACTTACTCAACCGGGTGAAGCCCTCATCAGCGAATTGTTTTCTCAAAAAATGCACATTAACCCCGGAGATACGGTTACCCTCATTGGGTCCACTATGAATGGCAGCATGGCCTTTTATAACTTCACCGTGGCCGGCACCCTGTCATTTGGGTCTGAAGCACTGGACCGGGGAGCGCTCCTTGTTGATTTGGAAGATGCCCGCTTCGCACTGGATATGCAGGATGCTGCAGGTGAAATCATCGGCTTTCAGAGTGAAGGTTATTACAACGATGCGACCGCCCTTGCAATGTCCGAGCGCTTTAACCAAAAGCATGCTAACGCCGATGACGAATTTGCACCCGTCATGAAAAGCCTCAGTCAGCAAGGCAGCATGGGATTGTATGTCTCCATGGCCAAATACTGGTCGGTTTACATTTCCTTGATATTTGTCCTTACCATGGGTTTGGTGTTATGGAATGCGGGATTACTGGGCAGCTTGAGGCGCTACGGTGAGTTTGGCGTGCGACTGGCCATGGGCGAAGCCAAAGACCATGTATTCATCACCCTCATCTATGAAGCCATGGCTATTGGAATGATCGGCACGATTATCGGCACGGCTTTCGGACTGCTTTTTGCCTGGCTGTTACAGACTTACGGCTTAAACATATCCGGTATGATGGAAGGTGCTTCCTTAATGATGCCCTCAACCATACGGGCCAGAATAACAGCTGAAAGCTACTACCTGGGCTTTATTCCCGGGCTGCTTTCAACCGTTGCCGGAACCATGCTGGCAGGCATTGGTATTTATCGGCGACAAACTTCTCAACTCTTTAAAGAACTTGAAACCTGATTTTTTTCTTAAAATTACAATAATGAAATACACGCTTTTAGCCATCGCAATGCTTAGCCTTGCTGCCCTGACCCAGGCACAGCCCACCGCCAATGAAATCATCCAAAAAGTGGACCAGAACTTATCGTCCGACAACCGCATCATGGAAACGGCGATCACCATTCACGGTCGCCGCTCCTCTCGCACGATGACTGCCAAAACCTATGCCGTGGGCACGCAACAATCCTTCACGGAATACTTGTCGCCCGCCCGCGACAAGGGCACCAAAATGCTAAAACTCGAAGATCAGCTATGGATTTATTCCCCATCGACCGACCGCACCATTCAAATCGCTGGCCACATGCTTCGCCAATCGGTGATGGGATCCGACCTGTCGTATGAAGACATGATGGACGATCGGCCGCTGACTGAAACGTACGAAGCAACGATTTTGGGGAAAGAAATACTGGACAACCGCGAAGTTTACCTCATTGAATTGAACGCCAAGGTGAGCAATGTGGCCTACCATTCCAGCAAAATGTGGGTGGATGCAGAGCGCTTCATCCCGCTTAAGCAAGAAATGCATGCCAAAAGCGGGCAGTTACTCAAACGCATTGAGCTGCGGGATGTGGAAAAAATAGAAGGCCGTTGGTTTCCCAGAACCATGGTTTACAAGGATCTATTGAAGGATGGAGAAGGCACCGAATACAAAATCACCGATGTCCGGTTCAACGCGGAAATACCTGAATACATCTTCTCAAAAGCAGCACTGAAGCGCTAGGCTTCAGTGCGGGCTTCAATAGCAATACAATCCCGGGACTAGCTCAAGCCTTTTACTCCTCTGCCTTCTGCGGACGGTCGGCCTTTACTTGTCGTCCTTCCTCAATCATAGCCTGTGCTTCTGCATGCTCATCTGCATCCGCTTTCTCTACACCTCTATTTTCGGGCTGTATGCCCGTATAAAAATAGAAGCGACAAAACAGCGGAAAGTGATCCGATCCTATATCGCGAAGCCGCTTAAAGGAGTCAATAAATATCTCCTTGGAATGAAAAAAGAGATCGATCGGAAAACGGAAATAAGGATGTTGTGCATGAAAAGTTGAAGTAAACCCTCTGCCCTTACGGGGGTCGATCAAATGCGATAACCTGCGAAACAATACAGAAGAGCGCGCCCAGGCCACATTGTTAAAATCTCCGGCAACAACCACCGGCCCCTGCTTTTCCCGCACCCTTTTGGCTATGGTCAACAATTCACTGTCGCGTTCCTTGGAGGTTGGTTCTTCGGTGGGACTGGGCGGTGGTGGATGCACCCCCCAGAAGGTGAAGAGCTGTCCATCCCTTCCTACCAACTCCGCCTCAATACTCGGAAAATCGTCGGCTGTATAATAATGATCGGTCACGCATTTCACCTCAAGTCTGGTATAAAAGTGCATGCCATAAGTATTTTCCAATGCGATCTTCTTAGTGTGCGGATAAATACTTTCCAATTCTTCCATCCCCTTCTCCCAATCTTTGTTCGACTCCATGGTGAGCACAATGTCGGGGTCGTATTCCTTTACCAAGGCCACAAAAGCCTCATAACGCTTATTGAACTGATAAACATTCAGCGCCAGGACTGAAACAGACTCCTTACCCATGCTGCGTTTTCGGGATCTTTTAAAAGGATAGATGGGGAGAAAAGGCAGCAAGAGCCAGGTGTTATGCAGAAAGGATAGGAACAACAAGCCGAAGAGTATCCACTCCGTGTTCCCTAATTCAATGACTGGAAGCAAACTGACTCCAAGAACAAGCAATTGTAGGCCCCACAACTGAATACGCAAAAAATCAAGCACACGAAAGGTCCAATGTTGCACACTGATTAATGGCAGCACATCGGTCAAGACCAGCAAAACAGCAAAAACAATCCATATTACATCCATATCCCTAAAGTAGCAAATGATACCTACAAATAAAGGAAAAAGAATGAGGGCGCCAAGTGCGGCGGCCATTTTGATAGAAAATAAGACTCACTCGGTATGCAAAGCACGCCTGACATAGCTGGTTACCCCATCCTCTTTTTGAAGTGAAAACACTTCAAAGCCCTGCTCTTTGAGCATATCCAGAAGGGGCGCAGGCACAAAAGGGGCCTTCAGTTTTAGAATTTCATCACCGGACAATTTTCTGGCCTCCCCCATTAGGGCAGATAAGGGGCTCTCGCCCCGATTAATCACCTCTGTGGCATCAAAAAACTGAACCACATGGCATTCATTGAACCAATTGGGCAATACAGTCACCAGATAGTCGGCCCCTTCACTTGCATCCACCTCTCCTGCTTGACCCACAGCCTCCCGCAAGCGCAGCACCAGCTCCTCCACTTTTACGTGGCCAATGGAGGCAGCCTGCTGAAGGGTGGCGACTTTCCCGATGGTCCTGCGCAAAATGGGGTTCTTCAACTTTTCAAAAGCAGGTGATAGCTCAATCAACACCGCTTCCAACTGTGGCCAAACTTCCAACAAATCACCAATTTTCGTTTTTGGCGTAATCTGCATATCTCCAGGCTATTTAGAATAGTTGAGTAGGCGCTGTTCCCCTTCTAGTTGTCGCAATTTGGTTAAATCCTGCGTAAACTCAACTGTTCCCAGATATTCACCTTCCTTGCCGCGCATGGCAAAATACTCGATATAGATGAATCGTTCTTTAAATTGGATCCAAAAAGCTGCGCTGCTCTCCTTTCCTGATTTAAAATCGTTGACGATCTGGTCTACAATATGGACACTTCCCGGCGGATGACACATGCGTACATCGCGACCAAGAATGGCCCGGTTTCGTGCAAATACGCGGTTGGGACCGTGCGAAAAGAATTTCACCTTGTCATCCTTATCTACAAAGGTCAGGTCAATGGGCAATACGGTAAACAAGGCTGCCAGCTCATCCACATTAAAGGCGCCGGTTGGCAGACGAATACTGTTATCCACCCCGTAAGTAACCGAACTGGTCTCCACGTTTTCAGGTGTCCATTCAACCTCTGGGTCAATCAAGCAAAACCCATACTCGGGTGTCTGCTGATCCACCTGGTACCACTCTTCATCGGTCAGGGTATCCATGCTCATGGGCAATAAAATCTCTTCTTCTTTCAGGATCATGTCCAGCACCGCCTTTACGGCAGGCTTCACAGCACCCTCTACAACCAGTGGCAACTCGTCCAAGGTAAGTGCCTCATGGTTACTTACAGCTTCAATGGCAGCTTTCAAAAATGCCCGTGTCTCATCGTGCTTGCCCCACATGACTTTGGGGGGACCAGTAATCCCATGGGTTTCAAGAAAGGGAAACAACAAATATTCTTTTCGAAGGTAATGCTTATCCACATCCATCAGGCTGTTCAATTTACCATGAACCCCAACCAGCCATTTTGGAAGCGCCTCTTGATTGAGCTCAGGTATCTGATCGAACATGTTTGCCAACTCTTCTGCTTCTGCTTCCAAAGCCCTGTTTTCCAGCATAAAAAGATCAACCGGATGCCCTGCAGGCACAGGCGCTGCTCCGCTCTTGTCAATGCGCCCTTCCAGCACATCCGTGTGCACATCACATAGCCTAAGCACCTCCTCAACTGGTAATCCTTCAGCTATGAGCGCTTGCTCCACCTCCACCACATCGTCATAAGGAATGTATTGCAAAAGTTCAGCCAGTCGCTTTTTCACCTGTTCCGGTGCCTGCCCGCTGTGCAGTTCCAAAATCATGTGCTTAAGCATCTCTTTTCGCTTCTCCGAATTGTTGATTAGTTCACTCATATTACCCAATTTTATTATTGTACATGCACCACCGATCTCTATTTGGACAGGCTCTATACAAATATAGCATATAAAGAGTGAAAACTCTTTATATGCTATTCCTTTTTTTTTCCTTTGATTCTTTCAAATAATCGTCAGCCGGGGCACCAGGGATGTCAGGCCCTTGATATCCACCGGGGCACCGGTCTCTATACTTTTTCGGGCAGCAATACCGGTTAATACAGACATTACCCCATCTCTTAAACTGGCCTGCTGGTGCAAAGGATCAGGCATCGATGGATCTTTAAACAACTTATCCATCATCAACGGATCTCCACCCCAATGACCACCCCGTGCATATTCTGTCCTGTAAATGGTAGGTTTTTCCTTGGTATATCGGTCAATCGGCGTAAAGGTCATTTCTGCAAAGCTCTTCCCGGGATAGCCTTCAATCCGGGCTTCGAGGCGACCTTTGGTGCCATTAAAAGCAATCCAGTAACCATCATAGTCGGTATCCCCGGTCAGCGAATAATTCAATAGGGTACCGTTCATATATTTCACAACGGCTGTATGCTTTTCATAAATATCAATGTTCTCTCTGAACACGCAATTATCTCTGATATAGCCATCGTGGTGCTCGTTATCGGCATAAAGGGCTTTCAAAAACTCATTCTTATTAATATCCCAGTAATAAGGGCATTGGCTGGTAAAAGCACAATTGCGGCAGTTTTCACCCCTAAATGAGCCCTTTTTACCAAAGCGATCCAGCGAACCATAGGCAAACACCTGTTGCGGTTCTGAATTTAAAAACCAGTTGACCATATCAAAATGGTGGGTCGATTTATGCACCCACAAAGAACCTCCTCTGTCCTTTTCACCATGCCAACGCTGCATATAGTACATTAAATGACTGTGGTGAATGTTCCAGTGAAAATCCACGGTATTAATGTCACCCACCAAACCCGACATCAGCAGTTCTTTCATTTTTGCGCGGTAGGGCGGATAACGGTAATTAAAAGTGACAATAATGTTACGTCCCGTCCGCTTTTCAGCATCCAGTATGGCTTGAGCCTTTTCTTCATCAATGGTCAATGGTTTCTCGGTTATGATGTCACAGCCCATTTCCATGCCCTTGATAATAACTTCATGGTGGTAACGATCTTCGGTAGTTACAATCAAAACCTCAGGTTTTGTTTGCTTAATCAACTTTTCTAAATCCGTGAAAGTAGGACAACCGGCACCAATGTATCCATCTGCAAACTTCAAACGTCCCGGATTGGTATCGCACAAACCCACCAAATCCATGTACTCACCATAATCGCGCACCAGATCCTTACCAAACATCGTCACTCCTCGGATACCGGTACCAACAAGGGCCAATTTTCGCTTTTTACTTTTAGCAGACTTTGTGCCTGAGGGCATTGCAGCAGCAGAATTTACCAACAGGGCACCGGCTGCTACTCCTGTACTTGAAATAAACTTTCGTCGATCCATCTTGTTATTTTTATAATGCGACATCCAAGCGCATTCATGAGGTATAAACTTATTAAATAATTTTAACAGAAGCCTTAATATTCATCGCCAAACATATGCGACAATCTGATGGAATTAGCGTTATTAAATGATAATTTTTCCGAAATTTGTCTCAAAATAAGTCTGAAGTGAGCAAGACCTTAAAAGAGCTGATTGCAGAAGGGGAACACCAAACACAAGATTTCAAATATGCCATTAACGACTCTAAAAAAATTGCTCGTTCTTTGGCCGCTTTTGCCAATACCAACGGCGGCAGACTGCTGGTGGGGGTTAAGGACAACGGCCGCGTGGCTGGCGTATCCTCCGATGAGGAGTATTATATGATTGAGGCTGCGGCCAGCATGTATTGTCAGCCACCCGTTACTTTTCAAACCACGTTGTGGGAGGAGGACGGAAAAACTGTGTTGGAAGTTATTGTGCCTAAAAGTCAGCATAAACCACACAAAGCACCCACAAAAGATGGGGATTACAAGGTATATGTGCGGGTCAACGACCAGAACATACTGGCCAATTCTGTGCTTTTGAAGGTATGGTCGCGACAAAAGAAAAAGCAAGGTGCTTTTTTAAAGCTAACGCAGGCTGAAAACATCCTGCTCTCCCACCTGTCTGAACATCCGGACATTTCCATGAGTGCCTTTCAACGTTTGGCGGGCATAAACCGATGGACGGCCGAAAAGATAATTGTCAACCTACTGGTGATTAATGTGCTGGAAATGAGACTCAGCGAAAAGCAATGCTTGTATAGGCTGAAACCGACAAAAAACGCAGATAAAAAGAACAGCACAAATCCCAAGTAATTACAAGATGACTTTCTCCTACGAATCCATTTCCTTACCCATAACCGATGTCATTCCGCAGATTAAATCCACTCTGGAAACCCATCCCTCCATTATTATCAGTGCCCCTCCGGGTGCCGGTAAAAGCACGCTTTTACCTCTGGCCTTACTGAATGAACCATGGCTTGGAAGTAAGAAAATTATTATGTTGGAACCGCGCCGGCTGGCGGCACGAACCATAGCCATGCGCATGGCCGATTTGCTAGGTGAAAAGGTGGGCGAAACGGTGGGTTTCCGCATTCGTTTTGACAATAAAGTAAGCGCCCGCACGCGCATTGAAGTGGTCACCGAAGGCATTCTTACCCGCATGCTGCAAAGCGATAATGCACTGGAAAAGGTGGGACTGGTCATATTTGACGAGTTTCATGAACGCAGCATTTATGCAGATATAGCCCTCGTTCTTTGTCGCGAAAGCCAGCAAATACTGCGACCCGATTTGCGGTTGGTGGTCATGTCGGCCACCCTCAACATCCCTCAACTCTCTGAGATTTTAAAAGCACCGGTCGTCGAAAGCCAGGGCAGGCAATACCCGGTGGAACAAATTTATACCGGGCAACGCGACCTGATGCTGCTGCCCGAAATGACGGCCCGCATCATTTCCCAAGCCGTAGCCAGCGACCAAGGTGATATTCTCGCTTTTCTTCCTGGTGAAGGAGAAATCCGTCGGTGTGAAGAAATCCTTAAGCAAACACTGAAAAACATAGCCATCCATCCTTTATACGGACAACTGCCGCCAGCTGCACAAATGGCAGCCATCCTACCCCACCGCCAGGGTCTGCGAAAAATCGTACTGGCCACCTCCATTGCGGAGACCAGTCTGACCATTGAAGGCGTGTCAATTGTGGTGGACAGCGGCTATGGACGCACCATGCGTTTTGATGCGGGGACGGGCTTATCCCGATTGACCACCATTGAAATATCGCGCGATATGGCCGACCAGCGAGCCGGGCGTGCGGGACGACTGGGACCAGGAAAATGCTACCGCATGTGGAGTCTGGCGGACGACAGCCGCTTGCAGGAGCATAGGCTTCCGGAGATAACCGAATCGGATCTGGCACCCATGATGTTAGACTTGGCCATTTGGGGCATCACAGACATTCTGCAATTGCAATGGCCCACCGTGCCGCCTAAGGGACATGTGGCTCAAGCCCTTGACACCTTGCATCAATTGGGTGCTTTGGTTGATGGAAAAATTACGCCACACGGAAAGGATATGGCCCAGCTACCCTGTCACCCCCGACTGGCACACATGCTCATCATGGCCAAACAGTCCAACCAACTTGCGCTGGCCACTGATATAGCTGCTATATTGGAAGAGCGTGATCCCATGCCTCGGGAGACAGGTATTGACATCAACTTAAGAATTGAAATGCTGCGGCGGGTACGCAGCCAAAAACGGGAGGTCCGTGGCTGGAACCGGATCATCCAAGTGGCAGAATCGTACCGCCAACTATTCAAGAACCAGCCTGAAAACGATACTTTTGATCCTTTTGAGACGGGCCTGCTACTGGTGCATGCCTACCCCGAACGCATCGCTTCTGCCCGGCCCGGCAACAATGCCCAATTCCAGCTTTCCAACGGCAGTTATGTCATGGCTTCCCACACCGACGATCTCGCGCATGAGCCCTGGTTGGCCGTGGCGCACATGGATGCCCGTGAGGGTACGGGCAAGATTTTTTTGGCAGCGCCGCTCAATCCCAAAGACCTGGCACCTATGGTCAAAAAAACAGACACCATAACCTGGGATAGCCGAAAAGGGGCATTGACTGCCACCACCGATCTGCGCATCGGCAGTATTATTCTACAATCGCGTCCACTTTCCATACCCGATCCGGACCAGGTAACAGAAGCCATCTGCAAAGTGATAGAAAAGGATGGAGCCCACCTGCTCAACTTCGATGAAAAAGTACAGCAATGGCAGCACAGAATCCAAAGTCTCCGAAAATGGCATCCGACGAGTCCATGGCCTGACGTCACAACCCCCATTTTATTAAAGCATTGCAGGGAATGGCTGGCACCTTACCTCACGCAGGTAAGGAAAAATGAAGATTTAAAGAAATTGGATTTACTCGCTATTTTCCATTACCATCTGAACCATCAACAGCAAAGCGATCTGAATCTTCTGGCCCCATCAGCCATAGAAGTGCCCAGCGGATCAAGCATCCATCTCAACTATTCACCGGATGGCTCTGCCCCTGTTTTGGCAGTCCGCTTACAAGAAATGTTTGGTCTGGCCGACACCCCCACTGTCAACAATGGTCAGCAACCCGTATTGTTACACCTGCTATCACCGGGTTTTAAACCCGTACAGGTGACTTCTGATTTAAGAAGTTTCTGGAATTCTACCTATTTTGAAGTCCGTAAAGAACTTAGAAACCGCTATCCCAGGCATGTATGGCCCGACGACCCCTGGACCGAGAAGGCCATACGCGGTGTTAAACGCAAAAAATAAAAATCCCGCCGAAAACGATAATGGTCATACAGCCTTGCCCACGTAACTATAAACTGTACTTTCCAAAAAGGTTGCTCTGGCGGGATTTTAATCTTTCAATCGTTTTTCAATAATTCTCTATGCCTTACGAATGGCTACTTCGCTTGTCTTATTTAACGTAACTTTTTATACGTCTTCCAGACTCCTGTAGTTCAAAAAAATATACCAACGTACCATTATATTTTACAAATGGCCGCAAAACTTACACTAAAACAAAATGGGATGATTTTTTTCAGTCTGCTTTTACAACTTCTCCGCTCCCGGCATTAAACCAGTTTCTGACCGAAACGGGCAAGCGGCCATTGGCGCCTATCTCTCCATTGATAAGATTAAGAACAGATTGCTGGGCTTCCCGACTGTTTTGATAGGTCAGCACCAATCCTGACGCACTTTCCAGGCCCTTCCATGGGGACAGATGATAGGCATTGCCCATAAAAACAACTAGCGTTGAACCTTTACCAGTTAGCTGCATTAATTGGTTTCTACGGGCGCTGTTGGCAGTCCGTCGCCCCCATTGACTATCGGCAATAATCAAAAGGTAACCGGCATACTGTCCCATACCCTTCAATACCCTGTCAAAGGCAGCGGGGTCGGTGGTCGACAAAGAATAAACCGGTACACCCCGTTGCTGCATGTGCTCAGAGATAAGCGGCACTTGTCCCACCACAACACAGGCAAAATTTTCGGGAATACCCTTGAGGTGCAGAATGCCGTCATTGACCAAAACTGTTAAGGCGGCATCATGCAACTGTTGGTTTAATTCCAGGGCAGAAGGTGCATTGAGCAAACTGTCGAGGTTGTGACTATTTAGCTCCGGCTGAGAATAGCGCAAAGTCAGCCAGTACTTAAAAGCAAGCGAGCGCCGGCATTTTTCTTCCACATCGGACATGGTCATCAGACTATCCGCTATGGCTTGCTTAACGGCCATAATGCCCCCTCCAAGATCCTCCGTAAATTCCACAACATCATTCCCGGCCGCCAATGCCAATGCATCAACAGTTCCGGGACGCCCCATGGTTTTGGCCCCTTGCATATTCACGGCATCGGTAATCACCAAGCCTTTAAATCCCAGCTTTTGCCGCAATAAGCCATGGACTACACTGTCCGAAAAGCTCGCAGGCATTCCCCTTCTTTTGTCCAGAGCGGGAACCTCAATATGGGCTGTCATTATACCCCATAAGCCATCATCAATCATGGCCTTAAAGGGTACCAAATCAGTTGTATCCAGCAATTCTTGCGAGTGCCCTACCACAGGCAGCGTTTTGTGCGAGTCGGTATCGGTATCCCCATGACCAGGGAAATGCTTTCCCACGGCCATAACGCCACCATCCTGCAGCCCATGCATATAGGCCACCGACTTGCGCGCCACATTTTCGGGTTGCTCACCAAAAGAGCGATTGCCAATGACCGGATTATTGGGGTTACTATTGACATCGGCCACAGGTGCCATGTTCACATGGATGCCCAAAACCCTAAACTGTCGCGCAATTTCAAGCCCCATCCTATAAATCAGGGAATCGTCCTGGATTGCCCCCAAAGTCATGGCATACGGGAACGATTTTACCTCAGGCAGGCGCATGCCCAAACCCCATTCACCATCTATGGAGACCAACAGCGGCACTTTAGAGAGGGCTTGCAGATTTTCATTCACGGCCAAAACACGGTGTGGACTCATTTTGAACAGCAAAATACCACCAGGCTGGTGTTTGGCCACCTGCATTTTCAATTGCTCAAAAGAGGCATTGTTTTCCGGTTGCTCAACTGCCACCCAGAACAACTGGGCAATTCTTTCCTCATCGGTCAGACTATTATACACCGAATCGACCCAGTGAGCAGCGGAATCATAGATTAATTCTACCCTGAGTGGGGGTGCACCTTCCGCGATGCCCTCAGTAGAAGATGTAGACTGGCAATGAACAAAAAAAGCCAACCCGGTCAAGAGCAAAAATACAAGATAGAAATGTCTCATTATTATTTAGTGTCAGTAAGAATACTGCTGATTCTCCGTCTTTAATAAGAATTGAAAACCTTTTTGTCCCAAAACATAGGGGAGCGCAGCTAAAGCGTCAATAACAAAGCCTTTCGAAATCAGGGATACAACAAGTACCGCTCACGCATTGGTCGATAATTATCCAGGTCCACCTGCCAATCGTCCCTAATAGCATCTTCGGTCCAGCCGGCTTCTATTTGCGTAGCCAGGCGATCACTACCGGCCAACAAATTAAAGAAACGTCGTCGGGAGATAAAATCGGATGAGCGACCCGACCGCTCATAAAAATCAATTAGGTAATGCAAGGTAAAGCGGTGTTCAGCCGCCTCTTTATACCGTAAGTCCAATCCGTAACACAGCTTTCCTTTCTGAGGCGGGTCAGAAGCTCCGGGGCGGGACTCAGGGGTAAAGGTAAATTCACCAAAAGCACTATCCGGATAGCCAGCTACCTGAAAAGGAAAATCGGTGCCTCGACCCACACTGACCTCCGTTCCCTCAAAAAAGCAGAGCGAAGGATACAAGCGTATGCTCAAATAGTTGGGCAGATTGGGCGACGGTTGAATGGGCAGGCTATAAACCATATCGTGCCGGTAATGGTCCATTGACACTAGGGTCAGGTCACAGGTCACGGCATTTTTTAGCCAACCTTCTCCATTGATCATCATGGCCAACTCGCCTACAGTTAAACCGTGGACGACCGGAATGGGGTGCATACCCACAAATGAGGTAAATCCTTCCTTTAAAACGGGACCATCTACATAATCTCCATTGGGATTGGGTCGGTCAAATACCACGAGGGGAAGGCCGCTTTCCGCGCAAGCCTCCATCATTAAGTGCATACTGGAAATATAGGTATAGAAACGAACCCCCACATCCTGAATGTCAAAGACTACGACATCCAACCCATCCAGCTGACGCTGATCCGGCTTTTTTGAAGCGCCGTAAAGAGAAATGATCGGTAAGCCAGAGCGTACATCCACACCATCCTTTATCAACTCTCCGGCATCTCCAGTACCACGAAAACCATGTTCAGGAACAAAAATCCGCTGCACATCGATACCTAAGGCCAGCATGGTATCCAACAAATGCACCTCATTGACCATAGAAGTGTGGTTGACCAGTAGGCCTACTCTTTTGCCCTCGAGTATGGGCAACCAAACCTCGACCTTTTCAGCACCCAATCGCAAGGAGCCTTGATCAGAAGAGGCATTGCAGTTCACAAAAAACGGCGCTGACATCAAAAGCACCAATATCCATTTCACAGGCATAGTTGAGACTTCTTAATTCATGAAAATTTAAATCCTCCTGATCTGGCGCACCTTCCTATCCAGGTATCCGCTCAAATCCAGAGAGCCCATACGCTCTTAAGCTTGCCCACCAGGACCACCAAAGCCCATGGGATTAAAACCGGCTGGCCCTTCCTTTAAGTCCTTTACCGGTCCAAACTGCTTTTCAAAACGCATGATATTATCCTGTAAAGCCCCCAACAACCGTTTGGCATGCTCAGGAGTCAACACAATGCGTGATTTAACCTGGGCCTTGGGAACCCCGGGCATCACACGTACAAAATCCAAAACAAACTCTGAAGGCGAGTGGCTGATAATGGCCAGATTAGAGTAAATTCCCTGACCAATTTCTTCATTCAGTTCGATCTTCAATTGCTGTTTCTTGTTGGGATCTTCCATGTTATTATTGTTTTATGTTATAATTCAGTCTGTAAAACCTATGTTTAATCCAATTGCGACCTTAAAGATATTCATTTTTAATGAGCCTGTCTATAAACCCAAAAAATAAAGGCCATCCGCTGATAGCGAATGGCCCATTTTTCTATAGCGTTTAAAGAATACTTATTCGTAAACTTTCTCGCTTTCATACTTACTACCGCCAACTAATTTTTCGTACTCTTCACGAGATCCGACAACCAGCTTATCAAACATGCGCTGACCGGTTCCGGCAGGAATAAGGTGTCCGCAAATAACGTTCTCCTTAAGTCCTTCCAGATAATCAATTTTACCTTGAATGGCAGCTTCGTTAAGCACTTTGGTTGTTTCCTGGAAAGATGCAGCCGACATAAAACTCTTCGTCTGCAACGATGCACGGGTAATCCCTTGAAGCACCTGACTGGATGTAGCAGGAATAGCTTCGCGGGCCTGAACCAGTTTAAGGTCACGACGCTTCAGCTGAGAATTTTCGTCTCTCAAACGGCGGGCAGTAATAATCATTCCGGGCTTCAGTGACTGTGAGTCACCAGAATCCTCAATAACAATCTTACCCCAAATCTCATCGTTTTCTTCCATGAATTCAATCTTGTCCACAATCTGCTTCTCAAGGAAGCGGGTATCACCGGCATCGGCAATATCCACCTTGCGCATCATTTGGCGGACAATGATCTCAAAATGCTTGTCATTAATCTTAACACCCTGAAGACGATAAACATCCTGTACTTCATTAACGATATATTCCTGAACAGCTGTAGGCCCTTTAATAGCTAGAATATCAGCAGGGGTTGTGGCACCATCAGACAACGGAATACCAGCCCTAACATAATCATTCTCCTGAACAAGTATTTGCTTGGACAGCGGCACCAGATACTTTTTAACTTCACCGCTTTTTGAAGTAATAACTACTTCACGGTTACCACGCTTGATCTTTCCAAAGGTCACTTCACCGTCAATTTCAGAAACCACTGAAGGGTTAGACGGGTTACGTGCTTCGAATAATTCAGTAATACGTGGCAAACCACCGGTGATATCACCTGAGCGACCCATAGCCCTTGGTATTTTCGCCAAAATCTGACCTTGATTAATCTGGTCATTTTCATCTACCGAGATATGAGCTCCTACAGGCAAGTTATAAACCCGCAATACCTCACCACTTTCTGATACGATTTGAGCACTTGGGTTTTTGGTCTTATCCCTGGTTTCAATGATCACTTTTTCACGGAAACCGGTTTGTTCATCCGATTCCTCCTTAAAGGTCACACCTTCAATCAGGTTATCAAACACAATCTTACCTTTTTTCTCACTGATGATCAAGGCATTCCATGGATCCCATTCGCTAATCAGGTCACCCTTCTTAACAGCAGTGCCATTCTTGATAAACAATTTTGCACCATAAGGGATGGGTTGAGTGGTCAACGCAATATTGGTGTTTTTATCCAAAATACGCATCTCAGCCAAACGGCCAATGACCACATCCACCTCAGCACCATCTTCGGTGGTAGATGGAACCGTACGAAGTTCATCTATTTCAACGATACCATCGTAACGGGCCAACATGCTACTCTCAGTAGTAATGT
>DHVH01000277.1 GCA_002412555.1 Marinilabiliaceae bacterium UBA5213 | reverse complement strand
GCACTCTTCCTCCGGATCGCACGAGCGCTACAAATCCACCGAGCGTTTAAAATGGGAAAGAGACAACGACTGCCTCTTGCGCATGCGCCAATGGATGGAAAGTAGTGGCATTGCCAATAGCACCGAATTAGACACCATTGAAAAGGATGCCTATAATGAAGCCAAGGCCGTCCAGAAGGAAGTCCAAGAACGCTTCATGGCGCCTCTAATTGAGGAAAGAGATGCGCTCATTGAAATGATTACTACCAAGCATTGCGTTTGTAATTTGGCCCGACAAAACCAGATAGATGAAGCCATCAACGGATTGCGTCGCGCCCATACGCTCTGCCGAAAAGAAATCCTTAGTGCTGCGCGTAAAGTATTGCGGCATGTTTGCTCCAATTGCAATATTCCAGGAGGACTTAAAAATGACCTTCAAAAGTGGGTGCACGCCTACCGAACAGAAGCCAACGAAAAATATAACCGGCACTTGCACGACGAGTCGGACCGCTCAACCCTCAAAGTAAAATCGGTCAACCCTCAATATTCTTCCGAAGGAGATAGTCTGCCGGGCCGCGAAATCCTTTTACAAAACTTTGATGCCCTGCTTACCAAAGAGCCGCGTCTGTTGATATTTGGAGAAGATACCGGCCAGTTAGGTGGTGTTAACCAAACATTGGAAGGCATGCAGGAAAAACACGGTAAACACCGCGTTTTTGACACTGGCATACGTGAAACGACTATAATTGGAAAGGGCATTGGATTGGCACTGCGCGGCCTGCGCCCCATTGCCGAGATACAATATTTCGATTACTTGCTGTATGCCCTGCAAACACTCAGCGACGATGCAGCAACGCTGCATTACAGGACAAAGGGGGGCCAAAAGGTGCCCCTGATCATAAGCACGCGCGGTCACCGATTGGAAGGACC
The DNA here is from genome assembly GCA_002412555.1 of Marinilabiliaceae bacterium UBA5213. Classification (GTDB taxonomy): domain Bacteria; phylum Bacteroidota; class Bacteroidia; order Bacteroidales; family Marinilabiliaceae; genus Geofilum. The sequence goes on along the minus strand of DHVH01000277.1, from coordinate 6,525 downwards.
ATGGCATGCAGGTTCACCCCTTAGCATGGTCATCAATTCCATTCGCGGCATTTATGTATGTGTACCGCGGGACATGACCCGTGCAGCAGGATTTTACAACACGCTGCTACAAGGCGATGATCCCGCATTGGTAATTGAGCCCCTGAATGGCTATCGTTTGCGCGAAAAAAAGCCGCAAAACCCCGGCGAGTATCGAATTCCTCTGGGCGTTCCAGAAATCATAAAAGAAGGGCACGATGTGACTTTGGTAACCTATGGCTCCTGCGTGCGAATTGGCATGGAAGCGGCTCATCAACTGGAAGAGATTGGCATCTCGGTAGAGTTGATTGATGTGCAAACCCTCTTGCCCTTTGACCTACACCACAACATCCTTGAATCCGTCAAAAAAACCAACCGCGTAGTTTTCTTTGATGAAGATGTGCCCGGTGGTGCTACAGCCTACATGATGCAGAAGGTAGTAGAAAGTCAGGGAGCATTTTACCATTTAGATGCTCCACCTATAACTGTTTCGGCCAAAGATCACAGGCCAGCCTACGGTACCGATGGAGATTATTTTAGCAAACCCAGTGCCGAAGATGTTTACGAAGCCATTTATGCCTTAATGAACGACACCAAGCCCGGACAATATCCACCCATATATGATCCAGGCACATAAAACCAATTCAGGCTATTACCATATTGACCTAAAAACCTATCGATCCCGCTTCGCGGGACTACGCTTCGCTTCGCCTCTCAACCTATTGACCTATCAACCTAATGACCTAATGACCTATTGACCTCATAACCTAACAACCTTAGTACTATAAGAGGACGTACCATAATTCAAACGAAGCACATAAACCCCGGGTTGCAAAGCAATACCGGGTGTTATTTTGTTATAATGTTGGAACGCCACCTCCTCCTTCCAAACCACCTGTCCGTAAAGGTTGATTAACTCCACTTCCACATTGCCAACAAAGCCATCATAATAAATTTCAAAGTTGGAGGTGAAAGGATTGGGCGCCACCAACCAATTGTCAACCGATCCAACATTCCGGGAACCAACACTCAACTCGTATGCTCTCTTAAAATTGGGTAGTCCATAGCCAAAGTCTTCATCTGGATTTAAATAACGGTCAGCCGAACTTCTGACCAGATGTACAATTTCAGCCGCCGTCTTTTCAGGCATGCTTTGCCACAAGCAAGCCGTCAATCCCGAGATGATAGGCGCAGCATAAGAAGTTCCTAAAGAAACACCTATTACATCATTGGTAATAACTGCAGTGCTCCAACCCAAAGCCATCACATCAGGTTTCACCCAGCCGTCGCCCACAAAGCCACGTGAGGAGAAGTCGGCCAGTGTACCGTCTGATTTCATAGCCCCTACAGTCAGTACTTCAGGGGCATCTCCAGGCATAACAATGTACTCCCACTCAGTTTGCCGTTCGTTTCCGGCACTATTCACCACAATCATTCCCTTTTGAGAAGCCATAGAAGCAGCCCGGGTTATTCTGGTATGACCACCACCCACCTCAAAAGAATAATTCATGTCAGGGTCGTCAAACATAAAATAGCCTACCGATGATTGAATAATATCTACACCGGCACTATCAGCCATTTCAGCAGCACATACCCAATAATCTGCCTCAATTGGGTATTCAGTCCGTACGTCCTCCGTACGCATCAACCAATAGGAGGCTTCCGTTGCTGTTCCGGAGTATTCACCTGGCACCTGCCCGGTCATCACACCGAGCACTTGAGCACCATGGATATGGGTATTAAAAAATGGTGTAGGATCATTGAGCACAAAATTCCTTACTCCCAAAAGCAATCCATCTGTATAAAGATGGCTAAAGACTTCCGAAGCATCCACACCAGAATAGCCTACATCCAGGACGGCAATATGAATCCCTTCACCATTGTAGCCCATATCATGCAGAAAATCACCCTTTACCATTTCTATTTGCAGATCAGTATACATGGCAGTACTTTTTAGTAGCTCCATGCTTCTTAATTCCTCCACTTTAGGGTATAACTTTTTTTGTGACAGTTGATCGCCACTACTCAATGACCAGCCATCACCGACATAAGTCAGTTCCACGAAATCAACAAAAGAATATTGAATAAGGCCTTCCATCAACTCCGAATCATTGCTGATGGCCACAACTCCATTCAGCCATTTACTTTTAAATATCACACTTATACCTAAGTCTTCAAGAGCACTAACATAAGCAGGCGAAACAGGCAAGTCTGTCTCATCAACTAAAATACCCTGAGCCAATCGTCTGTCCACAGCCCTTTGCGAAATAAATTCCAGGGGATTATCCAAAGTATAAGGAGTTCCTGCCTTATCAGAAAACTGCACATAATAACCTTTTGTCTGCCCATTCAAGGCCAGGGAGGGCAGAAATAAACCAACCAAAAATAGCCAGGAAAAAATTCTAAATAATTTCTCTAATCTCATAATTTTATTTTTTTACCAAAGGCTCCAATCAAACCAATGGTCGTCATTAACAGCACTTTTCCCTAAGGTACGCCATAGGGCTATGAATGTCATTAATTAAAACAAATATAAATTGTTAAAAGTTCTATTTAAATTGCCATTTGCTCATTTGTCTTGTAATTTCATACTATGGTTGGGGAAGGGTTGAGAGGGCTGGAAGGGTTGGAAAGGGTTGAGAGGGTTGATGGGGCTGGAAGGGTTGAGAGGGTTGAGAGGATGAGGCGGGTTTAAAGGGTTGAGAGTTCATGGTAAAAAAGGATAAAAAAAAGCAGTTGGGAGAAATAAAATTTTGATTTGTGTATTTTATTCTTACCTTAAATTTTAATTTGCAATAGATAAACACAACTGGTCATTAGGTTGTTAGTAATTAAAAGTGAAGTTGGAAACAAAACTGCTTCGTGCATTGCGCCCTGAAATACAGTGCACGGCTAGCTATTAAAGGAGGAAACTATGAAGCATATTGATTTAAACATATTTCAGGCCACACACAGGAGTGTTCTTCCTCAAAAGGGAAGGATTCTCATTGCTGAGCCTTTTTTGCAAGGCCCTTATTTTGCCCGTTCCATTATTTTACTGACCGAGCATGGTCCTGAAGGATCCGTCGGATTTGTAATAAATAAATCCACTGATGTATACCCCGATGAAGTGATTGAAGATCTATTCAATTTTAGGGGAGAGCTATTCATAGGCGGGCCTGTATCCTCCAATACGCTTCACTTCTTGCATACTTTAGGTGATGTAGTGCCCGGCGCAATACAGATAACACCCACCATATCCTGGGGTGGCGATTTTGAAAAAATCAAAAAACTGATTAACGAAGGGAAAGCAGACAGTAAAGCCGTGCGCTTCTTTGCAGGGTATTCCGGATGGTCACCCGGTCAACTCGAGAGTGAAATTGCCGAAAATTCATGGATTGTCACATCTCTGGATGATTATCAGATCATGCGTTCCGATTCATCGTCCATTTGGCAGGAAAGTCTGGAAAGCCTTGGTGATGTTTATAAAACCTGGTCCAACTTCCCCTCCAATCCGGCTTTTAACTAATGCCTTAGACGAACAACGGCCTAAATATTTTCTTTGAGACGTTGGCAAAATACCTTTGCTCTCTAAATGCACCCACCCAGCGCAATCCGCTTATGGTATTGGTCAGGAAAACCTCATCGGCCTGCCTTATATCATCCTCACTGGCTCCTGTACTTTCTACCAACCGTAATTCCAGTTGTCGGACTACCTCCAGCACTTTTTTACGAAGTACTCCGTCAATACACCCTGAAGAAATGAGTGGTGTATAAACCACATTTTCTTTGACCCAAAAAAGACTGGAGTTAAACGATTCAATCAACTTCCCCTGTCCATTGACTAACAGACAATCATCCAAATTATTCTCCTGACAATAAATACCGGCCATTACATAAGGTAAGGAAGCCACTGTTTTAAATGGTGAAACGGGCGAATAGAGCTTTGGGAAGTCTTTGTAAACATCAATTTTCAAACCCTTTTCAGGAAATATATAACCTGTTTGTCCCAGATTCGTGGCTTCGATGAGCCACGACACTTGCATTCTATCTGGGGTATATAGCCCTTCTCCCTTTCTGAATACGGTTAGCCGTACGCGCGCATCAGCAAAAATGCGGTTCTTAACCACCAGATCAATGATACTGTCGCGTACTTTTTGTCGGGAAGGGAAACTGCCTGCCGCCATTTTAAGTACGGCCATCCCCTTTAGCAAACGCTGGTAGTGTGCCTCCCAATGCAGCGGTTCTCCTTTATGCACTCGGATGGTTTCAAACAAACCGTCGCCATACCTAAAAGCCCTGTTGGTACTATGCAAAAGGGGAACGTCCGGTGAGACCAGTACCCCGTCGTACACCAAATATTGCTTACTGTTTCTGGTATTTGCCATTGGAATAATTAGTGTCAATAAGAAAATTGCTCATTATTCAGTAGTTGGCGTTTTAGCCTCGCTCCCCGATTTGTCGGGATTAAAAGATTTGCAATTCTTATAATAGTTCATTATTGTTTTGTAAATAGCTGATTTTAAATGACTTGCGCCTATTGCCTGCAGTAGCATAACTTGCTGAACATCATGGATTTAATTTTGCCTATCAACCTAATGACCTATTAACCTAACGATCTATTGTCTTATAATGACAAATTAAAAAGTAATGAGCTTTTCAAAGAATGTCAGAATCAAGCGGGGCTCATAAAACAAAGGAAATATCAGGCCATAGACCGCCCCCCAAAAGTGAGCGTCATGTCCCACATTATCGACTTGTTTGCGGGCCATATATGCTGAATAGACCAAATAGATTACACCAAAAACAATACCCGGAATGGGAATAATGGCAAACAAATAAACCGGGTTATAAGGATCAAAGAAAATAGAAGTAAACACCACGGCCGAAACCGCTCCGGATGCGCCTACCGCATTGTAATTGGGATTGTTGCGGTACTTAATCAGGGAATAAAGACTGGAAATGGGAATGGCCGTCAGGAACAGCAATAAAAACCGTGCATCGGTAAAACCTTGAAAATAGTAGCCAAAATAAAACAGCACTGCCTGGCTGAACGAATAAAACACAAACATATTGATGAGCAAATGCATCCAGTCGACATGCAAAAATGCATGAGTTAACAAACGCATATACTCTTTCCGGTGGAACACACTCCATGGGTTCAGCTGAAAACGAGCCATGAGCTCAGGCCGACTAAAGGCTGCAAAACTAAAAACGCCGATAACAAGGATGATAATGATATGAATGCTCATGTTTCTTTTTTTTGATTTTCTATAGTTTGATAATAGATTTAAGCTTGGCTTAACCAGATTCTTAATGCAATATCTTATAGACCATTTCCTGCAAAAGCTCCCCGCCCGGCGTATTTACATTGCCAAAGCCCTTTGATTTCATGTCGTACTCGCGCAGCAGGGAAATGATTTCAGCTACCTTAACCCCTTTATAATTACGGGCCGCCAACTGATAATCCGCCACAAAGAAGGGATTAATCTTAAGTGCCGAAGCCACAGAACCTTTGCTTTTATCTTGCAGATAGTAATAAGCCAGCAGTTTGCTGAAAAAGGAGAACAATACGCCGGTGACTACCGGCACAGGGAAATCTTTAGGATTGGCAGCAAAAGCCTTGATGATTTTGTTGGACTTGGCCACATCTTTATGAATCAGCGCTTTTTGAAGTTCAAAAGGGTTGTACTCTTTGCTGATACCGATGTTGCGTGCCACATGATCAACGGTAATATGCGTGGTTCCGGGCCCCATGGCCACCATCAGCTTATCCGCGGCCTGCACAACTTTCTCGAGTTCAGCACCCAAAAACTCCACCAGCATCATAATGGCTTTGGGCTCAATGGTAAGAGAGCGACTTTTTAGATAGTCGACAATCCACTGGGCCATTTGATTGTCATAAAGCTTTTTAGATTCATAAATCAGGGCTTGTTTTTGACTCTTGAGTGCAGTGTAGGCTTTTGTGCGCTTGTCCAGCGTCTTATATTTATAACAAATCACCAGAACCGTAGAAGGCTGGGGTGCTTTAAAATAGTTTTCGAGCAAATCAAACTTATCGAGCAGCTGGGCCTCCCGGACAACAATCAATTGTCGCGCTGCCCCCATCGGATACCTTTTGGCCGCATGAATAAGGTTCACCACATCTGCATCCTTACCATACAAAACAGTCTCATTGAAGCCACGCTCCTCATCCTTTAAGGCCAGTTTTTGCGCAACCTCAGCAATCTTATCTATAAAATAGGGCTCCTCTCCATGCAAAAAGCAGATGGGATAAAACACCCCCTGCTCCAACTGTTGTATGATCTCTTCAAACTTCATGAACCAATTATCTATTTTTTCCCGGTAAAGATAAAAAAACAAATCAACCCCTCCTACCCTTCCTACCCTACTTACCCATTCTACCCTATCAACCCATCTCACCCTCTCAACCTCTCAACCTTTAACCCTATTCCTCACCTCAACTATAAACAATAAACTCCTCAACCCATCCAACCCAAATAACCTATCAACCTATTGACCTATTGA
>DHVH01000103.1 GCA_002412555.1 Marinilabiliaceae bacterium UBA5213 | reverse complement strand
GCATTCCTGCCGGTGGGAAGGTTTGATTTTCAGGGAGGGGTAGTGCCGCTGTATTCCGACAGGAATGCAGAAAGAATGCCATTTTTTATCAAGTTTGGACTTGTCGCGCAGGGTCAGGGATAGGTCCATACGGTGATAGTCGGGCATTCTTTCTGCATTCCTGTCGGAATACAGCGGCACTACCCCTCCCTGAAAATCAAACCTTCCCACCGGCAGGGTGACAGGTGTGCCAGTAAAATAGATCCAGTTACAGGCGATGGTCAGGCGGTCATTTATCCGGTAATTCGCCACCAGGGTAAGGTCATGCAAGTGGTCGTAGGGTGAAAGGTAGCGCTGGCCGTTGTTGATCCATTGGCTTTGTCGCTCCGACCTTGACAGGGTGTAAGCAATCCAGCCTGTTAAGCGGGTTCCCGTATATTGGCTCATCCACTCTATGCCTCTTGATCTGGCTTTGCCGGGACGGATTTCTGCTTCCAGTGCCTCGTTGAGCAGGAGGTTGGGATGGTCTTTAAAATCGATGGCGTTGCGCGCTTTTTTATGGTAGATTTCCAGCGTATGTTGCCATTGGCTGTTGTTGGTCCAATAGGTAGCACCGACCGAAATCTGGTTGGCAATCTGGGGTCGGATGTGTGGTGATGAGGTAAACCAAACATCCAAAGGCGTGGTAGAGGTGGAATTACTGGCCAGATGGATGTATTGGCGTGTCTGTGAGTAGCTAGTTTTAAGGGTGATATTGGGCGTTGCCAGCCATGAGAGACCTGCACGGGGTTCAATGCCAAAATATTGGTTGAAGATTTCCCCCCTGCCATGCTGCAGGGTATCAGTGATATTGAATTGATCATCGAATTCGAAGGATTGTCCTTTTCCCACATTTTGAAAAAGTGAAAGACGGAGCCCATAGCGGGCCGTCCAACGGGGAGCAGGCTGCAAGGTATGCCCATAATACAGTCCGTGCTCCAGCGAGTTGGCTCTGGGCACTTTGATTTCTTTGAGGGTGGACGCCGGATCAGAAGAGCTGATATGAGCAGGTAGAATACTGTGGAGGATAGATTGAAAGCCAAAATTGATCTGGTCGCCGGCCCTTGGAAAATAAGTGAAATCATATTTCACACTGTAATCGGTCAAGTTGGAGCGCCAGTCAATGTTCTCTATTTCATCTCCTGTTGATCCCAGGGAGTAGTTGTATTGACTATGGACCAGTGTGAGATTGCTGAAAAGCCTGGGTGAAAAGAGGTGGTTCCAACGCAGTGAAAGGGTGGTATTGCCAAAATCCATCCGGGCGTCATTGTTGAAGAAGGCATCCAGACCATGGTAGGCACTCAAAAACAAACGGTCGTTGTCGCCCACAATATAATTGGCCTTTAGGTTCAGATCATAAAAGAAGAGTTTGCTTTGCTGCACATCTTCATCATTGGACAGGGGCAGAAACATGTCTACATACGTACGCCGGCCACTGATCAGCAGAGCTGATTTATTTTCTACCAATGGGCCGTCGAGGGTCAGTCGGCTGGATATTAAGCCAATACCCCCGGCTCCTTGCCATTTGGTCAGATTACCATCCCTACTGCGGATATCTACCAGGGAAGCGATGCGACCGCCGGCGCTGGCCGGCAGGTCGCCCTTAAAAACGGTCACTTCCTTAATGGCATCATTATTAAAAATGGAGAAAAAACCCAAAAGGTGACCGCCATTGTAAACAATGGCTTCATCCAGCAACAAAAGGTTTTGATCGGGATTGCCGCCCCTTACTGAAAAGCCGGATGCTCCTTCGCTGGAGGCTGCAATGCCCGGTAATAACTGCAGCGTTTTTAAGGGGTCGGTCTCCCCAAAAAGTACTGGCAAGCTTTTGATGGTAGCGGCATCCAGTTTTTCTACACCCATCATGGGTGTTTTGCGCTGCTCATCTCTGTTTAGAGCGGTTATTTCTACTTCGGAGAGTTGCTGAAAACGGGGCTGTAGTTGTAGGGGCAGCCGAAGCTCATTTTGTAGGGTGTGAATGCGAATGACTTTTTCTGAATAGCCAATAAAAGCTGCTGTCAGGGTTTGTCCCTGTTCCATGGTTAACGAATAAAAGCCGTAGGCATTGGAAGAGGTGCCTTTGCCGGTCTCATGGACAATTATTGTGGCTCCGGGCAGCACCTCGCCGGTTACGGCATCGGTGACGTAACCACTTACCAGCACGGACTCAGCAGTTGATGGGGCTTGGCCATGCAACAAGGGATTTGTTAACAGCAGTAGTAATATTAAATGCCGTACCATATTTAGTTTCAGGACTTGTAAAATACAGAAAATAAAGCTGTTTCTACAAGTTTTTAATGTACGGCTAATGGGTTTTAGTGGAAATCTTGTTTCTGTTCTGAAGCCAAGACGCCAACAGCTTTGTATTTATAAAGCCTATGTGGCGTTGCTTCCGATGGTAAAAAGAATTAGGGTTTGTACAACTGAATTTCTTCCAGAGCTTTTTTGACATCCGGGTTCTTCATGAATAAGTCCCAGATCAAACCCGAACGGAAGTTTTCTATCATCACAATAATGGGCGCTTGGTTAAGACCCATGTATATATTTGAACGCCAGTTTTCTTCCAGGATAAAAGCATCCTTGAACCCATAAGCACCCCAAAGGAAATGGCCGTGGTCATAGTAATAGGCTTTTAGGGCTGCCATTGATTCTTCGGGGGTGTAGGGGAAAGAGGCCAAAGCCCCGGTAGGGGTCAGCTTACCTTTGTCCATATGTAGCGCTGGCTCGTCAGCCGAGTAATTCCACGGACCATCGCTTGCCGTAAGGCCCCATCCGCCACCAAAAGGGCCGTAGCCTTTAAATTTTCCAGGATTTTCCTGGCAATAGCGGTAATTTATCAGCGCGATGTTCCTGTTGTTGGTAAAATAATCGGAGTAGGCATCTTTGATCATTCTGGGATTCGGGCCCAGATAAGAGTAATGGATGAAAAATAGAGGCCCGCCGGTAGAGACCCCCACTTTAAGCGGGATGCCAAAATAGGTGTTTCCGTTGGTATACATACTCCCATGGTCGGTTTGCCCCCAGTTTGTTCTATAGGCCTGTGCTTCTTCACTTTGGCTGGCCCATCCGCTGTAATAAAGTGATGCAGGGACGGGATGCGTTGGGGATGCTATGGCTAAAAGATAGGTGATCATGGTTTCGTTCCATCCGATCAGCTTGTGGTCGATTGTCCATTCCTGGTCGGGCGACCAATGCCAGTACAAAAAGTCACTGTCCGGATACCGACGGTACCAGCTCCATTCCACGCCTTCCCAAATTTTCTGGATCCTGTCTCTGATCAGCTTTTCTTCGGCAGTGGTCTTGTCGAAGTATTGCTGAGCGGCCAACAGCCCCTGTATCAAAAAGGAGGTTTCCACAAGGTCTCCACCATTGTCCTGATGGCCAAAAAAGGGAACCACTTTTCCCGTGGGGCCATCCACGAAATGTGAAAAGGCACCATGAAATGTATCGGCATTTTTTAAAAAGGAGGTGATTTTAAGGAAACGTTCCACTGCTTGCTGTCTGGTAATGAAGTTTCTTTCGGCTCCCACTAAAATGCTCATGATACCAAAACCTGAAGCCCCAAGAGCTACCATGTTTTGCCTACCCGGAATATTCTCTAAAGCCAGCCCGCTATTGGGTTCAGCTCCTTCCCAATAATACCTGAAGTGTGCCTGCTGTACCATGTCGAGCAGTTCTTCGTCGGACATGCTCCTGGTTTTGGCGGACAGCTTGTTGGACACCGCGGATTCTTTATAATCGGGCCCCAAAAAGGAAATTTGATAATAATATTGCCGATCTGTTTGGCCCGTGTAATCAGCATATCGACCAATTCTAGAATTTTGAATGTCAACGGCTTCAAAAGTTTTATTGTCGGTGGAACGGTATATCTTCACATATTTTACGTTTTTGGAAGAAATAGGCGCCCATGAAATGTCGGTGTGTCTGGCGTACCCAACGGCTGAAAGCAGTTTCGGTATTTCATGGATGGGTTCTTCGGCCTTGTCAATAATTAGTTCGATCTGATCGATCAACAAACGGTGTGTTTTCCCGTCTTGTCCCTGCTGTTTAAAATGGACGGCATTTATATCTTCCACTTTTAAAGCGCCGAAATCCCTTAGCGGAATGGACACCTTGTGCCATTGAGACTTCAGCAGTTCCGATGTGAAATTTTGGGTTTGCAGGAAAAGCTCCGGTTTGCCTTTGAGGTCAGAAATCCCCACCAAGGGCAATAGGTCAGGGGTTACATCCGAATCAAGATATAATCTAAATACCAGATGGGTGACGGGTTTGTACATGTCCATTCCCCTCAACTGACGGTAAAGAACCGTGGCCTGCCAGTGGCCGTTGGGAGCCGAAACGTACTCCAATTCCAGGGCATTGCCCGGAGTGAAATTTTCTGTCGCAACAGGAATTTTTCCTTCGGTATTCTTGATCCAACTGGGTGCAGTGTAGGATGTTTCGCTATAAAAATAGTTGCCGGCCATTGGGCTATTGGCAAAGATGACCTTGTCGATCAAAGGTTCCTGCGCAAGTGTGTTCAGGCTAAACAGGATACAAATAATGGTAAATGTGCGCCTCATGACATACATAGATTTAGTTTTTAGATCTAAATACTATCAAATTGATCAAGCTTTTAAAAGTTGAAAGCCTTGGTAACGCTCAGTTATTTAGAGTCTTAAAAACGAATTTGCTATTGGCAATATATCAAAAATACAATATTAAAGCAATGCTCAACAGATAATAGTTCTGGATGGGCAAGTGGAATGCAATTGGCTGTTAGTGGAATACCAGGAAAAAGATGAGTAAATTGTAGAGTGGATTTTGAATTTGGATGGTACGTTTTTTGTCGTTAGAACTTAGCGTTAATTATTAATGTATAAAGCATGACAATTATGAAAAAGAAAATAGGATTGCTGTTGATGTTTGGAATGGTTTTTGGCCTGATGCAAGCACAGTCGTTTCATCTGGGACTGAAAACAGGGTTTAATACGACCAATTTCAATACACAAGCAGGGTACGGTTTTGATGAGGCTAAAGATGATTTTAAGGCCGGCTACCTGATTGGTGGATGGACAAGGATCGGTCTTCTGGGAAATCTGTCGGTTCAGCCTGAACTGTATTACTCTAAGAAAAGAGGAGGCACGGACTTTAACGAGTCTGGTTCAGAATCCTTCTCATACAATAGCTGGGACATGCCTTTGCTGGCACATCTTGAGGTGGTCAATCTTCGGTTGGTGAAAGTCTATGGTATTGGCGGTCCGGTAGCATCTTTTCGCTCCAAGGATGAATTTAAATCCACATTGGTGTCATCGTCCTACAATGGCGATAGTTTTAAAAGCACCAACTGGAATTTCCAGTTGGGCGCCGGTGTTGAGGTGCTGCGTTTTACTTTCGATGCCCGTTACGAATGGGGAATGAATGACATGTCGCGATCCGACATGGAACGCAAAACCAAGTCCATGATTTTCTCTCTGGGCTACCGTCTGTTTTAATCGGCTGTTTGATTCGGCTTATCCCGGTCGGCATAATACATCACCGCTTTTCCTTCTCGTCCGTCGATGTTGAGGACGAGCGGTGATTTTGTTTGCACATGCCGTACTTTGTCGCTTTCGTGAACAGCCTTTAGTGAATTAAGCCAATCCATATCCAACTTACCCTGATTCAAATGGGTGTTGGTGTAAATATATGCCACCCGTAGGGAGGTCAGATTTTGAAAAAAGTGGGTCCCCTGACTGGGTTCTACCTGGTAATTTTCAAGTCCCATTTCTACAATGGCTCTGGCTCCGCAAATTTGTCCCCATTTGACAGGGACCCCCAGCCATGGATCTTGTGAACCCCAGCGGCCCGGACCAATCAACAGATAGGGGCGGTTGGCTTTTTGCAATTTGTCGTTGATCTTTTCTATTTCACGGGCAATCTCCGGGTTATTCGCTGGTTTGTAATTTTCGGTGCGGACATAGATGACATCGCAAATATCTGAAATGGTTCCGTTGCCCAAAGTGGACTCACTGTAGATAAAGGCGTCGGGTGAATTTTCAACATGCACGGAAGGTCCCAGAGAGGTGCGACTGTCCACAATGGGTCTGATTTGCAGCAGGTAAAAGACCGATGGTGAGTCGGAGGGGGTCTGCAAATCAACCGCAAACTCTATTTCCACCGGCTGGTTCATTTCTTTTTGACCTATCTGAAGTATCTCCTTCATGATGGCGGCCAGTGGAAAGGTATCGTATTTTAATACGTTGGCAAAAGTGACCAGCGGATAGCCCTCCGCCATGGTGCCGTCGCGCACCACATGGTTTTGCATATCCAAAATGGAGCCAATCCAGCGCAAGGAACCGTCTTTCAAGGCATCTCGCAAGTCCAGTTTTTGGATGTTGATGCCATCATCTACCGATGGTTTAAAACGGTTGGTGTCCAAATCCAAGGCATAGAAACTTTTCTGTGTTTCCTTGATGGTCATTTCGGGTGAGGAAAGTTGTATCACTTTCTGGGGGTACTTGGGCGAAAAGCGCAGTGAAACGCCGCCTTCTACGATGTACTTGCCCAAGCCCAGAGCTACATTCACAATGCCTTCTTCCGACTGCTCAGGGGGTATGGGGTAAAAATTTACTGACCGGCCAACACCTGAAAAGGTGGGATAGAAGCGATTTTCATGTTCCTGACCCACAATTTCCTGTAGCACGATACCCATGCGCTCTTCATCGATGAGGTTAAGCGTGCTGGTCATGTAGCCTTTGCTCGATTTGAAGTACACCGAGGCGTACACGCATTTGATGGCCTCACCCAGTTGCACGGCCATGTGCTCGTCGTCTTGATTGTGCGGCACCATGTAGGTGGAGTAGATGCCGGCAAAGGGTTGGTGGTGACTGTCCTCCAACATACTTGAGGAGCGTATGGCTACCGGTCTTTTAATTACCTGCGCCAGTTTTAATAGTTGTTTTTGTACTTCTTCTGGCAGATTGGCCGCTACAAACTGGTTCAGAATGTCCTCATCGGTCGCATCTGAGAGTCCCAAGGGATAGAGATTATTGAGCTCCATAAAGGCTTCGAAGATATCAACCCCTAAAACAATGGTTCTGGGAATGGTGATGATGACGTCCGGAAAGCTTTTGAAAACGGAATATTTTTTTATCAGGGTGCTTAGAAAAGCCAGACCTCTGGCTTTTCCTCCAATGGAGCTTTCGCCTATTCTTGAGAAATTAACATATTCATCGTAACGATCCGTATCAAACGTGGCAATTACGCCGCGCCCTTTGTACATTCTAAAGTGGGCTATGATGTGGAAGAGTTCCAGCTTGGTTTCTTCAATATTGGCATTTTCACTTACTTTCAGCTCTTTAACGACTATGGCGATGGAAAAGAGCGCCCGGGCCGTTAGCCACTTGGATACGTGATCGCGCTTAAAGTGGTAGAGCAGTGAGTCGTTGGGAATGGTCAGGAGGTTCTCCTGCAATTGCTGCAAATCGCTGACTCTGGCGACTTCTTCTCCAGTCTTGGGATCCACAAAGATAAAATCGCCAAAGGCCAGGTAGTTGTTGAGGAAATCTTTGAGTTCCTGCAGCAATAATTTGGAATGTTTGTGAATGAAGCCAACCCGTATGTCCTTGGCAATACCCAGAAATTTGTCGTCTGACGATTGCAGCAAAAAGGGCATAAAGGGATTGTCCTTTTTTACCTTACGTGCAAAGCGGATGCCAGCCTCGGGATCTTTCTTGTCCTGGCGGTTAAAGGATACATCGGAAATGATGCCCAGGATATTTTTTTGGTATTCGGTGTAGATGTTAACGGCCTCCTCGTAATTACGGGCCAGCAGTATTTTTGGGCGACCACGCATGCGCATCATTTGCTGGTGCTCATTCAGACCTTCGGTCATGAATTTGCGCGATTGCTTGAACAGTATCTTATAAATCAATGGCAGGTAGCTGGAATAGAAACGAACGGAATCTTCGACCAGTATAATGGCTTGCACCCCAATTTCAGAGACGTCAAAGGGAGCATTCATTTCATCCTCAATCAGTTTGATGATGGCCAATAGCAGATCGGTATTGCCCAGCCAGCAAAAAATGTAGTCCACCGCACTGGTGTCTTCCTTTCTTAATTTCATGGAGACTTCACGCGAGAAGGGAGTCAGCACTACAATGGGGATTTCAGCGTGGGTGTCTTTTATTTTCTTGGAGAGTGAAAAGGGATCCATACCTCCCACGCTCAACATGGTGATGACCAGGTCAATCTGGTTGTCTTCAATGGCTTTAAAGGCAGCCTCAGCCGAGGACACCTGAATGAACTGTGGCGGATGGCGCAGGTTCAAAGAGACATATTCGTTAAATATCTGCTCGTCTATACGCCCATCTTCTTCCAGCATATAGGCGTCGTAAGAGCTACAGATCAACAGAACTTTGTGTATGCGCTTTTGCATTAACTGGTCAAAGGCCGTTTCCTCAAAATGGTTCTGGGCGTTATGGTATACCTGTTCTAATGTCATAATCCTGATTTTAACCTGCCTTATTTGTTAGTTTTTCTTGTCGAGAAGCTAACAGTTCAGGTTTTGTAAAAATACAATTTTTAAAGTAAGCAGCTAAAAGTTAAGCACGCTTCTATCGTTTTTTATTGGTTGCTGCCTGAGTCGCTCTTTTTTCGTGTTCGGCATTAAAGTTTGTTAAAACTATTCGACTGATTAGTTCAAATAGTATATTTGCAAAATGAATGAATGGTCATTCATTCATTACTCTATTTATCAAGGATAACCTTTATTATTATTAAAGATGGCAAAAGTAATTGACGAGAGTAAGTTGTTACGAATTAAGGAAGCGGCCATTGAGTTGGTGGTACAAATGGGTTACGGCGGTGCATCTATTTCAGCTATTGCACGCCATGCCAATGTTGCAGTCGGCTACCTTTATAGGTTTTATGAAAGTAAGTACGATTTGGTGAGCGATTTGCTCGACGACAAATTGAAAGATATTACCGGTCATCTAGAAGTCATGATGGTGCAATGCAGTACCATTCAGCAGGTTATAACACCCTTGGTTAATTACTATTTTCATTTGGCGCAGCATCAACCGCACCACATCCGGTTTATTTATACTTTAATCAATGATTACCGTTTCTCAATTTTACCCGATCAGCATCAACGCATTCATGGCCTTTGTCGGCAATTGTTGCTCATTGGTCAGGAAACCCGCGAAATTGCTGATGTTTTTACTGCGGAGGAGATTTATTTGATCACCGTGATATATCCGGTAGAATTTATCAATGTGCGCTTTAAACAGTTGTTTTCTGAACAAACACTGAGTGAAGATGACAAAGTGCGGGTGGTGCGCTTATGCATGGGGGCTTTGAAGGGATAAGATTTTTCAAACGAATACAATACCAACATGAGTAGAGAATTATTGTTAGTAGGATTTTTTTTATGGGGAGCTAACGTACTGGCTCAGCAGGAATTGGTGCCCATGACCTTTGACCAGGCTTTACAAACCGCTTTAAGCAATAATGAAACACTGCAACAAGCTGTATTGCAAAAACGGCAGGCAGAGTCGGAGCGCAAAGCGGTCCGTACCTTGCGATTTCCTCAATTGTCGCTCAATGCTTATTACCTTATGTTGTCCGATGATGTGACCATTGATATGCATGGGGTAAAGGATGCCATTACACCATTGTACGGTGCCATGGCTCAGTATGGGGTGTTTAGCGGCGTTCCCAATCCCGATCCTGCCACTTCTGGTGTCATGCCCGTTTTGCCCGATGATATTTCCACACAGGTGGTGCGTCAGCAGTTGGCCGACGGGTTGCTTAAGGTGGAAAATGGCGAATGGGACAAGTTGATTCAGAAATCACAATTTGGAACGGTGAGTGCGGGTGTTACCTGGCCGCTATTTACCGGTGGCAAAATAAACGCAGCCAATGAGGTAGCTAAAATCAGGATCAGTGAAGCGGCTCAGGTGGAGCGTCAAAAAACCGGCGAGTTGATGTCTCAGTTGGTGGAGCGTTACTTTGGACTAGCTCTTGCCTTGGAGGCCGAACAGGTGCGCAGGGAGGTTTTAAGTGCCATGGAAGCCCATCTCTCTGACGCTGAAAAATTGTTCGAGGAAGGCATGTTGGCCAAGGCTGAATTGTTGCACGCACAGGTGTATCATGCGCAGGCCGACCGTGAATATAAAAAGTCGATCCGAGAAAGCCGCGTAATCAACGAAGCCCTGGCCAACAGCATGGCTGAAAGTCCGGAAGTCCGCTACCAGCCCCTTACATCCTTGTTCTATAATGAAAGTATTGAGTCGGTAGATTTTTTCAAGCTCCAGGCCCAGACCTCCAATCCCTTATTGCAGCAAGTAGGTGCTAAGCAGGAATTGGCGAAACAGGCAGTTCGTGCCGAACGTTCAGGATTGCTTCCAACTGTTGCGGCTTTTGGTACTTATAACCTGGCCAATGTGGACTTGTCGCCCAACGTGTCCGATTACATGGCTGGCATTACCCTTAGTTGGAAAATATTTGGCGGCACATCGGCCCGACACAAGTACCAGTCGGCCCGCTTTGTTGAAGAACGCGTTGATCAGGCATGGACCAAAGCAGCCCGTGATTTGAGTACAGGCATCGAAAAGTACCATCAGGAGATACAGATGATATTGGAGCAGTTGCAAGAATTGGCTTCTGCTGAAGCTTTTGCCGATGAATATTACCGCGTGCGCAAGCAGGCTTTCAATGAGGGTATGGCTACCAGTACGGAGGTAACCGATGCCTCCCTGGCAGTGGCAAAAGTGCGTATTGAAAAACTTCAGGCCATGTATCAGTACGATGTGGCGCTGTCCCGCCTGCTTGAGCTGGCCGGAATGCCAGAGTATTTCCCCAATTATCTACGCTCCCCGATGTATTGGAATTAAAAAATATTCAACTCTGACACTAATTAAAATTGGATACTTGCTGGTCTTGTTAAATCAGTCCGTGAACTTTGAATAACAATATATAATAATGAAGCAGAATAGAAACCTTATCGTTGGTGCCATCGTGAGTGGCTTGTTGATATTTTTAATTTATACCACTTGGTTGCTGGCTCGTCCGGTACCCCTGGAGGTCCAGGGACAGGTAGAGGCCCGCCAGGTAAAGGTCTCCTCAAAGGTAACGGGAAGGATAGACTCCCTGGCTGTATATCGAGGCATGCAGGTGAAGAAGGGCGACTTTCTGTTTGCCATTGAAAGCCCCGAAGTGGAAGCCCGTCTGGGTCAGGCAGAAGCCGCCCGTATGGCGGCTGAAGCGCAGCAGTTGAAAGCCATGGCCGGGGCACAGAAGGAAGACATTCAGGCCGCTTATAATACCTACCTGAAAGCGGCTGCAGCCCTGGAGTTTGCAGAAAAGAGTCATCAGCGTATTGAGAACCTGTATCAAAGTGGGGTGGTGCCTGCCCATAGACGCGACGAAATGGATATGCAACTCACCATCGCTCAGGAAACTGCTGAGGCAGCGCGGGCTATCTGGAATAAAGCCAAAGGCGGCGCCAGAAGTGAAGACAAGGATGCTGCCACCGCTTTGGTGAAAAAGGCAGAGGCCGTGATAGCTGAGGTTAATGCCTTTGTCAATGAAACCCGCGCCTATGCTTCCATTTCAGGCGAAGTGGCCAATGTGATGTCGGAGCAAGGTGAACTGACACCCGCCGGTTTTCCGGTGGTTACTCTGGTAGATTTGGATGATGTATGGGTGGTGTTTAACCTACGGGAAGATTTGCTGGCTGCCATCCGTAAGGGGGACCGGCTGTCGGCCAACTTCCCTGCCATAGACATGGAAAGTGTCCTGCTGGAAGTGACCTATATCCATGCTTTGGGTGATTTTGCCACATGGAATGCGACCAAGACATCGGGCGATTTTGATATGAAGACCTTTGAAGTGCATGCCCGTCCAGTTGAAACTGTTGTAGGCTTGCGGCCTGGTATGAGTGCTTTGGTGAATTGGGATAAGGTCATTGCCAGAAACCGCTAAGTTTTTGAATACTATGATAAATGCTTCCTTTCAAGGCTTAAAGAACAACGGTTTCATAAGGGTTTTAGACCGTGAAATTAGTCGCATTACCGGCAGTAAGGTTTATTTGTTTCTCACCCTTGTTGGTCCCATGCTCTCCTTTTTGCTGGTGATGAATATTTTTGTAGCCGGTGTGCCGTCTCATTTGCCCGTAACGGTGGTCGATGCTGATTTTAGTGCCCTGTCGCGACAGCTGACCCGCATGGTGGATGCTACCCGTATGGCAGATGTTACCGATAGGATGACCTCTTTGCAAGACGGACGAGAAGCCATGCTGAGGGGCGATGCCGAGGCGGTCTTATATATTCCCGCAGATTTCGAAAAGTCGGTACTTAAAGGTGAGGGCACCCAAATTCAGTTGTACATTAATAATACCAATGTCCTGGTGGGTGGACTGCTGAAAAGCACCATCTACCGGGTGGTGGCGACCTATTCGACAGGGGTCAAATTGCAGGTGTCCATGAAGCAAGGTCTGCCAGCTGAGCAGGCTTTGGGACAAGTGCATGCCGTTCAAATGGACGGCCACGTGCTGTTTAATCCTTACACCAACTATGCCTATTTTTTGGTGACGGCTCTGATGCCTTTGCTGGTGGTCTTGTTCACACTTTTGGGAGCTATTTATGCCATTGGGATGGAGATACGTGAGGGTACTTCTCCGGAGTGGTTGAGGCTGGCGGAAAACAGTCTTTTAGTAGCTTTGACTGGTAAGTTGTTGCCTTATGTCTTTCTGATGCTGGTAAATGTGGCGGTGATGCATTTTATTATGACCCAGCATCTGGGTTTTCCCTTGCGAGGTTACTGGGGTGCCATTATGCTGTCTCAGCTTTTGATGATTCTGGCTTATCAGATGGTAGCGGTGCTATTGTTGGCACTAACAGCCAACACCCGACTGTCACTTTCTTTGGGAAGTGCTTACTCTATGATGGCGTTGACATTTTCCGGATTGACTTTCCCTGTCGCAGGCATGCCTTTGGTGGCCAGAATACTGGCCCATCTCTTTCCATTTTTTCATTGGATGGAGGTCTTTATGGGGCAGGGCATGCGCGGTGAACCGTTGTTGCAGAG
>DHVH01000322.1 GCA_002412555.1 Marinilabiliaceae bacterium UBA5213 | reverse complement strand
GCGTGTAACCGCCACCAGCGTCTTTAGGGATAGGGACAACAATGCCGTTTGCCAATGCCCGATCAGCACCTTCAAGTACCTCCTTTACAGATTGATTCATCAAGGGAAAGTGAGACCTTTCAGCTTTGATGGATTTAACAGCCTCTGGTGTTAGAACCAATCTGGGATGGCCCTTTTGAATGGTTTTAGCCAACTCTCTTTGTTGGGCATAAGCCGAAAAGGAAATGAAAAAAGTAATGATGATGACCCAAGTTGTAAATCGCATAACAAAAAATATTTAGTTCAAATAGCACTGTTTATTTAAGACATCTATTATTAATAGTTCGTTATTGTCTTATAATTCGCTGATTTTAAATAACTTGCACTTGTTGGTTGTAGGAGCATAACTTGCTGAATATCATGGATTAACTTTACCTATCAACCTAATGATCTATCAACCTAACGATCTATATTTTTAAAGAGCAATCTTATAGGTGTTTGCCCAATTGTTCTTAATCACTCTCAATAAATAAACGCCTGGTTTTGTGGCAGCGTAGAAACCATATCCGGTGCCTTTTCCTTCATTGTGCTCTACCAAATGTCCCTCAAGGGTAAAGAGCGTAAGCGCTCTCTGCTCCATTTCTCTGAAACTCACAGTTAAGGGGGATGCCTGACCTCCTGAAAAAAATATCTCTTCGGAATGGAAGTTTTGGGCAATTGAGGTACTGCCCTCATATCTGACCCCGACATCCTCCCGACGCTTAGGCCGGTTAGTTACCGGAGCATCGTCAATTTGGTCACAGCCAACATGTCTTGAGCCGGAAGGTCTATCCTGCAGATCAATATCAAAAGTCACTTCCATCATAGACGAAGTAGCGAGGTTGGTTTCTAGGGGCGTAGCTTCAGGCCGCAAAATGTGTCCGTCCGATAAGAAATTTAAAGCGATCACTTTTATGCCCTCCTGGGCCACTAATCCGCTAGCTCCATCCAACAAATTACCATCCCACAAAACATCGCCATTGGGGTCATGCATGACAACCATTGCAGTGTTACTGCGCGTCTTTACCAGATTATTAGCTGCGAGAACATTTACAGGTGGCAGCGTCAATGAAGAATTGGCTCCCGAGCCTATGGCAAACGCTTGCCGACAATTCACGATGGTGTTAAAACCAATCAAGGCATCTTCCACCTGATAATAGCCATTTAATGGCGAATCGGGCATACCGTTGGTGACCGATATGGCAGCTCTAAAGCCATTTCCATTCAAGCCTTCAAAATAATTATTGTAAACCTTGTGTCGTCGGCCAATCACCCGAACGCCACCTGAACCACTCTTGCCTGCCTTATCAATGAAAAAGTTATTGTAAACTTCACAGTCGTCACCGTGGCGCAGTGTTAATGTGCCATTGCTGTTCAAAAAGGTATTGTAACGGTATACGTTGTGGCACGACTTGTTAGATATTATTTCAATTTCACCGTCACAATCTTCAAAAAGATTATGCTCAACAGTGGTATTGGAACTGTATAAACTCCAGTCACTGGTCCCAATTCGAATGGTTTCACCACCGTTAAAGCCAAGATCGGGCCGGGGTCCAAAGTAATTATTGTCGATCAAGTGGTAATCGGGTGTCGCGTTCATCCAGACCACCAAAGTCGTCCCTGAATTCGTTTTTCCTTCAAAAGAGCAATGATCTACACGGTTTCTGTACCCATACATAGAAACCCACTTGGTATCAACATTCTTATCCGCAGGACTATAGTCTTTTATGGAAACATTGGTGAGTCGGCTATGTTGTGCATGCTGACTGCCGTTTCTAAACTCAATGATGGAGCCACCTGAAGGGTTGCCATTTTCAAAGGCAAAGCCATTAACAATAAGATAGCTGCCAGCAATCCTCATTTTAGAACTGCCTGAAAACACAACACCCCCAACGGATTCAGCCTTAAATGTAATCGGATCGCTTTCTGTTCCGCCACCCGTAAAAAGCACATCGGCATTATTCCATGTTCCATTTTTCAATGTTACCACATCCCCAGGCTTAACAAGATCCAAAACATTGCTGAGTTCAGACATGGATGCCACAAAATATTCTGAAGCCCCTGTTAATTCACCACTAAAATCATCTGATTTATCAGAACAATAGCTGGATAAAAACCCAAATAAGGCAAGAACCAAAAAAAGAAAAAGCTTTTTCATGTGTCAATATTTTGTTTTTAAATGGTCACATGGAACTCGGCAATAGCCATCCCCCTGTGTGAGAAAAGTTTACTCATGGCTCGTTTCATGTGTCTATAATTAATTCGTACAAAACGACTAAAGAGCATACCTTACAAGACCTGATTTCAAATTACTTTTGCCACGTTTGCTAATTATCTGAATATTACTAATGGCTGCATTATTCTCAACAGTGATGCGATCTTTTGCCTCAATGGATGAATCACTGATGCTGTTCTTCATGCCTTTCAGATGCATTAAGCGTTCATAGTTCTGGTTGTTTTGGAAATGTGAGTTATTCACCTTCACCACCTGAACTCCGGTCAGCTCAAGAAGGCTCTGGCCTTCTTGACCCCGGTTACCCACAAACTCACTATTGTCGATGTATAAAAATGGTCCAAAGGTCGATTCATCCATCCCACCTCTGTAAATATTGATAACAGCACCTTGGTTATTCCTGAAACTTGTGTTCAGCACACTGAATTCTTCAATATTGTAACGGCCGTCGTCCTTCTTTTCTTCATCAAACACAAAACCATTTCTGCAACCTTCAATGAGCGAATGAAGCACCTCAATGCGACGGGCAAATGTTTGTGCTTTACCTTTAAAAACAGCACCATTAGCATGGTTAAAACCACTGAAATGGACACCTTCAAATTTGATTTGATAGTCGCCATAATTCTTCTCTTCTGAGGTCACAAAACCGTACAACAGTTGTGAGTTTAAGGCTGAAATGGCTACGCCCTTCATATTAACATGAGCTTGACCGTCAATTACAAATAATGCCTGACCATTAAAATTTTCTGATGGCTTAATGGCCGGTAAAAACCGAGCATCTGCACTGGCTAAATAGGCGGGGTGAGCGCGCTCTCCTGTTATCCATGAAGAAGAAATAATTTTCACTTTCGAATTTAAGACTACTGGCTCATCAAAGATGTAATCACTGCCATTTAACAGAACAAGCGTTAATTCATCTGAATGGGAGACCTGACTCAGCGCCTCATTAATCGTATTAAGCCCAGGCGCCACAAGCACTGTTTTACTCAAAACAGATTTTCCTGTAACGTTCTTGAAATTGGGGCCAAATGTTGTGGTTGACACACGTTGCAAATGTTGTTTATTTATGGCGAAACTGGCATCGGTTTTAGGCACAACAACATTCTTAACCTGATGAATTTCCAACTCATGATTGGCAAACTCATTCACCAGCCCTCCTACCTGATTGGACAAATTGTTTTCCCACATAAGTTCTGCTTTACCTGTAATATAATTTATCAGCGGTTTGTCATGGTTTTGCCAAACCACATTGTTCTTGATTTTCACGTCAGTGGGCAGGACAAAATCCCCTTCATCAGCATTGCGCGTAAAAGGAACTCCGATGTCCCAACCATTGGAACAAGCCATCCAAACATTGCCCTCAATCGTGACATCTTTGACAGGCTCATATCTGTTCAAGGGACTGTTCTCTAAACCACACATAATGGAGAGAGGAGCCCTGAAACCATCTCCTTCCAGACCGATCAATAAATTATTGGTGATTTGGTGTCCGTTGTTCACCAGGCGAATACCACCGGTATAAGGCTTGAAATTGCCGATAAAGACATTTCCATCCACCTCATTTCGATTGCCATGTCTTAACACCAGACTGCCCTCCGATTCAAAAAACAGATTGTTGCGAATGCTATTATCACTCGATTTAATGGAAACGATTTCCGTTTCGCCATTGCAATGTTCAAATAGATTATTCTCTAAAACAGTAAAGGAGGAATTTAAAGAAGTACCGCTTACGCCAAACCGAATAGTTTCGCCACCGTTAGAGCCCATCCGTGGTCTTGGGCCAAAGTGATTGAAGTCAATCACATGATGATTGGGCCAATTCTCTTCACCACGTAGATAAACCACAAGTGTTACCCCAAGATTACTTTTTTCACCAAAATAATTATGGTCAACACGGTTATGCTTACCCCATAAAGCCACATAATTGTCGCTTTCCCATCTATCCTTTAATCCAAAATTTTTAACGCTACAATTGGTCACCCTTGAATAATTGGCAACCTTGCCCGGAACGGCATTTCTAAAACTGATAACAGCCTCTTTGGGCGTCGACCCATTGACAAAATTTAAACCATTTACATGCAAATAATTGCCCGACAATAGCAAGGCCGACTCACCTGTAATTAAAACCTTACCGGCTTCTTCAGCAACAAGGGAGATGGGTTCATCCGCTGTACCTTCTGCTGCAAAAAGAATAACGAAATCATTCCATACTCCTTTTTTCAGGATAATGGAATCTCCGGGATTCAAATTTTGGGAAATTTTAGAATATTCTGCTGGAGTACTTATCAAATAACTGGCTGCATTGGAAGAAAAACCAAGGTTTAAACCCAGCCAAATCAGCCCACCAATTAAAAAACTTTTTCTCATGCCTACCTATTTTTTTGAGTGACTTAAATATTGTCTCTTCCAGCACTGTTACTTTCAACTTTCAAAGTCTACAGGTCGCTGGTAATAACTCTTAACTTACTTTAGGGCAGTTTCAGAAGCTATGCTCAAAAAAATATTGTAATTTTGACCTAAATTACAAAAGGGCATACTTCTTCCATTCACCAAGGTGAATGGTTTTGTCCCGTGCAACAGTAATTTGTTTTGGAAGGAAATCAGCTGGTACCTGATTTCCTTCTTTTTATTAAACTTTCAATTCAATAACTATTCAACTTCAACATTCCTTGGGGAAAAATCAACTGTTTTGCTAAACTCCAAAACATCTTGTAAATGTTTTTCCATCATTATGGCAGCTCCATCCCCGTCTCTTTTTTCTATCATTTTGATAATCTCGATGTGTTCATTAGCTGATTTCAGATAGCGACCGGCTCCACACACATTCAACTTTCTATAAGCCTTTAGGATATCAGGTATAACAATTAACATCAAGGATTTAATAACCGGATTTTGACTTACCTCTGCAATTTTCAGGTGAAAATTAAAGTCCATGTCCACGCCAGGCAAATCTTGCTTTATCTGCGCCTCGTAATTATAATAAGCATCCCATATTGCTTCAATGTCCTTATCAGTCCGCCTTAATGCAGCTAATTTGGCAGACTCCCTTTCAAGCAACACCCGTGTTTCAACCAAATAAAAAAAATCCTTTTTATTCAAGCTGATAACGTTTGTAAAAAGTCCTTCAAGGACTGAGATATCGGTTCCAGAAACCACTGTTCCACTTTGCGCTAAGGGCTTAAGGATGCCAAAAAATTCTAATTTCTTGATGGCATCTCTCACATAAGTTCGTCCAACACCAAATGAGTCGGAAAGTTTTCTTTCTGAAGGCAACTTATCCCCCGGCTTTAAATTGCCAGTGACAATAAGGCTTCTTATTTGTCCGATGATAACATCCACGGGACTCTCAACCTTAACTTTTGTAAACTTATCAAGCATATTTCACTAATTTGGATTTGTAAACCAGCAGCTGGTTTACCTGCAACTGGTTGACCAAAAATAAATATTCTTAACAACATAACCAAACGAATACTAAAAAATGTTTATGCTTTTTGGACTAAACAGTCCGCAACAGTCTGAATAACTGAGATAAAGAGAAATGTTAAATTCATTCAAATTTAACACTAAATGACGAAGCCTCATGCGAAAATTGATTCAGAAGCATTCAGAATTGAATCAAAACAATAAAAATTCGGCAACTAAGTCGCCTTCGATATAATTGTTAAGAGATTGAGCCCTAATAATCTTTAGGAGCAATTTTATAGAGACTTTTAAAACAGCTGGAAAAATAAGCAGGACTATTAAACCCAACCCGCTCGGAAACTTCGGCAACAGTCAGGTCAGTCTCCTTTAACAAGCGGGCACCCGTTTCCAACCGGATATTTCTAATATATTCATTGGCAGAAAGTCCGGTTAAGGCCTTCATTTTGCGATAAAGATTGGCGCGACTGACACCCACTTCGCGACAAAACAAATCAATATTTAAATCTGGATTTGACAAATTGGTTTGGATAAACTCTGACATTTTTTGCATAAAACCTTCATCAGCAGAAACAACAGAGATACCTAATGACTCAGAAGAAAATCTTTTGGAGAATAGTGCTTTCATCCGCTCACGCGTAGCCAGCATGTTTTTCACCTTCAAAAGTAACAGGTCACTGCTAAAAGGCTTGGTGATGTAATCATCTGCTCCAGATTGAAAGCCCTCCTGGATATGAGCAAATGAAGAACGGGCCGTAATCATGATCACAGGGATATGGGAGATGGCCAGGTCCTGTTTGAGTTTTAAACAAAACTCCACCCCATCCATCACCGGCATCATAATATCACTCAAGATCAAATCCGGCATACGCTTACGCGCCACCTCCAGTGCTACCTGGCCATCCTGAGCTTGTAGAATTAAATAGAAAGGCTGAAGTAACTGTACCAGATAGGCACGTACCTCACGATTGTCTTCAACAATGAGAACCGTTCCCCTATTTGGAGAAACATCTCTTTCGAAGCTTTTATCAACCATATCTTCGACTACAAAACTGCTTTCAGATTGTTTGGCACCAATTTCTGATTTCTCAGCATGCCCGGCTGCATCCAAAAAGGGCAAAATAAGTCTGAAAGTCGCACCTTCTCCCGAAATAGATTCGGCCCAAATCAAGCCATCGTGCATTTCAACGATTCCTTTACTTAAACTCAACCCCAGTCCGGTTCCCGGATTAATAGCAGAATCTTTACTGCGCAACTGATAAAAAGGATCAAATATGCGTTGGAGACTTTCAGCCGGTACACCAATACCATTATCTGAAATGTTTATATATACGAAAGAATCTGAGCGGGGAGCAAAAGGTGCTTTCAACAAATACGCGGGCAATTGATTCTCCGGATGACCGCCCATCTTTAAAGAAACAACAATTTGACCACCATCCTGCACATTCTTAAAAGCATTGGAGAGCAGGTTGAAAAACACCTTCTCCATCAGATCGGCATCAAAAAGCGAATCCTTTATCACTTGAGAACCGTCAAAGACTAATTGAATATTGCGCTTTTTTGCCAAAACAGAAAACGCTAACATCATCTCTTCAATAAACAAAGCATAGTTGTTTCTATTGGCAGACAATTCTAATTTACCATCCTCCCTTTTTCTAAAATCCATGAGCTGATTAACAAGATTCATGAGTCTTTCAGCATTTCGAAAAATCAGGTTGAGCGTAGTCTTCATCCCGGCTTCTATCCCCGGCTGGGTCAATAGATCCTGTAACGGCGCATAAATGAGGGTTAATGGGGTTCTTAACTCATGAGAAAAATTGGTAAACAATTGCATTCTTTCTTTGTGAAAATCTTCAACAGCCTGCTTCTCTATTTGCTTACGATGCAAATCATTCTTGAAAGTTTCTTTCATTTTAAAATGCCGAAGAAGACCGACCAATAATGAAACAAAAAGCACAACATAGCCCATCATTGCCCAGGCAGACTTCCAGAATGGCGGCAAGACCTTTATTCTGATCTGGGTGCCTTCCTCGTTCCAGGCTCCGTCATTATTAGCGGCTTTAACCCTGAAGACATAGTCGCCAGGAGGTATATTCGTATAAAAAGCAGTTCGCCTCCTTTTGGCATCAATCCACTCTTCATCAAAGCCATCCAAGCGGTAAGCATAATGATTTCTTTCAGGAAATATGTAATTAAGTGCCACATAGGATAAGGTGAAATTAGCCTCATCATATTTTAGGGTAATTTGATCGGTGAGTGATAAAGGTCTCTCAAGAAAAGGATTACCGTCAGAAAAAACGACCGGACGGTTGTTAACCGTCAATTCCGTCAGATAAACAGGTGGTAAAAATGGATTAGGACTAATATCCTCAGGATTGAAAGAAATAAAACCATTGTTTCCACTAAAATAAAGATGACCATTACTCCTCTTGAGTGAGGCATGTAAGGAAAACTCATTGACCTTTATACCGCTCTCAAAAGTATAATTTCTAAACAACTCCTTCTGTGTATCGAACTCAACCAAGCCAGTAAGCGTGCTAATCCAGAGCATTCCTTGCCGGCCTTCCAGCATTGAGCAAACCTTATCATCCGGCATCCCGTTGGTCAAATCAAAATTGCGGGAATACCCATTATTCAAGTCCAATTCAGCAATGCCACCCCCAAAAAAACCGATCCAATAACTCTCTTCCCCCATCTTAACAATAGACGTGATATACTCACTGGTCGATTCCTTTTGATCTGCATATGGAATTAGTTTAAGTGTTTTACTATCATAAAAGAACAAACCATCATTGCGTGTGCCAATTAAATAGGAATGGGCATCAACCGGATAAAACGCCCGAACATTATGAAATGAAACCGATTCACCGCCCTGAAGAGGAAATTCTGAAATATACTCACCCTTCGGGGTGATCTTTATCAGCCCTTTTGTTCCCACGGAACCGACAAAGAGGTTGTCCATTTGATCTTTAAACAATGTATAAATGACATCAGAGCGCTCAAGATTATATCGTTTGGTGAAGGTGTTGGTCCTTAAGTCAAAGCTATAAATCTTGCCCATAGCAGTGCCACACCATAAAACATCACCATCGAGAAATAGTGACTTTATTATATTCTCATAATAGGGTACCGGATCTCCCTCTTCAATAAAATAGTACCGATACTTTTCTTCATAAGGATGGTATTTAAGTAAGCCCCCTCCCTCCGTTGCAATATAGATTAAATGATCTTTTTCAACCATCGGCCCAATAGTGCCAAAAAGACTATTCTCAGGCAGAGACGGATCATGGAACCTAAATCGATAATTGTAGGGGTAGAAATAATTAATACCGCCTGAATAGGATCCTATCCAGAGGATGCCCGAATGGTCATACAGAACAGAATAAATAGAAAAATGACTTAAGCCACCCTCCGCTTGTCGCAAACGATTATAAACAGTAAATTGGTCATCCTCTTTATTCAGGACGTTAAGTCCCCCGAATGTTCCAATTATCAGATTGCCTAAACCATCCTCCTCAATGCAACGAATTTCATTATTACTAAGGCCACTGTTGTTTTTGGTATATCGTCTGAATGTTTTCTGTCCCAGATCAAACAAATTGAGTCCACCATACCGTGTACCGACCCAAAGTTGTTCATTGCTATCAAAATAAATCGAGCTGACAAAGTTTTCACTCAGACTTAGATCATTGTCGGCTTCGTTAATAAATCGGGCAGACAAATTAAAGTCACCATCCACAACCAGCATTCCCCCATAAGTCGTACCCAAATAAATATTCCCTTGCCGATCTTCAGCTATGGACCTAACCGGATTATTATCCAATAGTCCGCCCAGAGTCAAGTGTACTATATTATTCTTAAGGGTATCATATATATAAAGTCCCGGACCTGCTCCTATCCACAAGCAGCCCTTTGTGTCAAAAAAAAGCGAAAAGATGTGCATCTTTTCCGGAAAATGGGCGCCAGTGGTGATGGTCGATGAAAAATCCCTTTCAAACGTCCCCTTATTTCTATCCATCCGGTTAAGCCCGTTCATAGTGCCAACCCACAAGGTAGCTTCGACACCCTCACAAAGTGAAGAAATATGGTTATCACTAATCGTTTCCGAGTTATCACTATTGAACTTAAAAACCTCAAAATCATAACCATTATACCGGTTTAATCCATTACGTGTTCCAAACCACAAAAACCCATCTGAGTCCTGCACAATTTGCAGCACCGACATCTGAGATAAGCCATCATTTGTGGATAAGGATAAAAAACGCATATTGTCAAGCTGGGCCTGAATCAGCGAAACCACACAATAAAAAGAGATAATGGTAAGTCCAATACGCTTCATTCGCATTAATTATATTAAGGTAATCAAAGCTACTATATCGAACTTACAATATTAGAGAAGTTTTAGAAAAATGACCTATAAAGAGGAAAAGAAAAAAGAAAAATACCAAAACCAGGAAGTTAGCAGAACACTATAAAAAAAGCCAACCACTTGCGTGATTGGCTATTTTTTCGTGGGGGGAGGAGGATTCGAACCTCCGAAGTCGTAAGACAACAGAGTTACAGTCTGCCCCAGTTGGCCGCTTTGGTATCCCCCCATCAATAAAAGAACTTTCAATATATCCAATTCCCTAAGGAATCTTCTGAGCCAATGGAGGGATTCGAACCCCCGACCCGCTGATTACAAATCAGCTGCTCTGGCCAACTGAGCTACATTGGCAGGTGGGTAAGCTATCTGTATCGCACCGCTTCGACCGCCTACCTTTGCTGTCGTCAGACCCTGGAGGAGTTCAGCAGGAGCTGGTCGTACAGGACTTACCCGACGACAAAAGTAGAAAATTCTCCTATTATGGCAAGCACTTTCGTGGTTTTTTTTCGCTCTTTTTTCCTTTATTGGTGCATGTTTCAAAAAACCAGCCCTTTATAAAACAATCCTCATGAATGTTTTATCCCGACAGCCTGATGGTAAATGATATTTTCGTATTTTTAACCCTTTCATTACCGCTTTTTGTCGGCATATATTAATGCATACAAGCGCATATTTTATTAGATTAGCTGAATCAAAAACACAACTTATATTATATGGACAATAACAACTCTGCAAGAACACAGTACATTTTTTCCAGTGGAGCCAAACTGGGAATTGGGATGGTTCTTTTTTTCCTAATTCTCTATTTTGCCGACAAAATGTTTGGCTCGGGGTGGTCAGCCTTTAGCTGGGTCATCTACGCGGCCATTATATACCAGACCATGCGCGTTTATCGCGATAAATTTCGGGATGGTTTTTTGTCCTACGGCCAGGGACTATTATTTGGTATTAGAATTTCAACACTGGCAGGCATTATCATAGGCTTCTACTATTTCATCATGTTTAGCTTTGTCGATCCAAGTTTAAGGGATATGATGTTTGCTGAAGCTGAAGAGGCTTATCTGGCGTTAGGCATGTCAGAATCGGCAGTTGAAAACATGCAGGGATCCATAGCGATGGCTACCAATCCCTGGGTGCTGTTAATCTCCAATGCGATCGGCGGAATGTTTAACGGATTAATTGTTTCGCTGCTAATAGCCCTATTTGTTAAACGTAAAGGAGATCCCTTTCAAGAAGTCATGCGAGATGTCCAATAACCCTCAAACAACGCGCTTATCTGTAGTTGTACCCTTATTCAATGAAGAAGAATCACTGCCCGAATTGGCAGAATGGATTTGCCAGGTGGTGCGCCCGCTTGAAAAACCCTTCGAGATAATAATGGTAGACGACGGCAGCAAGGATACCTCATGGTCCGTAATTGAAAAACTTTCGGAACAATATCCCGAAATTCGCGGCATACGGTTTAGACGAAACTATGGCAAATCAGCTGCCTTGCACTGCGGTTTTCGTGAGGCCAAGGGAGAAGTTGTGATTACCATGGATGCTGATTTGCAGGACAGTCCCGATGAAATTCCAGCCTTAATGCAGATGGTGACCGACCAGGGCTATGACCTGGTCAGCGGATGGAAGAAAAAGCGCTACGATCCATTGGGAAAAACCATACCCAGCAGATTGTTTAATTACACGGCCCGGGTGGTATCAGGCATTCAATTGCACGACTTCAACTGCGGGTTAAAAGCCTACCGAAAGGAGGTGATTCACAACATAGAAGTGTATGGAGAAATGCACCGCTACATTCCCATTTTAGTAAGGCGAGCCGGGTTTACCAACATTGGCGAAAAAACCGTGCAGCACCGCGAGCGCAAATACGGCGTTACCAAATTTGGCATAGAGCGCTTTGTCAAAGGCTTTTTGGATCTGCTTTCGGTCATGTTTATCTCCAAGTTTGGTCACCGTCCCATGCACCTCTTTGGCACACTGGGCACCATCACCTTTATAGTGGGGTTTTTCTCGGCTTTGGCATTGGGCATTCGCAAATTATGGTCGGTCTACCACAATGTAGAAGCACCACTTATAACCAACAGTCCCTATTTCTACATCAGTCTGGTCTGCATGATACTGGGTACCCAGCTCTTCATGACCGGATTTATTGCCGAATTGGTAGGCCGCATCAGTCCCAACAGAAACCATTATCAGATTAGTGAAAAATTAGGAGATAAATAATGGCCTTTTACAAAAGCATTGCCCCATGGTACGATCAAATATTTCCGGCATCACCCATGCAAGTGAAGTTCACGGAAAAACAACTATCAGAGTTAAACCATAAGCGTATATTAGATGTAGGTTGCGGAACCGGCAACCTGAGTTTGCTTTTAGCTGAGGCGGGCGCCGCAGTGACCGGAATTGATCTGGATGCTGAAATGATCAGCAGAGCCAATACCAAAGCACAAGACCGGGCCGGTCTGGATTTTCAGGTAACAGACATGCTGCAGATCAGCGGTCAGTTTGAGCCCCTATCCTTAGATGCCGTGGTATGCTATGGAAACACCCTGGTACATTTACTGCGTTCGGGGGACATCCTGTCCTTTTTCAATCAATCGGCAGGTCTTTTAAAATCTGGCGGACGCATACTGCTACAAATCATCAACTATGATTATGTGCTGGATGAGGGACTGGACGGGCTCCCCACCATTGAGAACGAGCACATAAAATTTGAGCGGCACTATGAGTTTCGGGAGCAGGATGAGATGATCAATTTCAAAACCCGTTTAACGGTCAAGTCGTCGGGACTAACCATCACCAACAGCGTACCGCTGCACCCGGTGCGTCGGGATTTTCTAAAGGTGTTACTTCAGGAGGCTGATTTCGAGAGCATTCAGTTCTTTGGGGGCTTTGATGGAGCACCCCTTTCGGAACGAAGCATGCCCCTGATCGTCTCTGCTCAGAAGATATAAAATACAACATTTGGCACTACTTGTGAAGGCGCTAATGTGATTTTCTTTACAAAGAAGCGTTTAATAAGCACCCTCTTTCAGAAGTTGAGCCACCACACGGTCGATAGGGAAAGTGAGTGTTTCAGGTTGGAGGTTTGCGATGGAAGTCCATCGCAATTTTTGCTTATCCGTCATGCTGGTGGCCAATACCTCCTCACTCGTTGGAAACTCGCTGGTGGTACGTAACTCAACCTTGTAATAAATGCTGAGCAACTGAGTGGACTCAAAAAACAGCGCCTGTTGAAAAAAGTCAGTGGTGTAGAAATGCCCAATGGCAGTTATCTCTCCAACCCCTTCCTCCTTAAACTCACGTTTCAGGCAATCAATGGTTCCTTCGCCAAATTCCAGTCCCCCACCGGGAAACTTCGTCATTTTAACCCCATTGAAAAGCTCATCAGATAACAAAACATACCCCTTACGGATGCATATACCATAAACCCGTATAATTAGATTGGACACCATAAAAAAATCTTCAGGTAGCAAAAAGCAAAGAAAGGCCGGTTTCCGGATTATAGTTTGTAAACCGTGAAAAAGAATTAACGAAAATGGAAACCGGCCTTCTGTTACAAAGCTAATCAAATATCGTTGCGGCTACAAATTTTCATCCGCATGGAAGCCACTTTCCTGCTCTATCAGTTGAAACATTGCTTTTGTGGCCGAAGGATGAAACCAGTGGATTTCGGGGTTGCGATTGAACCACGACAACTGTTTTTTGGCATAGTGCCGAGAATTTCGCTGTATCAGCTCAATGGCCTTTTCCATGTCATATTCGCCATTGAAGCAGGCAAAAAGCTCCTTGAAGCCCACCGTATTGAGCGCGTTCAAATGCTTATTATTCAACAGGGAACGGGCTTCCTGTTCAAGACCTTGTTCCATCATCTCCAATACCCGCTGATTAATGCGCGCATACAATTCGGGGCGATCCCTATTAAGCCCGATACGAATAATTTTAAAGGGTCGTTCCTTTTTGGGATTGGTCCGCAGCGTGGAGTAGGGCTGGCCTGTCATCAGGCAAATCTCGAGGGCGTGAATCACCCGCTTAGGATTTTTCAGATCTACCTGTGTGTAAAACACCGGATCGAGCTGCTTTAATTGAAGCCTAAGGGCTTCAATGCCGTCGCTGTCAAGCTGCGTCATTAAATCCTGCCGAAGTTGGGGATCGATGGTAGGCAACTCATCAATACCATGGCAAAAAGCATCAATGTACATCATAGAGCCACCCACCATAAATAGCACATCCTGCTTTTGAAATAGCTCTTCTGTCAAAGCCAGGGCCTCTTGCTCAAACTCAAAAGCACTGTAGTAATCAAAAATTGAGTGGGAAGCTATGAGGTGGTGCGGGACGCCGGCCCGCTCCTCAGTTGAGGGTGCAGCAGTACCAATGGGAATTTCTTTATAGATCTGGCGCGAATCGGCCGAAATTATTTCACTTCTAAATGCCCTGGCCAGCTCAATGCCTGTTTTGGTTTTCCCTACACCGGTTGGTCCGGCAATAACAACCATTGTTTTGGTCATGCGAACACAAAATATTAATAGAAATCATTCATACCATCGTCCTCATCCGCGTAATCCTCAGGCAAATCATCTCCAAAACTCAGAAAATCATCCAACTCATCCTCGTCATAAGCATCGGCCGTCAATTCCTGATCAAAGGAAAAACCCTCTTCAGAAAACTGAGGCGGAGGCGTGCCTTCTATTCGAACGCTAGTCGATTCTTTGATACTTCCCTCTGTGATATCGGTCAATTCCATAAACAATACACGCTCAGCAAACAGATCAAAAGCATACAACAACCTTTGTTTCGGCTCATTCAACAATTCTTCCAGAAGCACCTTATCCATTACGGCAGCATTGTCGTAATCCATCATCATATCAATCAGCGTAATCTCTTTCTCCTTTTGCCAATCTTCATCCGTTAGAAAAAAAGAAGTCATTTGAGCAGGATCAAAATTGAGCTTTTGTTGAATAAAATGATGCAAGTCAACAAACTTCGCATCGCTGTTAATCGCAATATCAAAAAGAAAATCATCAGACTCGTTACTTATGGCCCGAAAGAAATAAATCATATTAGAGGTTGTTTTTAGTAGCGCTTCAATTTCCCACCTAACGGATAAACAAAGCACTTTGTTTCACTTTTTGGACAAAAAGCGTGCAAAAGTAAGACAATCTTTTCTAATTTGCACCACCTAATGTAACACATCATGCGTCAGCTCTGTTTGCTACTGATTATACTTACGCTTTTCAACACTGAATCAGCTCATGGACAGACCAATGAGTCAGGCGCTCCCGCGTCTGCCAGCGTGCTTGACCCGCTGGCTGATTTGGGCGAGCGCATCCTTGACCATTTGACATTCACCACGCCAAAAGGCATTTGGGCCATTTATCCGGCAGGGGGTTACTCTTCGCGCACCGGTCTCGAATTTGGACTCATGCCCGTTTACAGTTGGGACAGTAAGAAGGGGCATTTGGCCCAAAGAGAGGTGAACACCCTTACCACATCCCTGCAATTTTCGACCAAAGGCATGGTAGAAATCCGTTCAGAACTGGAATGGTATATTTCACCCCAATGGCAGTTTTCAGGCCGGGTGGAGGCTTTGCGCATCAACGACCGGTACTGGGACCGATGGTCGCTGGACAAAGCAGCTCAGCCCATCGACTTCAGGGCAGATCGCTATGGCCTTAAAGCAGAAGCCTTACGGCATCTTGGCCATCAAATACATGCCGGTGTGGGGACCGAAATATGGCACTACCAGTTTAGCAAGCAAGATGAAGAACTATCCTTTGACCAATTACCTGGCAGCACCGGTGGTTGGCTGGCAGGAGCCGGACCAGTTTTAATGCTGGACAAGCGGGATCATGTCCTCTACCCCCATGCAGGCAGCTATTTCAAAGCTTCATGGACCCATTTTCAACACCAATTATTGGGAGCTTATGCCTACAACAACTATTTACTGGATTTCAGACACTTTATAAGTGTTGGCCAACCGGTTTTGGCCTTTCAGGCGTTGTGGGAGTACAGTGACGGAGACACTCCCTTTTTTACAATGCCACAACTGGGCGGCAAAGACCGTCTACGTGGCATAGGCCATTCCAAAAGAGTGGTGGACCAATCCATATGGTTGTTGAGAAGTGAATTTCGTACGCACCTTTGGTGGCGCTTTGGCGCAGTTTTATTTACGGAGGTAGGTCAGGCTGGCGATCGTACCGCCCTTACCTGGAAGGATCTGGTCTCCTCAAACGGTCTTGGATTGAGGTTTCGCTTACTGCCTAATGACCCCCTCAACATCCGCATAGATGCCGCCTGGAGCTCCGAAGGGCACCGGGGCCTTTTCATTTCCCTGAAAGAAGCTTTTTAAAAAGAATTGTTACACAGAGCTTCATTGAGAATTTATGGAGCACCACAGAGCTTTAGCTATGACACCTTTAACAAGAAAAAGAGGCTGCCCAACGGGCAACCTCTTACACAAAAACATTTAATAAAATATTACTTCATAAAAGAAGTCAACATCCAAACTAATTTCTCTTTTTGAGAAATATAATCCGAAATCAGCGCTAAAGTACCTTCGTCTTCAGCAGCTTCGGCCAATGGCAACACTTCACGCTCCAACTTAATCAAAGCAGCTACATTATCAAGGGTTACAGACATGGTTGATTCGGCATCCGTTTTATCCTTGGCGGGTTTAATGCTGCTCACTTTCAAATAGTCCTCAAAAGTATGCAAAGGCTTGCCCCCAACGGTCAGAATGCGCTCAGCAATTTCGTCAATCTTCATAACGGCATCGTTGTAGAGCTCCTCAAATTTGGCATGCAATACAAAAAAGCGATCGCCTTTAATGTTCCAGTGAAAACCACGCAGGTTTTGATAAAAAACCTGATAATTGGCCAATAGCTCATTCAGTTTTTCAGCTACTGCAGCTGATTCTTTCTCTTTTAATCCTAAAATATCTGTTATCTTCTTCATAATAATTTTTTTTTCGATTGATTTTAGCATGTTAAAACCAACCTGTTGTGGTAAAAAACGAACATGCCCGTTTACATCATAACTTAAACCTAAGAAATTTACATATACCCAAAGGTAGAATAAACAACTCTTTTAGTCAAATAGGTATAGATTATAGCTTATAAATGGGACTGATATAAAAAAAAATGTATTTTTGTTAATACCAACTTTAAATCCTGACTATGAAACGAATTGCCTTTTCCCTCATTCTTTCAATCTCCTTGTCAGCCTTCGCTGCAGAAATTCAAAAAACGCCAAAATTAGGCAAGGTATCCATGGACGAAATGAAATCGACCATTTGCCCCATTGACTCATCGGCACAAGCTTATTATATCTTCGAGAAAGGTTCCACCAGTTTTGTTTATCGCAACACCACCATTAGAGAGGGTGATTCCGGCTCAGACAAAGGATTTCAAATGGTCTTTAAAAATCATACGAGAGTGAAAATTCTGGACAAAGCGGCTTCAGATTTGGGCAATTTTGAAATCTATCTCTACAACAAGGGGCTTAACAAAGAAAAAATAGCCAGCATAAAAGGCTTTACCTACAATTTGGAAAATGACAAAATCATAGAAACAAAACTGGATACGAAGCAAATTATTTACGAAGAAAAAACAGAAAACCATACCATCGTAAAAATTGCGATGCCCGAGGTGAAGGCTGGGTCTGTTGTTGAAATTGAATATGAACTCATCAGTGATTTTCTTTTCAATTTGCAGGAGTGGTACTTTCAGCGGGAAGTACCCGTGTTATACAGCGAATATTGGGTTGGCATACCCGAGTATTTCCATTACAAACCTTCAGTGTATGGCTATTATCCTGTTCACCACCATACTACAACGGCTGCAAAAACGATCAGTTTCACCTACACCTATCGCACAGATGGCAGGGTTACAGAGAGTAAAAGGCATGAATATGAAGAGCGGTATCAGGAAAAAATCACCACTTACTATGCCAGCCATGTGCCGGCTTTTAAAAAGGAGCGCTTTTTAAAAGCAGCCAAGAACTTTCTTTCCCGCATGACTTTTGAACTGGAAGGCACCAAATTTCCCAACTCGCCTTATGAATCCTTCTCCAGCAGTTGGAGTCATGTTTCAAAAGAACTATTGGAGCATGAAAGCTTTGGCAGAGTGCTGAACCGAAACAATTTTATGGATACGGAGGCCAATGGGATAAAGGCATCCTCGGCCAATGAAATGGAAATGGTTTCCAATGCCTTTAAATATGTCCAGTCTAAAATGAAATGGAACGGAGTAACAACCATTTTTGCCAAAAGGAGCCTGAAGCAATCCTGGGAGGCGGGCAATGGAAACAGTGCAGACATCAATCTGGCCTTAGTCTCCATGCTCAGAACCATGGGCATTTCAGCTTTCCCGGTGGTCTTAAGCACCCAAGCCAATGGTATACTGCCACTATCCCATCCTTCCCTAACCGACCTGAACTACGTTATTGCCATGGCTGAGGTGGATAACCAAACCTACCTGATGGATGCCACCGATCCACTCTCCGCTTTAAATTTGCTACCTGAGCGGTGCCTCAATGACAAGGGACATATCATTGATCCCAACAGAAGTGGAGAAATCAGTCTGGCCACTCCCAATAGTTATGCGACTTATACACAGGCCATCCTAAGAATGAATGAAGACGGAACATTCGAGGGTGTGGCCAGAAGAGAAGATTCAGGTTATGCCGGCATGTTGAAACGAAGGCAGTTTGTCACTGAAAAGGATAGCGTGTCGGTAATAGAAATGCTGGAAAAAAGGTATCCCGGAATTAAAATAAAAAGCCAGTCGTTCACCAACCTCAAAGCGCCCCAGGAATCGCTCATTGATTCCCTTGAGATGACTTTGAATGGCCAAACAGACGTAATGGGTACCATGCTTACCTTTTCACCCTTACTGGTTTTCAAAACTGAGGATAACCCTTTGAAACTGGAAAACCGCGAATACCCTATCGAATTCTCCTACCCCTCCCGAGAAGTTATCATGTGCTCCATTGAAATACCCGAAGGATATGAAATAGAAAGCATACCAGACCCGTTAAGAGTAGCATTGGAGGACAGGGGCATACAATTCACCTTTTCGGTGGCTCTTAACGGCAATACCCTTCAAGCCTTCAGTGATTTTAGAGTGAACAAGCTCCAGTTTCTTCCGACTGAATATGAAGGGGTAAAGCACACATTCGCCATTTTGCTCAACAAGCACAACGAAAAAGTGGTGCTTAAAAAGATCAATTAGGTTTTCATTTCTAAAGGCTGCCCGAGCCGCAAATAAATAGGCACTTATGAGAAACAACCTTTTGTTCATATTGCTTTTGTTTTCAGTCTTAGCTTCAGGTCAAAAGCACAACCCAGGTTATTCGACCGTACCTACAGGCCTGGATAAAAATGCCAATGCCATTGTCCGTTACTACAATAAAGACATTGAACGTGTATCTGATGACCAGATAAAGACAAACGTATCAATGGCCATTACGGTATTAAACAAAAATGGCGAATCAGCGGGACTGTTTCACCTATCCTATACCGACGAAAAAAAAGTAGCCAAAGTATCTGGTGCAATTTACGGTGCAGAGGGTCAGCTCATCAATCAAATCAAGAAGAAAGATTTTTCGGACTTTTCAAATTTTGCAGATTTTGTGTTTTACAGCGATAGCCGTTCTATGGTCTATTCTCCAAAGGTTACCAAATACCCCTATACGGTAGAATATTCCTACTCAACAGTTACCACGGGAATTATTCACATCGACCTATGGCAACCAGTTGAGGGATACGGAATTGCTGTTGCAGAAGCAACGCTTCGTTATACTACACCAAAAAAAATGACCTTTAAACATGTGGCACAAAACCATGAATTCGAAACCCGGAAAGCAGAACTTAATCCCGAAACCTGGCAGTATGAATGGAAGGTGCAAAACTTTGGAGCCTTAAAAAGAGAACCATACTCCCCTGATTTCCAATCCATATTCCCTTATATTTCGCTTTCCCCAGTCCATTTTAACTACAACGGCTATTCTGGTGAATACACCAATTGGAATGGCTACGGCAACTGGGTGAAAAGTCTGATTGAAGAAACCACAGTGCTTCCGGAAGAAACTATAAACCGCATAAAAGTGATGACCGACACGCTGCCAAGCACCAGGGAGAAAATCAAGGCGGTCTATCAACACATGCAACGCAAAACCAGATATGTATGCATTAGCGTAGGCATAGAAGGATTTAAACCCATGCAGGCGGCAGATGTGGATAAATATGGTTACGGCGACTGCAAGGCACTGAGCAACTATACACGTGCCTTATTGACTGCCATTGGTATCCCCTCCTATTATACTGAGATTGGCGCTGACACCAGACGAATCAGATTTACTGATATTGCTTCTGTAGATCAGACCAACCATGCTATACTGGCTGTTCCCTTTGATAATGACACCATTTGGCTGGAGTGCACCAACCCATACAACCCATTCGGATATGTGGGTTCGGCCATTGCCAATCGCAAAGCATTACTGGTAGGTGAGAAGGGTGGTGAGCTTGTTGAAATGCCCGACTTTGGGACTGCAGACAACGTACTCAACAAGCGGTTAAACCTGAAAATCGATGAAAACGGCAACGCAACTGCAGACTACACTATTAAAGCCTCGGGTTTAGTGTTTGAAGATTATGGTTTTCTTGGTGTAGCTACAGCTAAAATTCAAAAAGATTACCTGCTCACCAATATCCCCATCAACAACCTCACCATAAATGATTTTAACCTAATCAATGATGGAGATGAAAACCCAACGGCCCTTTTGACCATCCATTTAAATGCTGGAAACTATGCCAGCCGGGCGGGCGATCGATTGTTTGTCCCCCTCAACCATTTAAGCCCTATCAAAATTAAGTTACCGACCACAACAGACCGTACTTTTGATGTACATTTTGAGTATCCACAGACAGAAGAGTCAGATTTCCACTACGAGATCCCTGATACTTTTGAAGTCGAGCATTTGCCTGAGGCCCAAAACCTAGAGAAC
This sequence comes from Marinilabiliaceae bacterium UBA5213, assembly GCA_002412555.1. Lineage (GTDB taxonomy): Bacteria > Bacteroidota > Bacteroidia > Bacteroidales > Marinilabiliaceae > Geofilum. The sequence goes on along the minus strand of DHVH01000322.1, from coordinate 11,301 downwards.
AAATACATCAGCTACCACTCCAGTTGCGAAATGCGAGACAATAAAGTAGTCTTTACCCGAAAATTCTCTATCCATACAAATATCATCCCCAGAGAGGATTACAAAGAACTTCAGGAGACACTTGAGCAGATCAAGCAAAAGGACAATGCCAAACTCGTTCTGAAACGGAAAGCATAAAAAATCCCCGGAGAAATTCTCCGGGGATTTTTTATTTATCGCCTCTGTCAAAACAGCCTAAACCTCATTGATTCAAAGCAACTTTTTAAATTATAAATACCGTTACTTCGCATTCTCCAGCTTAATGAGATTTAAGGCAGAACCTGCCTTGAACCATTCAATCTGCTGCTCATTATAAGTGTGCAAAGTTTTTATGAAGTCGGAGCTTCCATCGGCATGCAGCAATTGAACCGTTAGGGGCTTATCTGGCGCAAAGGCGTTTAGATCAATGAGGCTAATGGTATCATCCTCCTGAACTAAATCGTAATCGGCTTCATTCTCGAAAGTAATACCCAGCATGCCCTGCTTCTTCAGGTTGGTTTCATGAATGCGTGCGAAACTTTTCACCAAAACGACTTTTACTCCCAGATGTCGTGGCTCCATAGCGGCATGTTCACGGGAAGATCCCTCGCCATAATTATGGTCGCCCACCACAATAGAGCCCACACCAGCCGCTTTGTAATAGCGCTGCACCTGAGGCACAGGACCGTACTCACCGGTCAGTTGATTCTTAACTTTATCGCTGGCATCATTAAAGAAATTAATGGCACCCGTCAGCATATTGTTCGAAATATTATCGATGTGTCCCCGGAAACGCAACCATGGTCCGGCCATCGAAATATGGTCGGTGGTACACTTTCCTTTGGCTTTGATAAGCAGTTTCAGCCCGGTTAAATTCTCACCATTCCATGGCTCAAAAGGTTCCAGCAACTGCAATCTTTCCGATGAAGGATCCACAACGACTGCAACCCGGCTGCCATCTATGGCAGGTGCCTGATAACCGGCATCCTCAACGGCAAAACCCTTGGGAGGCATTTGCAAACCTTGAGGCTCATCCAGCATCACTGCCTTACCCTCCTCGTTGATCAGCGTATCCGTCATTGGGTTAAAAGTCAAGTCACCCGCAATAGCAAACGCCGTCACCACCTCCGGAGAGGCCACAAAGGCATGCGTATTGGGGTTGCCATCATTGCGCTTGGCAAAATTCCGGTTAAAAGAAGTAATAATGGAATTGCGACGATTGGGATCACTGGTGTGACGCGCCCATTGTCCGATACACGGACCGCAGGCATTGGCAAGAACTACCCCGCCAATCTTGTCAAAATCATTCAGAAAACCATCCCGGTCCACCGTAAAACGCACCTGTTCAGAACCCGGCGTAATGGTAAATTCAGCCTTAGCTTTCAATTTTTTATCAACCGCTTGTCGGGCAATGGATGCCGCACGGGAAATATCTTCATAGGAAGAGTTGGTACAGGAGCCTATCAAGCCCACTTCCAGCTCTTTAGGCCAGTTGTTATTCTTTACTTCCGCAGCGAACTGCGACAAGGGTGTAGCCCGGTCGGGCGTAAATGGACCGTTGACATGCGGTTCCAACTCCGACAAGTTGATCTCAATCACTTGATCGAAATACAATTCGGGTTGGGCATACACTTCAGCGTCTCCGGTCAGATGCTCCTTTATGCCATTGGCCAGATCAGCTACTTCTTTACGATCGGTTCCAATCAGATATTCGGCCATGGTTTCATCGTAACCAAAGGTAGAGGTAGTGGCACCAATTTCGGCCCCCATGTTACAAATGGTTCCTTTACCTGTGGCTGAAAGATTTTTGGCGCCCTCGCCAAAATACTCCAAAATGGCACCAGTACCACCTTTAACGGTGAGAATACCAGCCACTTTCAGAATCACATCTTTGGAAGACGTCCATCCATTCAATTGACCTGTCAGCTTTACACCAATCAACTTTGGAAACTTAAGTTCCCAGGGCATTCCTGCCATTACATCCACTGCATCGGCACCACCGACACCAATGGCCACCATGCCCAGCCCACCGGCATTCACCGTATGCGAATCGGTACCAATCATCATGCCGCCAGGAAAGGCATAGTTTTCCAAAACCACCTGGTGAATAATACCTGCACCAGGTTTCCAAAAACCAATACCATATTTATTGGACACAGAAGCCAAAAAATCAAAGACCTCCTTGCTTGAATTCAAAGCGTTTTTAAGATCAACTGTAGCCCCGTCCTTGGCCTGTATAAGGTGATCGCAATGAACGGTAGAAGGCACAGCCGCTTTATCGCGACCAGCTTGCATAAATTGCAGCAAGGCCATCTGAGCAGTGGCATCCTGCATGGCTACCCGGTCAGGCGCAAAATCCACGTACGATTTCCCACGTTCAAAAGGCTGATTAGGTAATTCACCGGAGAGGTGGGCGTATAGTATTTTTTCGGTGAGCGTTAGTGGACGGTTCAAAAATTGGCGTGTTTGGTCCACTTTTTCTCCAAATTGGGCATAAACCCTGCGAATCATGTCAATGTCGAATGCCATAGTTAAATAGTGATTTATATCAGTTTTTTATTTGTAAGCTCAAAAATACGGAAAAATTGTCAATCATTTAAATAACAGTTATAACTTGTGTTTTGTTTCTTTCCAAGCTACTGCGTATCTGTAAATCTTCAATATTTACCTGCATGAGGCGATCGTTTTTGATCGTCTCATTTTTTTGTACCTTTAATCATTGTTTCAATTGCAAACGATTGTCCAGGCAAGCACTAAAAATTATCATAAATCCAATACAATTGGGCCTAATAAAATCAAATAAAAAATCTGAATCAGACCAGGCAATTATCAACTATAAATTGGATAAAAGCTTTGGTCCGGCAGGTGGTACCGTTGGTTTTTTTTTAATGGGGGTAGGTGCCTTCACCATTCATTTATCCATCTCCGGATTGGTATTGATTTTATTGGGTAGTTTTATGTCCTTCTCAGGAAACGGATCAGCTGTAGACACAAAGCATTTTCGCATCAAATTCTACAATAACCTTTGGGGGTTAATGAAAATAGGAAAGTGGGAATATGTACACCCCAAAATGCAACTAAGATTAGCCCATGCCAGAATGGCTTATAGGGTTTACAGTATGAGCAACCAATCCGTGGATGTGTCGGAACCCGATTGGCGCATTTATATTCATGATGGAGACAGTCGGAAAGGCCAGGCCATCTGCAAATTTAAGACACGCCCAGAAGCCGAGGAGGAACTGGCGAAATTGAGCGATGTTCTCAATTTAAGCATTCGAAATGAAAAGCAGGCGCTTGGTTGATTGGCTGCAAAATAGCTAATACGCATATTTCTTTGTATATTTAGTAATTCCAGACACTCCCAGACTCCCGCTGTAACCAGGCAGGAATTCTCAACACCCCCATAAAACCTTACAACCAGATATCTATGGGGATATCTGGCGCTCTAATTCACCATAACAAATGACATCTTGTCCCTTAAACAGGGAAAACAATTTAAAGAAAGAAAAAAATGAAGTACAACGTAAAAATATTAAACGTTTCAACCGTCAACGAATTAGAATCGTATTGGAGTGAAACGGACCGTAAACAGCTCTTGGAGCTTTTTGGCTTTACCGATTTCAAAAATGCCAAATCTGGTGAAATCAAAGAACTATTGCTGATGGCCATCACCGACTACGAAGCGGATGAAGCTGCCAGAATTCTCCTAGGATACAAACTGGGTGAGATTTTAAATGAAGGTCAGATCCAATCCATATCCCACGAAATGATGGAAGACAAAGTGGCCGAAGAGTACCCTGATCCAGCCTTGCATTTTGATCTTTTCAATATCAACCAATTGCTTTACAAGGCATACAATGGCAAGTTCCCCAACACAGAAGCCACCATTCTGGAGCTGGAGTTAAAACCTATGGAGGACGATGCGCCTGAAGTCGACAAAGAAGTCTTTACCAAAATATTGAGTCAAGGTTTGAGTGATGAGAATATCATCAACAGATTATACCCTGATCAGGTGGCTGGCAAAGCAGTCTTTGAGGATGCCAATAAAATTATCTGGCAAATCAACGATAAAGGCAATGGCCTTTATGAGCTCACCACCTCCAAGTATTGGATTGCCAAAGAAGATATTGCCAAAGTTGAGTATGAGGCAAGCATCGCCTTCTTCGAAGTAGTAAATGAATCTTAGTCGGCATACCAACGATCTTAACAACGACAAAGACGCCCATGAAAAAAATATTTATTACAGGCGCCACTGGCAATATTGGTTATGAAGTCATTCGATTCTTATACCAAAGCGATTCTCCTGTTAAGATATTCGCAGGTGTAAGAAACATTGAGAAAGCGAGCGTTCTTTTTAAGGATTTCGTCCATCTGAATTTGGTGACATTTGATTTTGAAAATCCTGAAACCTATTCCGCTTTATGCGGAATGGACAGGGTTTTCTTATTAAGACCTCCACATCTCTCAAACATTGATAAAGATTTCAGACCAATAATTGAACATATAAGAAAGCTCGATATCCGAGATGTGGTATTTCTGTCTGTTCAAGGAGCCGAAAAGAGCAAAGTTATTCCACACAACAAGGTGGAACATCTGATTAAAGCCAATGGATTGAATTACATTTTTATGCGGCCAAGTTATTTCATGCAAAACCTCACTACGACTTTGCTGGGGGACATACAAACGAAGAGAGAAATCATACTGTCGGCAGGCAATGCCAGGTTCAATTGGGTGGATACAGAAAATATTGGGGAAGTGGGGGCTCTTTTGCTTGACCAGTTTGATGCATACAAAAATCAGGCAGTCGAGATAACCGGATATGAAAATAAAAATTTCCAGGAGGTGACCAACCTGATAAATGAATTTATCCAACACCCGTTGCGCTACAGAAATGTTAATCCACTGGAGTTTTATAACATCAAAAGCAAAGAAGGAATGGCCAAAGGCATGAGCATGGTAATGATCCTGCTTCATTTTTTACCAAGATTTCAAAAAGAACCCAATATTTCCGCTGTTTACGAACAATTAACCCATAAAAAGCCAACAGATCTAAAGACCTTTATAATAAGAGAAAAATCAAAATTGGATAGTAAAGGACCCCTCACCACTTATAGCTGGTAACTGATAACTGATAACTGGTAACTGATAATTGATAACTGGTAATTGATAACTGATAATTGATAACTGATAGCTGATGACTGATAACTGATGACTGGTAATTGATAACTGATAGCTGGTAACTGATTTCTGAAAACATAAATGGATAAATAGCTGTTATTATAAGTGGTGAAAAACATTAATAACTGCGCAACAATGGGAATAATCATTGCCATCTTAGTCTTGCTTAGCTGGGCATCTCACTTGGGATACATCTTGTTTTACCAGCCGGTTGATCCTTCAAGTGTATGGTTTTGGCTACATATTGTTATACAGACCTGGCTTTTTACCGGGCTCTTTATTACCGGTCACGATGCCATGCATGGAACCATAGCACGCAACAAGGGCATCAACAATCTTTTTGGTTATTTATCCTCCACCCTTTATGCCGGCCTCTGGTACCCACAATTAAAGAAGAAGCACCACCAGCATCACGCCCATGTAGCCACCGACCAAGATCCGGATTACTATACAGGCCACCAGAACTTTTTTCTCTGGTGGTTTTCTTTCATGAAGCAGTACCTGACCATATGGCAAATACTTATCATGGCCGTATTATATAATGTTGGGCTGCTATTTTTCACTGATTTACAGCTTTTGGTACTCTGGATAACCCCCTCCATTTTATCCACCTTTCAGCTTTTTTACTTTGGCACGTACCTGCCTCATCGTCTGCCACATACCGAGGAAATGACACCCCATAAAGCCAGATCGCAAAAGCGTAACCATTTGTGGGCATTACTGTCTTGTTTCTTCTTCGGGTACCATTTTGAACATCATGCATCGCCGCACACGCCCTGGTGGAAATTATACCGAATCAAAACCTCATAAGAAGCAAGGCCAAAATTTACATACTCATGTTACAAGTAGGCTCATGCTTGTGATGATACGAATGTCACGCAAGACTAAAAGAACAACCATTATCAGCAAAAACATTTCCTCCCTTTTTGTTGTTTAATAAAAAGCAACAAAAACATAAACAGACATGCCGCTATACACCGCTATTTTGTTTTTCTCCATACTGATTCCCTTTGTTCTGAGCTTCGACCGAAAAGTGAGCTTTTACAAAAAATGGAAAAGCCTTATACCTTCGACCATCGTTGTAGGAGCGGTGTACATCTTTTTTGATGTGCTTTTTGTCATTGACGGCGTGTGGGGATTCAACCCTGACTACCACTCAAAAGTGGTTGTTTTTGGTCTGCCCTTGGAAGAATGGTTGTTTTTCATACTCATCCCCTATGCCTCCATCTTTATCCACTTTGTCTTGGAGGCATATTTTCCTAATTTTAGCATAGGCAAGGGTGCTGTAAAGGTATTAACATGGACCCTCATCCTGATTTTTGCCACCATCGTGGTTTTCAATTTCGACAAAGCCTATACCCGTTTCAACTACACACTGCTGGTCCTTGCACTCATCTGGGCGCTGTTTGATAAATCCGGCCTACTCAACAGATACTACTTATCCTTCCTGGTCATTATCCTACCATTCTTTTTGGTCAACAGCATCTTAACAGGTACGCTAATTGAGGGTGAAGTGGTTTGGTACAATAATGCCGAAACACTGGGCATAAGATTGGGCACCATTCCCATTGAAGATGTGGGCTATGCTTTTAGTCTGATGCTACTCAACCTGCTTACCATGAACCAATTTCAGAGATTCTATACAAGCCTGATACCAACCACTAAAAGCCAGCGAATTAACAAATAAAAAAATGAAGATTTTACTGACCGGACTCACAGGCTATATTGCACAGCGCTTATTACCAGTGCTTATCGACAATGGCCATGAGGTTGTAGGCTGTGTAAGGGACAAAAGCCGATATCCCCACAAATACAACTCAGCAAATTTAGAAATTATTGAAGTTGACTTTTTGCAAAAGGACAGTTTAATAGCTATACCCGAAGACATAGATATTGCCTACTACCTGATACACTCCATGTCCACCCAGGGTGAGGACTTCGAAAAGATGGAGCAAGTGTGCGCCATCCATTTCAAAGAAAGAATTCAGGAAACCAAAGCCCGACAAATCATCTATTTAAGCGGCATTGTCAATGAAAGTATTTTATCAAAGCACTTAATGTCACGAAAAAATGTAGAAACAATACTTTCCGCATCAAGCATACCACTGACCACCTTACGGGCGGGAATCATCGTTGGTTCAGGCAGTGCTTCCTTTGAAATCATTCGTGATTTAGTAGAGAAATTACCGGTGATGGTGGCACCCAGGTGGCTGAAAACTAAAAGTCAGCCCATTGCCATTCGAAACGTTATTCAGTTTTTATACGGCGTAATTGGCAGTCCCGAAACCTATCATAAGAACTTCGACATAGGGGGACCCGACATACTGACCTATAAAGAAATGCTTTTGCATTTCGCAAGAGTTAGAGGTCTGACAAGACACATCTATGTGGTTCCGGTCATGACGCCCAAATTATCCTCCTATTGGTTGTATTTTGTCACCTCCACCTCCTATGCCCTGGCGAAAAATCTGGTCAACAGCATGAAAATAGAGGTTATTTGCCAACCAAATAACCTAGCCGCCCTCCTTAAAATAGACCTCATCGATTACGACTCATCCATAAATCTAGCATTTGACAAAATAGAACAAAACCAGGTATTATCGAGCTGGAAAGATGCTCAGACAAGCAATCTATTAAAGAAAGGCATTACACATTATATGGATGTCCCCGTCAATGGGTGCTTTAAAGACCTACGAAGGACTACAGTGAGAGATCACCAGACATCACTTTCCAGAATATGGTCCATAGGCGGGAAAAATGGCTGGTATTACAGCAACTGGCTTTGGGAAATAAGGGGATTTATTGACCAATTAAATGGCGGAGTTGGCATGAGAAGAGGCAGACGAAGTGACACCGATATTTTAGTTGGAGACACTTTGGATTTTTGGCGGGTCCTCGTGGCTAACAAAGACGAAAACCGATTACTTCTATACGCCGAAATGAAACTACCAGGAGAGGCATGGCTGGAGTTTAAAATAGAAAAGGAACAAGTACTTACTCAAACAGCCACCTTCAGACCACTTGGATTATATGGCCGACTCTATTGGTATGCTGTTCTGCCTTTTCATGCCCTCCTATTTAATGGCCTATTGAAGCGAATAGCCAGGTGAAAATAAAGCTGCCCCGCAGGGCAGCTTTTAACTTTATAAAAAATGAGTAGATCATCACTTCTTAACAATAATTTGTTTAAAGACCTCTTGTTGGGTATGAATGAGTATCAGATAAGTACCCGCACTCAGGTCGCTCATATCTAACTGATTGGAATTCGCCTTCCAAGACTTCATCAGAACACCCGATAAAGAAAAGACCTCCAGTTTTTCGACACCTTCAAGCGATGATAGGAACAAGGTACTGGTAACCGGGTTGGGATATACCAACCCTTTGGTGACCGACCTTGGGTCATCCATACCAACTGTGGTATCATAGGCCAGACTCATATAATACAGGTTGGCGGTTGAATTTTTAGTGATCATATGATTGCCTTCTTCCAGTGCGACCAGCAAGATGCCATCTGTAATGTTATAATCTGTGCCGTTGAACTTTATCTTTCCGCTAAAGCCTGTATTGAATATGAGGGTGATTGTGGCCGATTTAGTTATAGAAAACTGAATAGAAGTAGAAGATTCTATTTTTAAACATTGCGTTAATGTCAGTCCGTCATATACCACAGTGCCCTTTGTGGTGGACAGACTACCGGTAAAATTATAAAAAGTACTGTTGAGACCCGACTGTGTAAAATTATGAATCACATCACCGGGATTCACCTCGCCACCATTGCCACCATCGTCACCGCCGTCGCCAGGATCCGTCCCACCACCGGCACCTTCACCCTGTACTGCCACCAGACTTGTCTGATATGCTACCAACGCTGCTTTGAGCGCGGCATTCACAGCGTATGAAGCATCGTCCACCGCGTTATTGAAAGTCCACTGAAAATCACCCCCAAACATTCGGCCGGCATACTGCATCACCGTATTTCTGGCATCTTCGGGACTTTGAGCCGTATAAGTATACATGGATGCAGCGGTATCAAAATTATTATAGGCATGCCCTCCTGCAACGGTTGTCACGCCCGAAGGAACCTCATCGGCTTTGTTTTCAACCACATAGGCATCAAAATCATTGGGATAGGCATTTTGATCCACAAACCGAGCTGCACCAGTTATATAATTGTTATAGGCTTTTATCATCCCGCCCGGATCGCCTGAAAAGGTATTGGTATTTGAGCCAAACACATCAGAGCCCTGATTAGAAATAAGCATCGGATACTTACAATTTCTGAAATAATTGCCTTCAGCAAATACAGAACCTGCCGTAGTGTTACCAATGCCATATTTAGAAATGCCGTCAAAATAATTATTGTACACATGCACCGTGTGCTGTCTCACACGTGGATGGCGACTGTCAGAATGATCGTACCAGTTATGATGGTAAGTAAAATTCCCTACTTCCTCACCCCCATTGCCCAGCAAATTGCTCTTTCCACTGTCCCAAAAATGATTGTATGAAAAGGTAACGTTGGTAGATTTTTTAGCATCCAGAGCGCCATCTCCTTTATCCTGGTCGGCGTCGCCACCGGCTGCGCCATAAAAGAAATCGTTGTGGTGAATCCAGATATGATCATTGTTCTGTTGCAGACCAATGTTATCTCCTTCATTGCTGTCGCAATTCATAGTTCCCAGATTGCGAATTTCGATATTGGAGGCATTTTTAATGCGAATGCCCCAGCCATCGGCAACTGCATCATCTCCAACACCCTCCAGCGTAATGTAGCTGTTGGCATTGTTCTTGTTTTCGATAACGATATCACCACCAAGCATGTAAGCAAAATCAGTGATCTGCCCAATCAATCTTACTATTAACGGGCGATTGTCATTCCCTTTTTTAAAGCCATCGAGAATTTCCTGAAGTCCTACGCAAGGATTGGCATTGGCACCCGTCACATTCATGGAAATCGTATTTTTGGTATGCTCAGTAATGTATATAATTACCGCTCCGTTTTTAGGGGTACCATCTTCCTTATAGGCACCCGGTACCCGTCCATTGATAAAAGCAAAACCAGAGCGGTCGTGTGCTAAAACCGTAAGTTCTTCGGTCTCAACCCCAGCGTCCTCAACGCCATCCACCACTGCTGCCACTTTCAAAACATACGAACCAGCTTGTAGTCCCAAAGCATCGGCCCGGAAATAAGTACCATAAGAACGAATTAAAGAATTATCCAGTTTTTGATCCAAAAGACCTTCTCCTGAGAGGTAAACGTTATAGCTGTCAGCGCCATCCACAGGCGACCATTTTACAAAGGCCGACTCCAGCCAACCACCTGCTTCAACAATTTCGGCCGTTTGCGCCTGAATATGAAAAGAGGCCAGCAAAAGCGAAGCAATTAATAATCGTATCATCATCGTTAAGGGTATTAATAAAATTTAAACAAGCATTAACATAACGAGACAAAATTACACAATAACATTTCCCAGGTAGTAGTTGTTTTATTGACATATGATAGACAATTTGGTATATTATGGGGAATTCAACTAAAACGCATAGAAAGATGACTTATAGGATTGAAAAAGACACCATGGGGTTGGTTGAAGTACCGGTCGACAAGTATTGGGGCGCACAAACCCAACGATCGGTGCACAACTTTTCCATTGGACCACAAGGCTCCATGCCTTTAGAAATCATTCAAGCCTTTGGCTACCTTAAGAAAGCAGCTGCATTAACCAATAGGGAATTGGGTGTTTTAAGTGACGAGAAAGCCCGACTCATAGCACAGGCAGCAGATGAAATCATCGACGGAAAGCTAAACGACCAGTTCCCCTTGGTGGTATGGCAAACCGGATCGGGCACCCAAACCAATATGAATCTTAATGAGGTAATTGCCAACAGGGCGCATCAACTAAGCAGGGGCTCACTACTCGACACAATTAAAACCCTGCACCCCAACGATGATGTTAACCTCTCGCAAAGTAGCAACGATACTTTTCCAACAGCTATGCATGTTGCGGCTTATTCAACCCTGATTGAGCGCACTATACCTGCTTTAAAGGAGTTGCACAGGTTGCTAATGGCGAAAAGCAAAGAGTTTGCTCAAGTAGTAAAGATTGG
>DHVH01000115.1 GCA_002412555.1 Marinilabiliaceae bacterium UBA5213 | reverse complement strand
TTATGCGGCATGCATCATACGGCTCAAGTCCATGCGGACTAGCTATATTGGAGGCAAATTGAGGTTGACCTTTGATCATCCTGAAATCAACACTCACAATTTGAGCGTCTCTTAAAGGGATCTCCACCTGAGTAATACTTTCTCCCCGCAGGTCTCCCAATCTCATCATTTCAAAGAAACGATCCTTTAAAAACTTTTCCTGATTATTGGACACCAAATACTTTTGTGTTCCAAACAACACCAGGTCATCAAGACTTCGGTTAAACCGGTTAACCAGATAACTCAACCATGAGCGGGATGAAAAATCTTCCCCTTTGGTGTCAATATCCAGCAGAGCATCGCCGACAGCAATATTGACAGGTACCTCAGGGTTCATTTGCAAGACCCCCTTGACCATCGAAACGGTCAAATCCTGTGTCCCGCCCAGTAATAAAACAACCACTCCCCGACCGTTAAAAAAAGCGATGGCTTCCTGCAGTGCCTGATAACGGTCGTTAAGACTATTGCCTCTGATATTACCGGCATCTCCAATAATCCCTTGATCACTAAAGCCACTTAAGGCGTACAGGTAGGCACGGATGGCATCCGGAGCATGTTCACACCCTTTGTTTTCAGTCGAATTTCTGGATTCCGGAACACCTATAATCACTGCTTTTCCATTGAAAGAACAAAACCAGTCGGATTGTCCCTTATAAAAAGAGACCTGACTCCCGAATGCCTCTTCTGAAGACACCCCAGGAATGCTTTGTACGAATCCCCTATATGGCTCAAAGTAGTGAACGATATCCACAGTGTTATTTCTTTTTGGCCTTAACCGTTGTCTTGGCCTTGGTTTTAGGTTTTGCGGTCTTCACGGTCTTTGCTTTCTCTGTTTGAGCAGCCGTTGCTTTTTTCTTAGCCCCAGGAGCGGATTTTTTTACCGTACCCTTTTTACCACTTTCCTTGATCAATTTTCGGCAGTCGTCGAGCGTTAATGAAGCCGCCTCCGTGGTCTTGGGGATTTTATAGNNTTTTTGGGGATTTTATAGTTCCCGCCATCAAAATTGATATAAGGTCCCCATCGTCCGTTAAGGATCTGCAGACCCGGTTCTTCTTCAAACGCCTTAATGATTTTTTTATTGTCTTTCTCTCTTTTTTCTTCAATTAACTCAATGGCGCGGTCCAGTATAATCTCCAGCGGATCATCCACATCCTTTTTAAGCGATACAAACTTGCTATCGTGCCTAACGTAAGGACCAAAACGACCTATGCCAACAACCACTTTCTTGTCCTCATACAAACCCAAATCACGCGGCAACTCAAATAGCTTCAACGCCGCTTCAAGGGTTATGGTTTCAATGTGCTGTTCACGCGTTAACGAAGCAAAAGCGGGCTTTTCATTTTCGTCCGCACCATCGCCCAACTGTGCCATGGGCCCATATCGTCCAATACGAACGCTTACCGGTTTACCAGTTTTGGGGTCATCTCCCAACAAACGCTCTCCGGTATTCCGTTCCGACTTCTCCAGTGTTTCTTCCACCTGCTTATGAAAAGGCGTATAAAACTTTTCAATGGCCTCATTCCAAACCAACTCCCCGGCAGCAATGCTGTCAAACTCCTTTTCCACCTCAGCTGTGAAGTCATGGTTGACGATATTTGGGAAGTACCTGACCAAAAAATCGTTGACCACCATTCCAATATCTGTAGGAAACAATTTGGAGCGCTCTGCTCCGGTATTTTCTGTTTTGGTATTTCCGGTTACTTTTCCGGCTCTAAGCGTTAACGACCGATAATTACGTGGCGTGCCATCCCGGTCTTCCTTTACTACATAACCGCGCTGCTGTATGGTGCTGATGGTAGGGGCATAGGTAGAGGGGCGACCGATGCCCAACTCTTCCAGTTTGCGAACGAGACTCGCCTCTGTATAACGAGGTGGTTTCTGGGTCCATCTTTCCCTTGCTTCCATAACATCGAGATCCATTTGATCGCCCTTATGCATGGGTGGCAAAAATCCGGGCACTTCTTCTTCTTCCTTTTCCTGATCAGTAGATTCAATATATACTTTAAGAAAACCATCGAAGAGAATGACCTCACCAGTAGCTTGAAAATAATTGGGTGAGCCGCTCACCTTGATATTAACACTGGTTTTTTCAATCTGAGCATCACTCATTTGTGAGGCTATGGTCCGCTTATATATAAGGTCGTATAATCTTTGCTCGGCAGAGCCTCCTGAAACAGAAGGCTGGTCCATATAAGTGGGGCGAATGGCTTCGTGAGCCTCCTGAGCCCCTTTGCTTTTTGTTTTGTACTTGCGAACTTTCACATATTCCGCTCCCATTTCTTTGGTTATCTGTTCAACGGCCAAAGCTACAGCGGTGTCGGCCAGATTGACAGAATCGGTACGCATGTAGGTGATTTTACCTGCTTCGTACAAGCGCTGAGCCACCGACATGGTCTGTGCCACCGAGAAGCCCAATTTACGGGAAGCCTCTTGCTGTAAAGTGGAAGTGGTAAAAGGCGCCGCAGGCGACTTAGTTAAAGGCTTACGGGTAACCTGATCTACTTCAAAGGAAGATTTGGCGCAGACTTCCAAAAAGGCTGTGGCTTCTTTTTCTGTTTTGAATCGCTGATTTAATTCAGCACGGACTTCTTGCTTCCTGCCCTCTTCGTTTTCTATTAAAAAACGGGCTGTTACCCTAAAGGCTGATTCCGCTTCAAACCCAAATATTTCCCGTTCACGTTCCACCAGTATTCGCACGGCCACGGACTGAACACGTCCGGCCGATAAAGAAGGCTTGACCTTTTTCCAAAGAACCGGAGAAAGCTCAAAACCCACCAAACGGTCTAAAACTCTGCGCGCTTGCTGGGCGTTCACTAAATTTATATCAATTTGTCGGGGACTTTGAATGGCTTTGAGAATTGCATCTTTGGTTATTTCATGAAATACAATCCGTTTGGTATTCTTGGGTGTGAGTTCCAGAACTTCCGAAAGATGCCATGCAATGGCTTCCCCTTCGCGGTCCTCATCAGATGCCAACCAAACCATGTCAGACTTCTTTACCAGGCTCTTCAATTCTTTAACGACCTCTTTTTTATCAGAAGACACTACGTACTGAGGTTCAAAGCTTTTAGCTATATCAACACCAAAATCCTTCTTGGCCAAATCGCGTATGTGACCATAACTCGATTTAACCAAAAAATCCTTTCCAAGAAACTTCTCTATCGTTTTAGCTTTGGCAGGTGACTCAACAATCACCAGGTTCATTTCCTTATCTTTCACTTTTTGCGCCATCTCGGTAAAATATATTTAGTGCCTCAAAAATACAATATTATAGCTGGCAAATTTATAAAATATTGTGAGAAACTGTTCAATAAATATTTTTGGAGGGATGAGAAGGGAGGAGAAGAGGGAAAGGGTAGGTAGGGAATAAAGGGATGGATGGGGGGATTGGGATGAGGGGGTGGGAAGGGGAATATAGGGTGGGAAGGGTAGGAAGGGATGATAGGTTGTAGGTTGAGAGGAGGAAAAGGGTATGATGGATGGATGGGTTGGACTGAAGAAAATGTGTGCAGTTCAATGGAGATTGGCGTAGTTTAAAACTACGCCCAACATCTGAGGATAGATAGTGTTTAAAAAGATAAAAAGTGCCATGTTTATTAATAGTGATAAAACAAACACCTTATTTTATTAACTTTACAGCAAATTTTTAGAACAATTACCTATCTGCTAATATGGAAAAGTCACCACTGGTAAAGAAAATAACACGCTGGCTCTACGGCATATTTGCAGCCGCCGTTGTTTCTGTCGTACTTCTTTTTTTCCTGATATCTGTTGGCGCCCTTGGTTTTATGCCCAGCTTTGAGGAATTGGAAAACCCGCACAGCAACCTTGCCACGGAAGTATATGCCGCCGATGAAGTGCTTTTGGGCAACTTTTTTCAGGAGAACAGAAGTCGGGTTGAATACGAAGAAATTTCCCCGAACGTGATCAATGCCCTGGTCTCCACAGAGGACATCCGTTTTTATGACCACTCGGGAATTGATGCCCGCGGACTTGCCCGGGTACTGGTCAGAACTATCCTGTTGCAAGAAGAGAGCTCAGGGGGCGGATCGACCATTACCCAGCAGCTGGCCAAACTTTTGTTTCATGACCCGGCTCGCAGTAAGTGGGAACGGGGCATTCAAAAACTGAAAGAATGGGTCATTGCCGTGAAGCTGGAACGCAGCTACACCAAAGACGAAATCATTAGCATGTACCTGAACAAAGCGCCCTTTATTTACGACGCTTACGGTATTAAATCGGCTGCCGCCACTTTTTTCAGCACCTATCCCGATTCGCTAAAAATAGAAGAGGCTGCTGTTTTGGTAGGCATGCTCAAAAACCCCTCGCTTTTCAACCCTGTGAGACGCCCCGAGCTGACAGAAGGCAGGCGGAATGTGGTGTTGCACCAAATGATGAAAGCGCGGCACCTGACACGGGTCGAGTACGACTCGCTCAAGCAACTGCCTTTGGGTCTGGAATTCAAACGGTCCGACCATATTGGCGGATTGGCTCCCTATTTCAGAGAATACCTGCGCATGACCCTGACGGCTCGTCAGCCCTTAAGAGAAAACTATGCCTCCTGGCAAAATCAGAAATTTCTGGAAGACAGTCTGGAATGGAGCCAAAACCCCCTGTTTGGATGGGTCAATAAAAACCTGAAAGCAGATGGTACTAAGTTTGATATTTACCGTGACGGACTAAAAATATATACCACCATCGATTCCAGGTTGCAGCAGAGTGCAGAGAAAGCCGTTGAGGAACACCTGTCCAAAGACCTGCAGCCCAAATTCTTCAATGAGAAAAGGGGACGTACCCGTGCACCTTTTACCAGTCATATTACAAAGGAGCAATATGACCAAATCATCAATCGGGCCATGCAGCAAACGGAGCGCTATCGCATCCTTAGGCAGCGAAAGATGCCTGAAGACTCCATCCGCCTTGTCTTTAAACAGCCGGTACCCATGCAGGTATTCTCCTATAAAGGGGATATTGATACCATTATGAGTCCGATGGATAGCATCCATTACTATAAATCCTTTCTGCGCGCCAGTCTGTTTTCTATGGATCCGCACTCGGGGCATGTAAAAGCTTATGTAGGCGGCCCCAGTTACAAACACTTTAAGTACGACATGGCCACCATGGGCAAGCGGCAGGTAGGGTCAACCATTAAGCCCTTTGTCTATACCCTTGCCATGCAGGAGGGTTTGACTCCCTGCGATTTGGTGCCAAATGTACCGCAGACTTTCTATTTACCCACAGGACAGACCTGGACGCCGCGCACCTCCGGTGATAGGCGCGAGGGTGAAATGGTTTCTTTAAAGTGGGGACTGGCTCAATCGAATAACAACATTACGGCATGGATCATGAAGCAATACAATCCGCAGGCAGTAGTCAATATACTGCGCTCCCTGGGTATTAAAAGTCCCATGGATGCCGTTCCGTCCCTTTCGCTGGGCGCCCCTGATTTTGGTCTGAGCGAAATGGTGGCTGCCTACGCCACCTACGCCAACAAGGGCGTGCATTCAGAGCCGCTCTTTGTGACTCGGATTGAGGACCGCTATGGCAATGTGATTGCGACCTTTAATCCTCGTCGCTCTGAAGCCATTAACGAGCACAATGCTTATTTAATGCTCAACCTGTTGCAGGGGGTTGTAAATACCGGTACAGGGGCCAGACTCCGGTCGAAATACAATTTGCGCGGAAGTATAGGCGGGAAAACGGGTACTACTCAAAACAACTCGGACGGATGGTTTATAGGCGTTACGCCCAATTTGGTGACCGGCGTGTGGGTAGGCGGGGAAGATCGTGATGTGCATTTCGACAATACCTATTTGGGGCAAGGGGCCAATATGGCGCTGCCTATCTGGGCGCTATACATGCTACCCGCTTATGAGAATCCCAACCTGGACTACTCGCTGGAGGATGAGTTTGAAGCCCCTATGAGGTTTAACATCAATCTGAATTGTCCGGATGAATTTGTTCCCAGATCAGAAGAAGAAATTGAAATTGAATCGATTAACATCCAGCAAAGGGATGAATTTTTATAATTGGATAGAGTAGGTAAACCTTTGTATCCTAAAAATCCGGGAGGCATTTCAACACCTGTTAAGCAAACAGGTGTCGGAATGCCTCTTCGAGTTTTCCGGCCTGAACCACCTTAATATCAAACTTTTTAAAATCGATGCCTTTGTTGTACCGGGGAGCAATGATGGTCTTGAAACCCAATTTCTCGGCCTCGCCAATGCGTTGTTCAATGCGGGTAACGGGACGAATTTCGCCCGACAAGCCCACCTCGCCAGTCAGACAGACCTCCCGTGATACCGGCAGATCGGTATTGGAGGAGAGCACCGCACTGACCACCGATAAGTCGATGGCCGGATCGGTCACTTTTAACCCGCCCGCGATATTGAGGAAAACATCTTTGGCGGCCAGCTTAAAGCCTGCGCGCTTTTCGAGCACGGCCAGCAACATGTTGAGTCTTCTCAAGTCAAAGCCGGTGGAAGAGCGCTGTGGCGTGCCGTAGGCGGCTGTGCTGGCCAGGGCCTGCACTTCAATTAAAAAGGGCCGCATCCCTTCGATGGCTGCTGAAATGGCAATTCCACTCATATCTTCATCCTGATGCGCCAAAAGCATTTCACTGGGGTTGGATACCTCCCTCAAGCCCGTGCTTTGCATTTCAAATATGCCGATTTCAGAGGTGGAACCAAAGCGGTTTTTGATGGACCGTAAAATGCGGTACATGTAATGGCGATCACCCTCAAACTGAAGCACTACATCTACCATGTGTTCCAGCACTTTGGGACCGGCCAGACTGCCCTCCTTATTGATGTGTCCGATGAGCAAAACCGGTAGGTTTTGCTCCTTGGCTACGCGCAGCAGGGCCGCCGTGGATTCCCGAATTTGGGAGATGCTTCCAGGCGCAGACTCCACCCCCTCCCGCTCCAGCGTCTGAACAGAATCGATTATCACTAAATCGGGCTTGACCTGATTGATGTGGTTGATGATTTTTTCGAGTGAGGTTTCGCTGACCACCAGACAGTGCTCTCCCTGATTGGGCATCAGGCGGTTGGCTCTGAGCTTGATTTGCTGGGGACTCTCCTCACCGGATACATACAAAATTGTTTTATCGGTGAGCATCAAAGCCATCTGCAGCACCAAGGTAGATTTTCCAATACCAGGTTCACCGCCGAGCAATACCATGGCTCCGGGAACCATTCCACCTCCCAGCACACGATTAAATTCGCCAATTCCCGTATCAATGCGCGGCAGGTTATCCACCGTTACCTGGTTAACCGAAATGGGTTTTTGTCGCGGAGCCTCAGAAACTCCTGCCAGCACTGATGATTTGGATTTGCCGGTCATCACCACCTCCTCCACAAAGGTATTCCACTCGCCGCAAGCGTAGCACTTGCCAATCCATTTTGGGGATTCGGAACCACAACTCTGACAAACAAAGACCGATTTACTTTTAGCCATATCAAAAAATGAATTTTATCCTGAATAATAAACCATTAAAAAAACCGCAAGGGACTAAAATTGGCTGTTAACTTAGTGACGCTCTACTTAGTGTCGTTTTCTTATAAAGACTAATAAAAAGATAAAGATGGGAAGAAATTTACAAACACCAGCCACAAAAAAAACCGGACTCTGATTCAGAGCCCGGTGATAATAAAAATTTCGTACTTCAGTGAAAGTTTCTACTCAATTAATTTGTTGGTAGCTGTATCCGGAAAGATAAAGGTAGGTTTAAATGTTTGGGCTTCTTCCCAGGACATCATGGCATACGTAATAATGATTACGATATCCCCTACCGCAGCCTTTCGGGCAGCGGCCCCGTTGAGGCAGATAACACCGGAACCACGCTCACCTTTGATGACGTAGGTTTCAATGCGTTCTCCATTGTTATTATTGACCACCTGAACCTTCTCGTTTTCGAGGATGTTGGCCACTTCCATTAACTCTTCATCAATGGTAATGCTACCAACGTAGTTCAGGTTAGCCTCTGTAACAGTTACGTTGTGTAACTTTGATTTCACAACATGAATGTTCATGATAAACCTTTTTTGTAAATCACATTATCAATCAACCTGATTTCGCCGGCAAATACCGCGATACACCCTACCAGGTAAGCACTCTCTTCCCAACTATTGACAGCCTGCAATGTGTGGCCGTCCACTATCTCAAAATACTCCACCTCTAGTTCCGGTGTGGCATTGATACTTTCAGTGACAAAAGTAACCGTATCCTCAACATTCCGGGATTTGGCAAAATTACAAGATTCCATCAAAGTACGCGCTATAACCGGTGCATTTTTTCGCTGAGCATCGGATAATAGTTGATTTCTGGAGCTCATGGCCAAGCCATCTTCCTCACGAATAATGGGGCATGACACAATTTCAACAGGGCAATTAAGTTGCTGAACCATGGCCCTTACAACGGCTAATTGTTGAAAATCCTTCTCACCAAAAAAGGCTTTATCCGGCTTAACCAAATCAAAAAGCCTGCTCACCACCTGGGCAACCCCGTTAAAATGTCCAGGCCGATAAAAACCTTCCATCACCTTATCGATGGTTCCAAAATCAAACACCCTTGTATCGGGTTCAGGATATACTTCTTTAACAGTTGGCACAAAAAGAAGTTCACAGGGGGTGGCGGATAGCATGTCAGCATCTTTTTGAATATCACGCGGGTAGCGCTCCAAATCGGCCGAATTGTTGAACTGATTGGGATTCACAAAAACACTCACCACCACCACATCGGCTTGCTTTCCGGCCTCTATCGCCAACGATAAGTGCCCCTGGTGCAAAGCGCCCATGGTAGGTACAAATCCAATCACTTTACCGGCTTTTTTAAGGACTGCAATGCGTTCCCCAAGTTCTGCCGATGATTCCAATATTTCCATATCAACTATAAAAGAAAAACGCGGCAAATTAAATGAATTAAAACCAAAGAATAAACATTCAATCCTTAAAAATTCTTTACAAATCTGCATTACACCCTGCACTTTTAGCTCAAGTTACACCAAAAGCATTGAATCACGGC
>DHVH01000142.1 GCA_002412555.1 Marinilabiliaceae bacterium UBA5213 | reverse complement strand
CCCCGCCAGCGTTGGTCTTTCTCGTAGCGCACGGCACCTACGGTGATGTGCACCTCATCGCCCACTTCTGCCGGACTCGAAGCAATGGAATAAGCACGTGGTGGCAGGTGACGGAGAAAAGACAAGAGCTTTTCAACATTCAAGTCCACCGGATATTTGGTAATCAAATCCAGCACATCCGTGCCCCGGATAAATTCGTTGAGCTTATCGGCATCGTCCAATAGCTTGTTGAGCACATCGTCGTTCAGCAAAGTGGCATACTTTTTCACCACCGGCGGAGTGACCAGGGTTAGTTCAAAGTGGTTGGTCAATGCCTCTTCCAGGGAATAACGGCGCTGATTGATTTCTATCTTTTCGCTACCCTCCAATCCTGCCTTATCCAAAATAGCCCGAACCAATTCCGGATTGTTATTGGCATAAACCTCCAGTGCATCGCCTGGTTGGTAGACCAGCCCCTTTTTATCGGTAGAAATTTCAATGTGCCAAGTCTCCTTTTCAGATCCTCGTCCGTTCAACTGCAACTTTTCCAACACCGGTGCTTCCACTGGCGTGTCAGAGGCCATTACATCGGTCACTCTTTCTTTGGCAGCCGATGGTGCAGCGGCAGATGCTGTGCCTGATGAAGCAAACAGCTTAACGATCGACGGGATCAGAGACGGCAGCTCATTGTTGAAATCTGTATCCAACGCAGCCACCTCCCGCAAAGGATCGGCACCCAGGTGCTTCAGAAATGCATAAAAATCATAGCCAGTCTGGCAGAACTTCTGGTAAGAACTATCGCCCAGAGCAATCACCGCAAAGGGAATGTCGGACAAGTCGGGCCCCTTATTGCCAGCCAGTTTATCGTACAATTCCTGAGCCGCCAATGGCGGTTCACCTTCTCCATGGGTGGAGACTACCAGTAGAATCTGCTCCTCATCCTTAAGGAAACGGGCGTTGTAGTCTTCCATGTTTTTCACCTTGCAGGAAATGCCCATGCGCTCGGCTTCATGCCGAGCCATATTGGCGGTCTTTTCAGAGTTACCCGAATGGGAACCGTACAGGATGGTCAGCGAACGGGCACTGCCCTCAGCAGCAGCCGAGGTTTCGGCGTGCTGTGCCACGGCGCGTGGCTCAATAATGGGATCGCTGTAGGTATCACGACCCGAAGGGGCAAAATCAATGGCAGCAGAAATATAGCCGCCAAGCCAAAGCAACTGCTCCCGATTCATGGTCGAAAGCACCCGCTGCAGCTCACTGCGTTCTTCGGGTTTAAATAGTTGATTGTCTGACATGTTAATGGTGTGGTTTTTTATATGGATGGTGTTTTTGTGCTTGAGGCGCAAAGATAACTAGTCCACGATCCTCAGCAAAAGGAAATCCTTTAAAAGACGCAATGTACCTTCTGTAAATTGGATCCTGGAGGAGGCGCCAAGCACCTCCTCCAGGATTAGCTCTAATTAGTCAATGTTGTAGGAGCTTAGATACCGCTCACCCGTATCAGGGAGTACAACTACAATACGTTTGCCTTTGTTTTCGGGACGGTTGGCAACTTCAATGGCAGCTACCAAGGCAGCACCACAAGAGTATCCGCAAAGCAGACCTTCCTGCACAGCAGCACTATGCGCCATGGCGATGGCATCGTCGTTGCTCACTTTTATCACCTCATCGTAAATGGAGGTGTTCAATACATCGGGTATAAAACCGGCTCCAATTCCTTGGATCTTATGGGGACCGGGTTGTCCACCTGACAAAATGGGACTGGCCTCAGGTTCTACGGCAACAATCTTTACGTTGGGGTTTCTGGCCTTCAGCACCTCGCCCACTCCGGTGATGGTGCCACCAGTACCTATACCGGCTACAAAGAAGTCTACCTTTCCATCGGTATCAGCCCAAATTTCTTCAGCGGTAGTCTTGCGGTGAACCTCGGGATTGGCCAAATTTTTAAACTGCTGAGGGATGAATGAATTAGGATTTTCAGCAGCAATTTCCGTTGCTTTAGCAATAGCGCCTTTCATTCCGTTTGCGGCTGGGGTCAAAACCAACTCGGCACCGAATTTCTTCAGTAGCTTACGACGCTCAATGCTCATACTCTCTGGCATGGTAAGAATCAACTTATAACCTTTTACGGCAGAAACAAAGGCCAGTCCCACCCCTGTGTTTCCACTGGTAGGCTCCACAATAATGGAATCTTTGGTTAAAAGGCCTTTACGCTCTGCATCTTCAATCATGCTTAAGGCTATACGGTCCTTGACCGAACCTGCAGGATTAAAAAATTCAAGTTTAGCAACCACTTCCCCGGCATCGGCACCTACTAATTTGTTAATCCTTACCAAGGGGGTCTTTCCAACTAATTCAGTAATGTTGTTTGCAATCTTTGTCATGGCTATCGTATTTTAAATATAATACATCAGTTTATCAGCACTTTCGTAATACCTTTTTTGAATTTGGTGCAGGCTGATGTTCTGCAACAAACTCCAGAATTGATCTATGGTAGCATTCAAGGTCTCTTCCACTACCTGATTGGTCAATTCGTTATTTTTTGCGTGGACTTTGGGCGAAACACTCTCCAAAGCTTCTACTATTTGAGCCAATGTAACTTCCTTGGCGTCGCGCGACAAGCGGTAACCGCCTCCTGCTCCCCTTTTTACATCGAGGACACCATGCTTTTTGAGACTGACAGCTATCCCTTCCAAAAACTTTTGGGGTATCTCGCACGACAAGGCCGCCCGCTGTATGTCTGTAAAATCTTCGCTGTCCACATCAAGGAAGAGCAAAAATTGTAACCCGTATTTTATTTTGTTTGAGAAGCGAAGCATTTTTGTATGATTTTGTATTGCAAATATAACAAGGTCTGCAACGATAATCCTAGAAAAAACATCTTAAATCATACTAAATCTATATGTTTTTATGATTTTTAATTGCCTCAAAATCTATAAACGCCCAACCCATGCCGCTTATAGACAAATATGCCCAGCCGGTATTTATTTCATATTAAATAAGTGTGAAATGCATCGCCAACTTAAAATGGCCAGGTTTTTTGCTTCATCCTGCAGGTCAGTGAATGAGTACGTGACAACAATGTTGACGGCGATATTGAAGGCCTGTGTTCTAAGCCACATTACAGCTTCCAACTGAACACAAAGCGTGTTCCCTTGCCAGGCTCAGAAAAGACTTCCACCTTAATGTGGTGAAAATCGGCCACCGACTTGGCAATGGCCAAACCGATGCCTGAACCGCCATCATCAGCATCATTGCGCTTCTTAAAGCGCATAAAAATGTCCGGTAGTAAATCAGGAGGAATACCTTCGCCACTATCGGTAATCTCAACAAAACATTGACGTTTTTTCCGATCGCCGAAGATCCAGATTTCGCCACCTCTTGGTGTGTGCTTCAAGGCGTTATTAACAACGTTATAAAACAGGGAGAATAATAAAGACCGATTGGCCTTTTCAAAATACAAATCACGGGAATAATCCTGGATGATAACAACACCAGCATCATCGGCCATAGGTAGCAATTCATCTACCACTTCGTTGATTAATTCATGGATTTGTACACTATCGGTACGCAAATACTGGCTACTTTCAATGCGAGAGATTAAAAGCAACGAATTCACCAGGGTTTTCAACCGATGCAAGGTGGTCAACGATTCATTGACCTTGATAACTAACTCTTCATCGACATGATCGCCCACCAGGATGTTCTCCAGTCTGTTTCGCAACAGCGAAATCGGTGTCAACAATTCATGCGAAATATTCTGAGTAATCTCCCGCTCTTTTTGAAGGGAGGTGTTTATTTTTTTCATCAACTGAGAAAGCGTACGATCCAGCATTTGAAAGTCTCTGGTAGAAGTCAAAACAGGTGAAGGATCGTAGCTGGATGGCTCAGCAGTAGACCTTATTTTAATTATTATTCGCTTAAACGGTTCGAGCAAAGCTCCGGTATAAATCAGCTCAAACACGACCGACACAATCAGGAAAAGAAGCAAAAAGGCAATGGTTAACCTGCGAATATTTTGCTCGGTCACAGAGATACTGGACAGACTTTTTCCGATTTCCAGGAGATACATTTCTCCATCAATCAGAAGTGAGTAGTTGAGAACCCTGTATTCAATTACTTCATCATCAATGCTGCGCGGGGTGACTTCAATAAAGTTCCAGTCTTCATCCAAATCAACCTGTTCCAGACTAATAAACTCTTCTTTTAATATATTGTAACTGGCAAAGAAGTCTTGCGACTCACCCACTAAAAAGGGCTCCACGCCCAATTCAGAGATCAGGTCTATGACCTCTTCCCGCTTTTCAATCAACACATTGTCGGTCTGGTACAAATTCACACGCTCTGACAACCACGGGGTCACTGCTAAAAACAGACCCATGAACGCAATCTTAAAAAGCAAATTGGCCAATGCCAGTTTGTGTTGTAGGCGCATTTACTCTATTTTTTGATTCTTTCTAAAACTACATTATTTTTCTTTGATAAAAAATATCAGAACCATTAGAATACAGCTTTGTAGCCTACTCCCCGAACCGTCACCAACCAATCCACTGGCCCGTATTCCGCCATTTTCTTTCGCAGGTTTTTAATATGTACATCAATGAAATTACTATCGTACTGGTCATCCAGCGTATTTCTCCATATATGCTCATACAACTGTATGCGCGAGAGTGACCGGTTCCTGTTCATCACCAGGTACTGCAACAAGTCAAATTGTTTTCTGGTAACATCCACGTCCCCTCCGCTAAACCGGACCACACGGGCATTTACATCCATCTCAAATCCACCAAACAAAATGACATTGGTATCCATTTTGAATTTGCGTCTGGCCACAGCGTGCATGCGTGACAGCAACTCCACCAAGGCAAAGGGCTTTGATAAATAATCATCCGCACCCAAATCGAGCCCTTTCACCTTATCTGCCACATCACCCCGGGCAGTGATAATGATAATGGCAGCTTCACTACCCTCCTTTTTTGCCTCAGTAATCAAATCAAATCCGTCATAGTCGGGCAAGCCTAAATCCAACAACAGAAAGTCGTACTGATTGACAGCAATCAGCTCAGAAGCTTCACCGCCGGTATGCACTACCTCACAAACAAACCGCTCCTTCCGCAGATAATCTGCCATTTCCAGCGCCAACTCTTTGTTATCCTCCACTATCAGGGTGTTCATGGGTTTAGTCTCTAAAAGATTCTAAAATACAAATTCACGAAGAAAAACAAGCCATTTTCTGCAGGAAAATCAGGATCTTTATGAATGGGGATATAATACAAAGGTTCTGCCTCAATACTAAAATGGGTATGGTTAAAGGCTATGGGGACAGAAATCTCCAGATCCATGAGACCGAAAATGCTGTCAAAGCTTTGGATGGACTCTGAATCACCTCCCGGATTGGTTTGATCACCACCTGTGGTGGTGACCAATTTATACCTGTCGCCATACACAAAATTTAAAGTGGGGTTAAAATCCATATAAGCCGTACCCTCCCAAAAATCGTTGGTCGAAAAATAGTGACTGTTTTTCAACTGCAGGTAGTGGCTTCCAGAATCATCCAAAAGGGCACTGTATACCAATCGGGAATAAAGAATACGCCAGTCAAGACCGCCGGTCAGCGTCAGATAGGCAAAATTGCCAAAGTAAGCATCCTGAATAGAAGGATTGGTAAAATACGCTGAAAGCGAGGCGCCCGCGTCCAACCATGAATTGTAGTAACGACGGTAACCCACCGCCACATCGTAAAAGGCAATGGAAGGCTTGGCGCCTTCCAAATTATAGATAGAGGCTGAGGCACTCCACTCTTTATTGAGACTGTACAAAAGATCTAAGGAGTAGTAAGCCTTTTTTCCTGACAAGGAATAACCCGAATAGAGCAGATCACTGCCGTAGCTCGTTCCCAAATAAAGGGACCGCCAGTCTGTTTTTATTGTGACATCCGTAACCGTACTGTCGGCTGACTGAGCGGCCCACAAATTAAATGATGCGGTACAAATCAAAAGGACTAAAAGGCCTCTCCTCATAATTACAGTTTCCAATTACCTTCAATTCGGCTTCCCGGGTTTGTTCGGTTTGGTTGGTTTACCAGGTTTATCAGGCTTGCCAACTCCTCCCGGGCGACCAGCGCCCGCGGGACGCCCGGCGCCAGCAGGACGCTCAATCTGGGGTCGGGCACCTTTGCGATCCCTATTGATCTCAGGCCTGGCACCTTTCACCTCTTTTACATTTGTCTTCGGCTTGTCTGCCGGAAGATCATTCTCTCGCCTATCCTTCTGCTCCTGACGCTCAACTGCGGGCTGGGCCGTGGAAGATGGATTGACCCTCTCTTCCTGAGTTGTCTCCTTTTTCTCAGCCTCTTGCTGCTGAGCTGTGACACTTACTCCAGATAACACTAACAGAAGGACTAAAAACCCTCCATAAAAATGTTGCATATCACTTTACGCTTTAGTTTAATGAAGGTAAAATTAATTACGAAAAATGAAGAAATGATGAAAATGTTTTTTGTGAACACTTTCAGCTACAGAAAAAAATCATTAATCGTATTCAACTCAACCCCTTTTTCGCAATTGAAATAATCCAAGTTTTTCTTATTATCAGTGGACTGGCTTACCATTACCAATTGCGATTCTGTATTGTTGACACTGTCAAAATCATATACTCTTTGCTACCTTTAAAGATAATAGCTATTTTTGAGAACAAGAAACTGTTTGGAAGTTTCATGTTCTGAGAGTTGCTGAGAACCTATCATTCACCCGTATTTCACTAAATTATATAACATGAAGCAATTATTCTGCGGACTACTAACCTTAATAATTTTGACCACAGCCTGCACCACTAAATCCAAAGAACCTGAAAAAGGATCACACCATAATCGCGACCTACAACTCAGCAGCGAGCGCATGACGCCAGAAGCCCTTTGGTCCTTTGGCCGTCTGAGCTCTGCCAAAATCTCCCCCGATGGCACCACGGTGTTGTACTCCGTAACCTATATCCATATTGAAGAAAACCGGTCCTACACCGATTTATACACCGTGCCGACCAAAGGCGGCACACCCACGCAAATCACCAACACCTACGTGAATGAAGGTCAACCTGCCTGGCGTCCCGACGGCACCAAAATCACTTTTGTAAGTTCTGAATCGGGTTCTGTTCAGTTATGGGAAATGAACCCTGACGGCAGTCAGCGACAACAAATTACCAACGTTGAAGGTGGCATTACAGGCTATTTGTATGCTCCGGATTTAAAACATATTGCCTATTCTAAACCGGTTAAGCTAGACCAAACAGTCAACGATTTACACCCCGACTTGCCACTGGCCAATGCGCGCATTGAAACCGATTTAATGTACCGCCACTGGGATAACTGGCACGATTACACTTACAGCCATCTGTTTATTGCGCCCTATAAAGGTAGCAATCTTATCACAGAGGGCACAGATATTATGGAGGGCGAGCGCTTTGATGCGCCGCTGGAGCCTTTTGGCGGTATGGAGCAGCTGGCCTGGTCGCCCGACGGACAAAAACTTATCTACACCTGCAAAAAACTTAACGGTAAGGAATATGCATTTTCTACCAATTCGGACCTTTATCTGTATGACCTTGAGGCGCAAACCACGACCAACCTTACCGAAGGCATGCCGGGCTATGATAAAAATCCGATATTTTCGCCCGATGGCAGCCAATTGATTTGGGAAAGTATGGCGCGGGACGGTTATGAAGCGGACAAAAACCGTTTGTTTCTCATGTCTATGGCAACGGGTGAAAAGCGTGACCTGACCACGCATTTCGACCATAATGTGGGTTCTCCGGCGTGGGACCGCAACGGGGAATTCATCTGGTTTACCTCCAATGTGCAAGCCACCTATCAGATACATCTGTTGAGCCTGCGCGATGGCAGCATCAATCAAGTAACTGAAGGGCAGCACAATTTCAACGATGTAACGCATACCGGCGATGCCTTGATTGCCACACGCGTAAGCATGAGTGCACCGGCCGACCTTTTCCGCATTGGCATCCAGGATGGCTCAACGGCCAATCTCACCAACCTCAATGAACCCTTACTAAACCAGTTAAGTTTAGGCAAGGTTGAAGAAAGATGGGTCACCACTACCGACAACCAACAAATGCTGGTATGGGTCATTTACCCGCCTAACTTCGACCCCAACAAAAAATATCCAGCCATCCTATATTGTCAGGGCGGCCCGCAGAGCGGCGTGAGTCAGTTCTGGAGCTATCGCTGGAATTTTCAGATGATGGCTGCCAATGATTACATTATTGTAGCACCCAACCGCCGCGGATTACCCGGATTTGGCACGGAGTGGAATGAGCAGATCAGTGGTGATTACGGGGGACAAAACATGGAGGACTACCTCAGCGCCATTGACGCTATGGCCAAGGAGCCGTTTGTAGATGAAGACCGGCTGGGAGCTGTAGGCGCCAGCTACGGTGGCTTTTCGGTATTTTGGTTGGCCGGTAACCACCAGAAACGCTTCAAGGCCTTCATTTCTCATTGTGGAATTTTCAATACAGATATGATGTATACCACAACCGAAGAAATGTTCTTTGTGGATTGGGATCTGGACGGGCCTTATTGGGAGCATCCCAATAAACAATACGCTTTCTCCCCTCACCTCTTTGTCGATCAATGGGACACGCCCATGCTGGTGATTCACTCTGAAAAGGATTTTAGAATTCCTTACACGCAAGGAATGGGTGCCTTCAACGCTGCACGCATCAAAGATCTTCCGGCCAAATTCCTCTATTTCCCAGAAGAAAATCACTGGGTACTTTCGGCTCAGAATGGTATTTTGTGGCAGAGGGAGTTTGCAGGCTGGCTCGACCAGTGGCTAAAGTAGCAGCAACCTACAAGATTTTCAACCTTTTACCGCTTGGTTTGTTTTAATGTAGTAACACATAAAATACTAAAACCATGAAGACGAAAATTTCACTAATGGTCTTTTTGTCCATCCTAGTGGGCATCACAAGCTGTCAACCAACAAACGATACTTCTATTCTGTCGGAGCGCGAAAGCCGCTTAGATTTTAACCAGACGGTGGAGCAATTGCAGACCAATGCAGCACATTTAGGCTATGTTGTACCTATTGTACACGACATGCAAGCCAACATGCTTAAGGCCGGAGTAGAGGTAGCTCCTGCCAAAATCATCGAGTTATGCCATGGTGGGCGGGCCCAAGAGATACTTGCCAGCGATAACGACCGCTTTAACATGGCCATGCTGCCTTGCCGCGTAGCCGTTTACGAAAAAGATGACGGTCTCACCTATATTTCATGGACCAACTACGATCAGTTTTCGCAATTGGAGCATGGTGTTAGTCTGAGTGTATTTCGACTGGTAGCCAGCGACTATGAAGAAATAATCACTCCGCTTCTCAAATAAATTTCTAATTATTGAAGGTAATCTGCTTTAATGCCTTACTATTGAGTTATACCATTGGATACAAAAGCCATAATGACTTTTGTATCCAATCCATCCCTAAAATTAAACACTTCAGCATTTTAAACCAGCATTTTAAACACCCAATGGCCTAATATTGTATTCATACAATAAAAATAAGTACCATGCTGAGTTACATCTTAAATCCCAACTTT
This sequence comes from Marinilabiliaceae bacterium UBA5213, assembly GCA_002412555.1. Classification (GTDB taxonomy): domain Bacteria; phylum Bacteroidota; class Bacteroidia; order Bacteroidales; family Marinilabiliaceae; genus Geofilum. The sequence goes on along the minus strand of DHVH01000142.1, from coordinate 12,367 downwards.
GGAGAGTTGGAGGAGATCCTGCCGCGGATCTCCCACATTTTTGCCAACAGCGGCACCACCATCTATAAAATTCGTAACGAAGTAAAAGTCATTGAAATAAATGGCCTGAAGCTTTGCGTAAAATCATATGGAAAACCCAATATTATCAACCGTTTTGCCTATGCCTATATACGCGACAGCAAAGCCAAAAGAAGCTATTACAATGCTTTCAAATTAAAGGAAATGGGCGTTGCAACTCCGGAGCCAGTTTGTTGGATCGAAGATCGCAATCAACGAGGTTTTATTAACAGGAGTTACTACATTTCCCTATACAAGGAGCACGATTTCACCTTGGCCAAGGTATTTAACCACGACTTGCCCGGCAAAGAGACCATAATAAGGGATTTTGCCAATTATGCCTGTAACGTCCTGCATAAACAGGGCATACGACACCTCGATCTGGGACAGGGCAACGTTTTGGTTAATAGAATCAAAAATGGTTATGCGTTTTGTCTGGTGGACATCAACCGCATCCAATTCAACAGTACAAAAACCCGACGCAATGGTTTCTCAAATCTCAGGCGTCTGGGGGGCACACCTATTGAAATGTCGATGCTGGCTAATTACTATGCAGAAGCGAAAAACCAAAACCCAGTTTGGGGCATTATTCAACTCAGCTTTTATAAATTGAGGTTTCAAAAGTTCCGTTCGCTTAAAAAAATAATAACTGCTCCCTTAAAAAACATGGCATTTGCGCGCTAACAATTCTTTACATCCCGATTAATACATTATTTTTGCATTTTACAACCTTGTTTCATGCGCATTCTTTTAATCGGTATACTTTCTCTATGCTTTTTTCAATCGATTTCTGCACAACCTGCTGAAACTTTCCTTCTGTCAAAACCTCAGGAAGGCGAAGGTATATGGGCCTTTTTGCGGCGCCACAATTTGGATCCGGCCAATGAAGGGGAGCGGTTTCGACAAATAAATGCAGGACGGTTCGACCCCAATGGCAATTTATATTTGCACAAGGAATATCTGGTGCCCGTACTCGCTGTTGAATGGGTTGATCCCCTATTTGGACCGGAACACCAGAATTTAAAAATCCGTGACAGTGATTTAAAAGGGGCTGTTTTCTTCCTGGTAAGTGGTCACGGAGGCCCTGATCCGGGCGCCATAGGCCAATATGGTGAGCACCAGTTGTACGAGGATGAATACGCCTATGACATCACCCTCCGACTCGCCAAAAACCTGATGGAAAAAAGCGCAACGGTGCATGTTATTGTGCAGGATTCGGTCAATGGCATCCGATCGGGGGCATACCTGGTGCCCGACCAGCACGAAACGGTTCTTGGGCAAGTCATTCCGTTGGATCAGCTAACCCGACTGAAACAACGAGCTACAGCCATCAATCAATTGGCCAAAAAAGAAAGTGCCACCTACCAACGCTGCATTGAAATCCATCTGGACAGTCGGAGTCAAAACAAGCAATTGGATGTGTTTTTCTACCACCACGAAAACAGTCCCAAAGGCAAAGAAATGGCCCTGACCATCAGCAAGACCTTTGAAGAGAACTACAGAAGACATCAACCCCGGCGGGGATTTTCCGGCACGGTTACTCACCGCAATCTATACATGCTGAAACACACCAATCCGGTAGCGGTGTTTATTGAGCTGGGTAATATTCGCAACTTTCGCGACCAGCAGCGATTCGTAGTGGAGTCCAACCGCCAGGCCCTCGCCAACTGGCTCACTGCCGGCATTGTAAAAGACTTTCAAAACCAAAACAAATAGAATTAAATAGGAGAAGACGACCCTACATTATAGTAATTTTGAAAAACTACAAAATATTTGCACATTTGTAGCATAAAATAAATAAAAGTATTTTTTACTGTTAATAATTAACTCTATGAAACCAACACTTCTCATTTTGGCTGCCGGCATGGGCAGCCGTTACGGCGGCCTTAAACAAATGGACGGATTGGGCCCTGAGGGCGAATCGATCATCGACTACTCGGTATTTGATGCCATACGTGCTGGTTTTGGCAAAGTCGTTTTTGTCATTCGGGAAGACTTTGCCCAGGCTTTCAAAGATCAGTTTGAACCACGTTTAAAAGGAAAGATTGAAACGGAATATGTCTACCAAAGCCTTGATAAAGTTCCACAGGGTTTCTCCATCCCTCAAGACCGCCAAAAACCATGGGGAACGGGTCATGCCATGCTAATGGCCAAAGACGTTATTACTACGCCGTTTGCCATAATCAATGCCGACGACTTTTATGGCAAAAACGCCTATGCCCAAGCCGTCGAATTTATCAATAACAGCAAAAACGTAAATGAATATGCCATGATTGGCTATGCGTTAAAAAATACGCTATCAGACCACGGCACCGTTTCACGGGGCGTTTGCGCCGCAGATGCCAACAATCACCTGACCAAGGTAACCGAGCGCACCAAAATTGGCAAAGAGGGTGACAAAATCTATTTCTACGAGGACGACCACAAGGAAGCGCTAACAGGCGAGGAGCCTGTGTCTATGAACTTCTGGATTTTTAAACCCGAGTTTTTCAATTATTTAGAAAATGGGTTTAAACGCTTTCTGGATGAAAAAGGATCTGAATTAAAGTCGGAATACTATTTCAACATCGCGGCCGACAACATGGTTAAAGCAGGCGAAGCCAGCGTCAAAATCATCAACACACCTGCCAAATGGTTTGGCGTTACCTATCAGGAGGACAAGCCAATGGTGCAAGCCTCGCTCACTGCACTGCACCAAAAAGGGGAATATCCCGATGGATTATGGAGCTAAGTGCTTACTCAAAAACTCTAATGCGTCAAAAAGCTGCCTTCCATGGCAGCTTTTTATTTAATTAACAACTATTAACCATTGGATTAAAGAACGATAAATAGTAATTTAGGCTATCCAAAAAATAAATTTAGGATGCCACCAACTCGTTTAGCCGACTGTTTATGAAAAGTCCAGTCCCATACCAAATTAAGAAATGTACTTGCATAACGGTTTTCTTTGGAGTGCTGTTTTTGGGCTTCTTGTCCCCGTCTGCCGGACAAGACCCTCTTTTTATGGGCAATTATTTTTTTAAAAACTACTCAAAGGGTGAATACAATGCCCATAGTCAAAATTGGGATATTCATCAGGACTCAACAACCGGCATTATATACATTGGTAACAATCAAGGGCTTTTAAGCTTTGATGGCACCAGATGGCAGACCTACCCTTTACCAAGCCGGCTGCCAGTGAGGGCTGTTGTGAGCGACAACAGTGGGAAAATTTATGTAGGCGGATATGAGGAGTTTGGTTTTTTTGAAGTAGAAAAAACGGGTGCACTTGCATATGTTTCTCTTTCAGATTCATTACCCCAAAAAATTGCCAATAATGAGGAAATTTGGCAAATCACCATTCAAAACAATGTAGTTCTATTCCAATCTTTCACGACCATATACGAATATGAAAACGGGACGCTGACTGCAAACACCGGTCCCTCTTACCTTTTATATTTGATGACGCATAAGGGGAAAATGGCTGTTCATCTTCAGGACATGGGCCTGTACGCTTATGAAAACGGCGAATATACGCTCATAGACGGAGGTGCCACCTTTAAGGAGTCGAGAGTATTTGCCTGGTTTTCTCTGGGTAAGGATGAAATTGCCGGAACCACTCTGGACGGCTTGTTTAAAAGGACAGATAACGATTGGGAGTACTGGAATTGTGAAGCTTCTGAATTTCTTAAAAAAAACCAACTCAACAGGAGTGTACAGCTTAACGACTCTGCCATTATGTTCGGCACCATTAAGGATGGTGCCATAGTAGTCAATCAAAAGGGTGAAATACTGGAACACCTGAACATGTCGCAAGGCATTAACAACAACACCATTTTAAGTATGCTGGTCGACATAGACCAGAATGTCTGGCTGGGCCTGGACAATGGCCTGACCTATGTGAACACCAACTCGCCATTCAGGTATATTGCGGATATTTCCGGACAGCTAGGCGCATCATACGATGCCACCCTTTTTGGTCCCTATTTATATATCGGCACCAACCATGGCCTGTTTTACACGCCGGTAAGCCAAAGTCATTCCTCTAAAAGTCATTTTACTTTTGTCGAAGGCACCCAAGGCCAGGTCTGGGACTTAAGCATCCATGACAACCAGCTGTTCTGCGGCCATAACAATGGCACCTTTATCATTGACAGACCCGGCCAGGCGCCTCGTTTGGCCTCCCCGGTCGCCGGAGGGTGGAGTCTTAAGCCCATCAATAGTGACTGGATGGTACAAGGGACTTACGTTGGACTGGCGTTTTATAATAAAGAGCCCAGTGGGCAATGGGTATTTTCACACCATGCGCAAGGATTTGGGGAACCGGTTAGGTTTGTGGCCGTACATTCACAGGATGTGGTGTGGGCTTCACACAATCAAAAGGGTGTTTATAAAGTTATTATGGAGGTCAACTCCCCACAACTGAAACGAGTGGTTTATTACGGTAAGGAGGAAGGCTTTCCAGAAGATTACAACATTCATGTGTTCACCATTCGTGGCCGAATTGTATTCACAACCTCAGCTGGCATCTTTACCTACGATGAATTAAACGATCAAATTGTTCCTTTTGAAAAAATAAATCAACAACTGGCGGAATATGCAGGCTTCTACCGAATCATTGAGGTTGAACGCGATCATTATTGGTTTATTTCGAGCGACAGGGCAAATCTTTATCAGATCGACTCTGAGTTTAATCTCTCAGAAGTCAGCAGCTTCATGACCCCCAGCGACTTGATCATTGAAAACTATGAAAACATTGCAAGTTTAGGACACATTTCTTCCTTAACGATGGACAACGGACTGGTTTTGTTCTCGAATGAATCGCTGGCCAACCAACCAGAAGTGAAACCCAGAATCCACTTAACCGAAGTAGTTGCAGAAACCAGTAATGCCAGACGATCCATCCAGTTATCAACGGACTCCACCCAGTTCCACACCCTCCATGCCAAACAAAACAACATTCATTTCACATTTACCAATGCCAGTTACAATGCCTTACCCCATTTGTACCAGGTTAAATTAAAGGGATTGGATAAGACCTGGTTGGCCACGCAAACCATCGGTCATCAAAGTTACAACAACCTGCCCCCAGGTAACTATGAATTCTGTGTCAGGATGGCGTCACACCCCAACTCGGAAAAGCAACTTTTTAAATTCCGTATTAAAAAGCCCTGGCACCTAACAAATTGGGCCTTTTCAGGTTATGTGGCGCTCCTTCTATTATTGCTTAAAGTTTCGCTTTTGCTGCACAAAACCCACCTTCAAAAACAGAAAAAGGAACTGGAGTCGCTGCAGCAAAAAGAGCTTCAGCACCTAAAAATGCTTTCTGAGCAGAAGCTAATGTCGCTAGAAAAAGAGCAGCTGGAACAAGAAGTCCTTAACAAAAGTCACGAAATAAGCAGTTCTGCTTTGCGTTTGGCCAATAAAAACCAATTGCTTGAATCGCTCAAAGAAGGAATCATCGGTATCAAAAAAACTCCGGAGACGCAAAAAGCTACCATCTCTAAGCTGGTCAGGCTCATTGACTCCAATCTCACGAACAACGACGACTGGATTTTATTTGAAACAAATTTTAACCATATCAATTCCAAATTCTACGAAAATCTCAGTGAAAAGCACCCTCACTTATCCAGCAATGACCTTCGTTTTTGCGCTTTTCTCAAAATGAACCTCAGTACCAAGGAACTAGCCGCCTTATTGAATGTCTCCGTACGCAGTCTTGAGCTTAAACGATATAGGCTAAGGAAAAAACTCGACCTCAACCACGAAGATAATTTGATTGATTACCTAATCAGTATCTACTCATAATCTGCCACTTACACAAAAATGAGCAAACAGTGATGTAATGACAAATATCAGGACGAAAGTTTTGATTAGGTCGTTTATTGGACATCGTTGCAATGTGTTAATAGATTTGTCCTATTGTTAAAATGTAATAATTTTAAATCCACATCACTATGAGAAAAGCAACACTATTAAGGGGCCTTTTCCTTATTCTATTATTTGGAACTACTACCTGGCTCTTTGCTCAAACCCGAACAATCTCGGGAACAATCATTTCCGCAGACGACGGCTTACCGCTCCCCGGTGTGTCCGTTGTTGTTGAGGGCACCGGCCATGGAACCATAACCAACATTGACGGAGAATACAGTCTGGAAGTTGAATCAGGTGTCAATCTGGTTTTCAGCTTTATAGGATTTGAGTCACATGTCATTAACATTAACAACCAGACCCTAATCAATGTGGTCATGCAGGTTTCAGTCTCCAGTCTCGACGAAGTCGTTGTTATAGGCTATGGCTCAATACCTGTACGCGATTTAACCTCAGCCATCTCTACCATCAGATCAGAGGAAATTGAAAAAACACCTACGGGTCAGGCCATGCAGGCCTTGCAAGGCAAGGTAGCTGGTTTACAGGTGGTAAGCAGTGGTGCACCAGGTGCAGCCCCTACCATCCGTGTAAGAGGTATCGGTTCCTATCCGGGACAAGGCAACGAAGCCCCTTTATATGTGGTAGATGGCATGTTTTTCGACAATATTGATTTTCTGAATACGGCTGACATTTCGTCCATATCTATTTTAAAGGATGCTTCTGCTGCTGCTATTTATGGCGTAAGGGCTGCTAACGGCGTGGTATTGATAGAAACCAAATCGGGCGGCATCAATCAAAAATCCGTCATTACCTACGATGGCTACTACGGGTACCAGGTAGCTCAGGACATATTAAAAATGGCCAACTCTGAGCAGTTTACCCAAATGGCCTTAGAATCAGGCTCCCCAACGGATATCGCCTACATTGACAATGCCATGCAAAGGTATGGCCGAAGCCGCATCAACCCAAATGTACCGAACGTGAATACCGATTGGTACAATGAGATTATTCGTCCGGCACCCATCCAAAACCACAGCCTGAATGTGACCGGTGGTGGCGAAAACGCAGCCTATTCCTTGGGTACTAATTATTTTGCTCAGGAAGGCGTTCTGGACATGAAAAACGATTATGAACGATTTAATTTACGTTCAAAATTAGATTACAACGTTAACGACCGCCTTACTGTTGGTGGTAATATGATTTTCAGCAATGCCACCAAGCATTTGGAAGATAACAGCGCATGGCATACCGCCTATTACGCCATACCCATTATGCCGGTGTACGATGAAATGAATGAAGCTGCCTGGCCAGAAAAATACTCCAGCGCTCAGCTTTTAGGTTACCGGGATGGCAAAAACCCTTTTCCGGCCATGAACTATACGGAGAACCAACAAAAAATACGCAAGCTAAACGCTAATTTCTATGCTGAACTGGACCTGATCCCTGAGGTATTGACCATTAAAACATCCTACAGCCAGGCCTTTACTTCATTGACCCAGCGCAATGTCGGATTACCTTACTTTATATCCGGTGGGGCTCAGCGAGAAGAATCGACCATTAACAAAACCTCATCGGTTTGGATCAATCAGAACTGGGACAATATTTTAACTTACACACTAAATGCCAATCAGCATAACCTCGTTGCCATGTTAGGAACCTCCTTCCGAGATGAGGCATATGAAGGCTTATGGGCAGGTGGTCTGGGTTTCCCACACGAACAAAGACAGGCATGGTACATCAGTCAGGCCGAAACCAAACCTGAGACCAGCGTGGGAGATGGAGGACTCAGACAATACGGATTGTCCTATTTTGGTCGGGTAGCCTATAACTTCGACAACAGATATTTGCTTTATGGTACCATGCGAGCCGATGGGAGCTCAAAATATCAGGAAAAATGGGGCTACTTTCCAACAGTTGGTTTAGGATGGGTGCTATCAGAAGAGGGTTTTATGCAAAACACTTACGCCATCAATTTTCTAAAACTTCGCGCCAGTTGGGGAAGACTCGGGAACGATAAAATCCAACCCAGTGACGGAGCAGCTACAACCAGTGTAGTAAATACCGCTATTAATGATCAATTGGTGACAGGAACAATTGCCCAAAGTACTTTCTCCTCCTTAAAATGGGAGTTGACGGAAGAAACCAATGTTGGTATAACAGCAGAATTCCTTAACAATCGCTTATCCACCGATATTGACTACTTCATAAGAGACACCAAAAATGCGGCCATTTATGTGAGCATACCATCCATTGGGCAGACGGTTTTGCGCAACGTTGGAGAGATACGGAATGCGGGATTGGAGTTGATTTTAACCTGGCGCGACCAGCTAAACAACAATCTGTCTTACAGCATCAGCGGAAACCTGGCTACCCTAAAAAATGAAGTACTCTATTTATACGGTCAGGAGTATATTGATGGAGGATCAGCAGAATTCAGACAAAGGTCCATTGTAGGAGAACCCCTAATGGCCTTTTTTGGTTACGAAGTACAAGGTGTTTACCAGAACGATGCCCAGATTGCAGCAGACCCGATTGCTGTAGCAAACGGTTTGGTACCCGGCGATTTCATCTACAAAGATCAGAACAACGACGGCGTAATTGATGATGCCGATCGCGTGGTTCTTGGGTCCTACTTCCCTTCATTAACTTATGGCGCCAACCTGGGATTAAATTATAGAAATATAGACTTCTCAGTGAATATTGTGGGCCAGACTGGCAATAAAATCCTCAACAGAAAAAGGGGTGAGATAATTTGGACCGCCGATGGAAATTTGGATGCTGATTTAGCCACCAATCGTTGGCACGGTGAAGGAACTTCCAACAAATACCCTTCATCTGCAGGACTCCGAAAAGGATGGAACCAAAAAATGAGCGACTATTTTGTGGAAGATGGTTCTTTCTTCCGGATTCAAAACATCCAATTGGGCTATACCATTAAAGGAAAAGAGTTGTTGGGTAATGGCATTCCCGAAACTAGAATTTTTGCGACTGCCGAAAGGCCCTTGACCCTATTTAAATACAATGGTTTCAACCCTGAGGTAGCAGATGGCATTGATCGTCAGACCTACCCCATACCGGCGGTTTATACCGTTGGTCTAAACATTAAATTTTAATCCTCAAAAACGATTATTATGAAACTATTCAAATATATATTAATGCTCTCCGTCTCCATCGGTCTGATGCTTTCTGTATCTGGCTGTCACGATCTGTTGGATGAACCTGCAGAAAACAGGATTTTCACGGAGGAAACGGACTATAGTGTATCTGAAAATATGATTCAACCTCTTTTAGGTGCCTATGCAGAATTCCAATCCCGAGGCTGGGAAGATCACCCACTAATTGCTGTCAGGGGCGATGATGTTAATCACGGTGGCTTGGGCGATCAACAGGATTATGCCGAGACCGACAAATTCAACTACAACAGAGGTTTTTGGATGTATAACTCACTATGGCAAAATATTTACAAAGACATTTTTGCAGCCCATTCGGCCATGGAACAGGTTGAAATATACGTGACTAACGGTGCCTCAGCGCAGCTGGGCAATCAATACATTGCTGAAGCAAGGGTGTTGAGAGGATGGTTACTGCTTCAACTATCAAGGGTGTGGGGAGATGTTTTCCTACCCACCAGTTCGGACCCGGCCAATTTGCTAACCATGGAACCTACATTGAAGGACGAAGTGATGCTGCACATCTCAGACCAAATGGATTTGGCCATTGCCAATTTGCCGGATTTGCACCCCAACCAGAGAACCGACATCCGCGGCGGAGTTACCAGATATACGGCCCAGGCTATCAAGGCCATTGCTAATCTGGAAGCAAAGCAATACCAAAAAGTAGCAGATGCCACTTCTCAAATCATTGCATCCAACAAATTCGAATTGGAAACGGACTTTTATAATCTCTTCAAAATTCCCGGTAAACTAAACAACGAAAACATCCTGGAACTCCAATATTCCGATTTCGGCCAAGGCTCCGGTGATATCATGAGGCATGAATTTGGTTTTTATGGCCCACAGGGCTGGTCGCCCAAAGTGACTACCGCAGGTGATGGTTGGGGCTTTTACGAGCCCAGTTTAACCTGGATTAAATTCATGCTGGACCGTGGTGAACGAACCAGGTTAGAAACCAGCGTATTATTTACCAACAGGGGCATTGAAGAAATTCAAAAAGATGCAGCTTATGCCACACTCCCAGGATGGATCAGCAACACAACACCCTCAGGCGATGTGATCAACAACTTTCCCAGAGGCCTTTTTTCCAGCGGAAAGCATTATTTGCCTTCGGATCAGCTAACACCAGGACGTAATAGCTATGGCACCAATAAAAATCTCACCATTATCAGATATGCAGAAATCCTTTTGATGCATGCCGAAGCGCTAACCCGTGGTGCCAGCAGCTCAGTAATGACAGCCGATCAGGCAGTAAACCTGGTACGCGACCGTGCAGGTCTTACCCCAATCAGTGGCGTGACCACCCAACAGGTGATGGATGAGAAATTTGCGGAATTGGCCATGGAATGGGGCATCAGGTATTACGACATGGTACGTCTGGAGCAATTCAACGTTCTAAGCTATGAAGGCAGAACCTTCACGGCAGCCCACATCTTCCTGCCATATCCACAAGCTCAGGTAGACCAATTCCCGGTTTTAAGAAATCGAAACTAATGACTATTCAACTGATAAAAACAGTAAAATATGAAGACATTCAAAATATTTCTAACAATCATCGCTTTGCTAACGGCTACTTTTACAGCCTGCAATGATGGCATTGACGATATTTCCCCGGTAGATGCCGGGCCGGATGAATCTGCGCCAACGGTGACCATTAACTACCCGATTGAAGGCACGCAAGTAATGGTGACAGAGCCTGTCACCTCCATTACCATCCGTTTTGAAGTTGTAGACGACATTGAAATCGACGAAGTTAAGGTTACCCTTGATGGTACAGAGATTGCCTCTTATGATACTTTTATTGATTATCGCCGCTTTGTGGGCAGTCTGCTTTACGAAGAACTCACCAACGGAGAACATACCCTGGTGGTATCAGCGAAAGACATTGAGGGAAAAACCACTTCATCAACAGTGAATTTCATGAAGGTTCCGCCTTATCAAGCCAAATACGATGGAGAGGTATTTTACATGGCCTTCAATGGCGATTACATGGAATTGATCTCGCAAACGGATGCTACTATCGTGGGTGAACCTGGCTTTTCTGCTAACGGATACTCGGGACAAGCCTATGCAGGCGCAACCGATTCGTACATCACCTTCCCCATGGATGACCTCCAGGGTACTACCTTTAGTGCAACCTTCTGGTATAAACCCAATGCTGATCCAAGTGCAGCAGGACTTCTCTCAGTCAGTCCCGAAGGAGAAGACCGGACCAAAGGTCTGCGCTTCTTCCGCGAAGGCAATGCCACTGAACAGCGCTTTAAATTGAACGTTGGCACAGGATCAGGGGAAACATGGAATGATGGACCTGTTTTGGATATTTCTGACAATCAATGGGTTCATATCGCCTTCTCCATATCAGAAACTGAATGCATTATCTACATCAATGGTGAGGCCACATTAACAGCTTTAATGGCTGATGTAATTGATTGGACTGGGACTACCAATATTTCTATTGGTTCAGGTGCTCCCAACTTTGTGTATTGGGGCCACAATTCCGACCTGAGTTTGTTTGACGAATTACGAATCTTTAACAAAGCCTTGTCACAAGAGGAAATTCAAACGGTGATGGCCGACGAAGGTCAGCCTATAGCCTATGAAGCCAAGTATGACGGAGAGATTTTCTACATGCCTTTTGATGGCAACTATAAAGAGCTTATCAGCGATATGGAAGCTGCCCTTGTTGGCACGCCAGGCTTTGCAGGTGTTGCAAAAATGGGTTCCGATGCCTATGCAGGAGCCACCGATGCATATATCACCTTCCCGTCTTCGGGATTGACCGGGGATGCCTTTAGTGCCGCATTCTGGTACAAAGCCAATCCCGATCCCGAACGGGCAGGTCTGATTTCTATAAGCCCTGAAGGTGAGGACCGAACCAAAGGTCTGCGCTTCTTCCGGGAAGGCAATGCTACTGAACAGCGTTTTAAACTCAACATTGGCACAGGAGAAGGCGAAGTATGGAACGATGGTGGCACCATTGCTTTGCCATCCGATGAATGGGTGCATTTGGCCTTCACCGTTTCGACTACCAATTGCATCATATATATCAATGGGGTTGAAACACTGGTATCAGCCACTGGCGTTGCCATTGACTGGACCGGGTGCAGCTCGATATCGATTGGCTCAGGGGCACCTAATTTTGCCTATTGGGATCACAAATCGGACCTGAGCTATTTTGACGACCTGAGATTCTTTAACAAAGCGCTCTCACAAGAAGAGATAGCAACCATTATCACAGACGCTGAGTAAAATCACTTATTATTAAGGATGTAACGGAAGATCTTCCG
>DHVH01000085.1 GCA_002412555.1 Marinilabiliaceae bacterium UBA5213 | reverse complement strand
GCATCCGCCCTGAACCACCCGCACTTTTTTCTCAATGGGTTGAGACATGGCCGAAACCGCCGCTTGAATTTCCTCCATTTTTCGTGCCGCATCTTCACGGAAAGTCCGCACCGTTAATTGCTGTCGCGTAGGCTCCAGCGGCAAAGCCGCCGGAAAGAAAAACTGCTGCTGAAAAGCTTCAGCCGTTTCCTGCAAAGCCAGTCCACTGTCATCCCCATGAAAGCGTGCCAACAAACAGGCCCGTTTCGCATCTTCAAAGTCGCCACCATAAAATACATTGGTCTTCACCCGCTGCCGGAACAAGGGGCGGTATTCGAGTTGAGCCAGATTCTCCAAAGGAATGTTGATGGCCGTCGCAATATGAAAAGAATCGTATTCAGCTTTAGTCCGGATATCAATAATATTGTATTCAAAATAACTATTGATCAATTCATAGGCCAGCTTGTCCGCATCAATGATGCTGGGCTGACATTCACCTGAGGCAGCCCGCTTTTCCAGTTGGGCCATCACATATTCATCCCTGGAAGGAGTAATCATCACTATCAAAACAATCACTAAAGGAATAGCAATAAATCCGGCTATTTTGGCTTTGCTTACCTTTACCAGTTCGTTTTTTTCACCAGTAACCTTGCTCTGGATCCATGAAGTGGCTATAAATGCCACCACCGCAATGATGGTCAATAACAAGGCCCACATGTTGCGTGAAATGCCCAAAGATTCAAAAATGAGCACCGCGCCTTGATTGTCTGCCAGATAAAAATCTTCCAGCAAAGGATAGCCTTCCATAAAAGCGAAAACCCCTAGCACAGAGCCAAAGATAAAGGCCATGGCATCCACCTTACCAATGGCTGCGGCGCAGACACTGGTACCCGGACAAAAGCCGCCAATAATGAACCCGGCGCCCATGATTAGTCCACCCACAATGGCCGACCGCACAAAAAACGGATTCACAAAGATGTACTCCAAATTGAGTAGACCAAAATGGCCCAACAATAAAATACCGATCATAGCGGTAACCCCTGCGGTAAAGAATACCTTCAACACGGTAAAGTCATAGCCATAAAACAAGCCCACCAATTTACGGGTGCTTGAAAACCCGGCTTGCTCCAGAGCAAACCCAAACCCAACACCCATAACCAGCGCTATGAGAAAATTGAATTCATTGCTTATAATGTCCGGCACTAAAGGTCCCATAATCAATCATTTTAACTATCAATAAGAAAACTTCTAATTCTTCAGTCTTTGTTAAGATCATTTTACCTTAACTAACCGTTCGTTATTGTTTTGCAAGTCGCTGATTTTAAATAACTTGCACTTGCTGATTAAAGAAGTATAACTGGCTGAATATCATGGATTTAATTTTGCCTATCCACCTAATGATCTATTAACCTAACGATCTATAGTTAGCCAGAGGCGACGAAAAAACCAGGCCAAAGCATAAGCTCCGCCAAATATGGCCATCATGGTAACAATGCCCCCCAGCGACATCACCGACATCCCACTCAGTGCAGATCCACTGGTGCATCCGCGCCCCAGTTGACTGCCAAAACCAAACAGGGCACCGCCCAATATGGCCGTTAAAATCCTTGTTTTATTGGTCACCGAGGGCCCCTTTTCCAGTTTGAGTCCAATTCGATCAGATAAAACACCCGATATAAAGGCGCCAATGATGACCCCCAGCACCTCAAACACCAACCACGACTTCATAGAACCATCGGGGTGTTCTGCGGCATAATCCTGATAAATAACGGCCGACTCATAATGGGCCGGCGCAGCGGCTTGTACACCTGTAGCCACTAGACTTTTAACAGCACCACTGGCTCCCAGTCCGCGACCAGTAATATAAACCGTAGCTAACAGCACCAAACCCAGGAGGATACCTGCTAAGTAGGGATTCATGTATTGATTAGGCTTCATGGGCTTCTTTATTTTTTATAATTGAATTTTCATCGACTGGTTCCAACTCTTCATAGCCCGTAAGCATGGCCTTTATATTGGACAGTGGCGTAGAGCCGGTCGTGGTCATATACACATGAATAACAACAAACATCATGAGCAGGTAGGCACCAAAAGTATGCAACCAGGCAATCCATGCCAGGGGTATTTCACTGACCACCACCATATCGTTGGCATCAATGGTGCGGTAAAACATGTAAACCATCCCCGTTACCACAATCAATGGCGCCATCACCAGCTTAAATCCTAAATAAGTAACCGCTTGCAAGGGGTTCAATTTATTGCGGGCCGTTTTGTGCGTTGGGTGCGCCTCGCCCTTGAACATGCCAATAGTGTAATAGCGGATTTGAGCCGACAATTTAGAGAAAGAGGGGATGTACTGCCGCCATTCACCGGTCGTCACATGCCAAAAAATAGAAAACACAATCAATCCGAGCAGCATCCAGGCAGCTATCCGGTGATACACAACGGCATTTTCGTAACCGAACAAATGAATGGAGTCGTGCACTTCAAACCCGGTCATGGCCAGAAACAACACCAGAATGGCCTGCGTCCAGTGCCAGAAACGTTCAAACTGTTTGTAAATATATATTCTTTGCATAGCCCAAAAATTAATAGTTGATATCCTCCGACTCAATCTCCTTGTTGCGAATGGCCATTATAAAGCGTGCCATTGCATGTATCATAACACCAATCAGGGCACCAAAAATCATTAGTTTTCCCAGGATGTCAATACCTGCATGCCGGTCGCGCCCAGGCAAATAAAAATCAGTCAATCCTGCCAGTCGCCCGTTATCCCGCGTGTGGCATTCAGCACAGGAAAGAGATTCGGCCTTGGGAGAAACCATATGATTGACCGGCCAGTACATTTCAGTGGGGATAAACTCATATTCACCACTGTAGGGCAAACCAACTTCTAGCATGCCGGCGGTAGCGGCCTCATGCCAGTCCAAATCCTGCCAAAAGGCGCTGTCGCCTTTGGCATCGCTCCACAGCTTGGGCTGAATGAGCATTTTGGTATTGGGATCATAAATCTGATCACCCCGGTGCACCTTAACCGGATAGATTTTCGAGTCCCGGTCGTTGGCAGCACCCAACAACCTGTTCACCTGCAAAGGAATGGTATCCACCTCATCACCCAGAATATAATGCGTGGCATGTCCGTTGAACCAAACATACTCCGGCTTCACATTGGAGGCCCACTCAAAAGACCCCTTTATGGACAAATAAACCTCGCGACCCATAGAATCCATTACAGAGTAGGGTTCACCATCTTTTAAATGCCCTGCCTCCGACCACCGCCAGGCCATTTTAGTGGCGTTCACTTTGGCATACTCGGGAATGTGGCAAGTCTGGCAGGCAATTTTTCCCGTATGCACGTCGAGCATCCGGTCGTTGTGTGGCGTCGTGCTATGGCAATCAGAACATTGCAGTCTATTCACATGGGTAGAAGAAACAGAATAAAGCGTCCCCTTCATTTTGTGGTTCTCGGCTTCATGGCAATCCACACAGGTCATATTAATACCATTGGCCGCCATGTGCACATCCACCGAACGATCCGCCTCCAGCAAGGCCATTTCCAGGTCGCCATGTTTAACGTTGTTGCCACCCCCTCCTGAAAAGTGGCAAGCGCCACAATTAATATTGCCGGGGCGCCCGACGCTTTGTGCCACTTGTGAAAGATTGACCGACCGGTCGGGATACCCCGCCGCAGAAGTCCCTTTAATATAAGCTTCGCTATGATCGTGGCAGACCATACAATCCACATTGCGGGCATTGTTAAAATCGAACAAGTTATTAGACATGCCAAAGCCAATGTGGCATTTGGCACAAGATTGCTCGTTAGAACTGGTACCTATGCAAAAGTTGTTGATCACATTCTGCTTTCCCATGCGTTCAATACCGCGACCTTCCACATAGGAGATACGTTCCCAGTTCCAGTGGCTCGAAGCCATCACCTCCTTATGCCGCTCATTGTGGCAGTCGATACACGCTTCGGTTACATCCTGCGGCGTAGCAAAGGCCTTCTGCAGCTGCTCAAATTGGGTATGGTCGACAGATGCGACCGGTTTTACAGAAAATTGCTGCTGCAGTTGCAAATGACTCAGATTGGGCAACTCCGGGCGATGAAACAGGTGTACTGCTAGGATTAACAGCACCAGCAACAACGCTGCGGGTAGAATAACCTTCTTCATAACACGACCATTTTTATCCATTTGGCTAACATTCAGATCAATTCAAAACTCAAAACAGCTCAACCCGACAATTAACACGGTTTTAAACAGTATGGCACACTTTTAAACATATCCAAAAATAAGAATATAAAAATAGGCAACTATTTAGATATTCTTCATGACTAGCAGAAATAAGAAATAATTTGTATCCGGTCTTAATAAATATAAAAAACGATGAACACAGGAAACTAGCGCCTCCTGATCAATTCTATGCCATAGTTATGCCTAATAAAGAGAAAATAGTAATACAATTGATAATTCAGCTCTAAGCCATAATCCACGTGCGGATCATAATCAATTTCCGTTTGGTAAAAATCCCCGTATCTGAAAGGATTTCGGTGTCGGTTATTCCATTCCAGCACATAGCGGTGATTCCAGTTTTCATAATAACTCTGTGAATAGAATTCAGCAGACGGTTGAGTCATTAAAAAGGAGTTAAATCTGGGGTCCAGCACCAACAACTCATACGCCAGACTGTCCTCAGCCACCAATTCAACCGACTGGCCCGGAGCATCGGTTGCAGATTTGTGAGCAACGCCACAGGACGATAAAGCCCACAAACTGATGAAAATAAATAGGATCGCTTGCATATGTTTATAATTTGTTATCATGTCATTGATCAAATCTCCACCCTAGCCTAAAATCAATATTGGAAGCTGTATGTCCATGAGCCTTTAACGACACCCCTATATCCAGTCCTGAGATCAGGTTAAACATCAATACGTAGCGTTGATAGAATCGAAAGTTCTCAAAAACGTCCTCAGGCTTGGACAGGTACCAGGCCATGCGTTGACTGAACACAAAGCGCCCCGGCAAAAAACTGTGGACCAAAAAAGGAGCGGAAATGGGCTGTTCGTGCCCCCCTGCTGAATAATCCAGTTCAAGCTCAGCACCTGCCGCCAGTCCGTTGACTCGACTGAGCACTTTGGATACATGGCCTGCAAAAGAAAGAGAAGGTTCGCGCCGATTACCATTGCCTGTTTTGCGCGTTGTAATACCACTTTCTATGCCCCAAAACCAGTGTTTCCTATTTTCCAGCGCCTCGTATTCGGGCAAATCTTTTTTGTCCAGAAAATGGTTCAGCCCCAGGCCCACCTGAGGAAAGTTCATACCCCTGTTGGGTTGCTTTTGTCCACCATTCGAAATATGGTTGTAGTTAACAGATAATCGCGCCCCCCAGCTATCACTCAATCTATATTCCAGAGCCGGTGCAACAAATAGCAAGAAACTCAGATGTGAACTGAAAAAGTTGTTCAGCGGATTAGTGTCGGGATGATGAATGCGGTTTAAATAGACAAGTCCTATGCCAGATGACAAATTAAGCGACCAGTGGTGGTTCCTCCACAATACCGGTTCGAAAGAACCGGAAAAGGAATAAGCCTGTCCCAAAACATCCTTATTGCCCAAATCGATATAGGACAAGTGCAGCCCCAGGTAATGAAAACAATTACAGGCCTCCCAGTTACGTTTTGAAGTACCCATGCTTTGCCACGACAGCGTCCAACCAACAGGGTAACTATCTGCTACTCCCTTAAGATCAGCAGCATGTGGAATAATAAATCCATATTGCCACTCACTGCCAAAACGTGTACTCGACTGCCCTTTACTCTCTGCCCAATAGCAAAATGTCAAAAAAAAACACTTAGTATTCTCATTGAATGACTCATTGATTAGGTGCAACTTATAAAAATCTTTAAGCCATAAGTTACTAAAAAGAAAATTAAATTTCAACCATGCGTACGTGTGGGCTTCTCCAGGATTGTCTTACCCTTAAGAATAAACAAGCTAGACTCTGGCCGGTTTGGGCATGCTGTGCCTAAAGCCCGGCTCTTTGTGGTATAAACTAAAACATGGGAATGGAGCAATTGATATCACCGCGTGCGGAAATACACCCTGAAGCTATTTTGGGAAAGAATGTAACAGTAGAAGCCTTTGTAAAAATTGATAAAGATGTGATAATAGGCGATGGCACGTGGATTGGAGCCAATGCCACCATTTATCCCGGGTCAAGAATTGGTAAAGAGTGCCAGATTTTTCCCGGTGCAGTTATTGCTGCCATACCTCAGGATTTGAAATTCAGGGGCGAATACAGCACGGTTGAAATAGGCAATAATACCACCGTTAGGGAGTACGTCACCATTAACAGGGGAACTGCTTCCAAAGGTTTTACAAAAGTAGGCAACAACACCTTGTTAATGGCCTATACGCATTTGGGACACGATACAGAAGTGGGTAACAATTGTGTTATTGCCAATAGTGTGCAGATTGCCGGTGAAGTAATTGTGGACGATTGGGCAGTGATAGGTGGATCAAGCGCCATCCACCAATTTGTAAGAATTGGTACCCATGCCATGGTCTCTGGCATGGCGGGTGTGCTGACCGATGTGGCGCCCTTCACCAAAGTATTTGGATTGCCTGCCGCCTATATGGGCATTAATTACACCGGACTTAAGCGCCGTGGCTTTACCAAAGAACAGATCGAAGCCATTCATGATACTTACCGTGTATTTTACCAAAGAGGCATGAATGCCTCTCAGGCCACAGAATACATGGAAACCTATTTAAATGCTTCACCAGAGCGGGATGAAATCATCCAGTTCATCCGCAGTTCTAAGCGAGGTGTCATTAAAAACAGTTTCAAGAAGGCCTCCGTAACAGAAGAAAGCCTTTAAGTAGAAAATTCCCTATAAAAGAAACCCCCAAAAGCTTACGCTTTTGGGGGTTTATTTTTCAAAATCATTTTGACTTGTAGGCTTCAATCAACCCGATAAAATCATCAAACAAAAACTCCGTATCAGTTGGACCACTGGATGCCTCAGGGTGAAACTGGGTGGAAAAAAACGGTTTGGTTTTGTGCCGTATCCCCTCATTGGTATCGTCATTGATGTTCACAAACAAAGGCTCCCAATCCTGTGCCAATGATTCTGTGTCGAGCACAAATCCATGGTTCTGACTGGTAATATAACAAGTATCCGTTCCCAACCTGCGAACCGGATGGTTGTGGGCCCGGTGTCCGTACTTCAACTTATGGGTAGATCCGCCCGCAGCAATGCCCATTAGCTGGTTGCCCAGGCAAATGCCAAAAATGGGCTTATCCCCTTTCAAAGCTTTTTGAATATTCTTGATGGTGGCCTCATACACCTCAGGGTTTCCGGGACCATTGGACAGCATTACGCCATCATACTCATCATTAGTAAAATCATAGTCCCAGGGCACCCGTACAACGGTTGTGTCACGTTTGAGCAGGCAACGCAGAATATTGTATTTGGCTCCGGTATCTACCAACACCACTTTGTGTTGGCCATTGCCATACACCTCTTTTTCGGTGGTGCAGACCATCGCAGCCAAATTATCATTATCGGGGTTGTAAAATGGCACATCCTGGTCGTCTGCAACAATCTTACCCAACAAAGGCCCTTTGTCGCGCAACAGTTTAGTCAGTTCCCGGGTATCTATGTCATAAATTCCAGGGACTTCATGCTCTTTCAACCAATCGCTTAAGCTGCTTTCAGCATTCCAGTGGCTATACTCAAAAGAATAATTGGAGACTATAAGACCCGAAATATGGATACGATCTGATTCATAAAATTTCGGGATGCCATTTTCCGTTTCTTTGGAAGGCACCCCGTAATTTCCGATGAGCGGATAGGTCGAGACCAAAATCTGACCCTTATAGGACGGGTCCGTGAGACTCTCGGGATAGCCCGTCATGGCCGTATTAAAAACCACTTCTCCGGCCACCGACTTGTGGCAGCCAAATGATTTCCCTGTGAAGACGGTACCATCTTCCAGTATAAGTTTAATTTCTTTCGCTTCAGGCATACTACTATTTTTTATCGGCTGCAAAGTTACAAATAATGTGCGATTATTATATACAACAAACTCTAAATTGTATAATTATTCTCAATTGTAAGTCTGCAAGCCCCATATTGGCATATTTATACGGTCAGGACTATAAGTGTCCGATATCTTCTGCCTACTCCACCTTATAGAAAACCCCGCTAAACAACTCCAAGATCTGGAAAATTGTCAAAAGCGGGATTCTCAATTTGTTGGGTAAACTATCGTTCATTGATCGGCACATAATCGCGTTGATCGACGACACTCTTATAGGCAGGCCGAATAATGCGGGCGCTTGAAGAAGTCACCTCCTCAATTCGATGTGCGGCCCAACCGGCCACACGTGCGATGGCAAAAATTGGTGTAAAAAGCTCTTCAGGAATACCCAGACACTGATAGATAAAGCCTGAATAAAAATCCACATTGGCGGCAATGGTTTTGCTGTTGCTGCCTTTAAAACGGTAAAAAACTTTAGGTGCCAGTTTTTCAATGGATTCATACAGATTGTATTCATCCTCACGCCCAGCCTCACGGGCCAACTGGCGGGCTTTCTCCTTCAAAAGAACACAACGGGGATCAGAAAGCGTGTAGATAGCATGACCAATGCCATAGATCTTACCTGTTCCATCAAATGCCTTTTTATTCAACATCTTGGTCAGATACTCATCGACTTCATTCTCGTCATCCCAATTTTTCACATTGGCTTTGACATTGTCCATCATGCGGATCACTTTGATATTGGCTCCGCCGTGAAGACCGCCTTTCAGCGAGCCTAATGCTGCAGAAATAGCTGAATAGGTATCCGTTTGGGAAGAACTTACCACACGGGTGGTAAAAGAAGAGTTATTACCTCCACCGTGTTCGGCATGTAAAACCAATGCCAAATCGAGCAAGTCAGCTTCCAGTTGGGTATATTTATTGCCCTTGAGCATGTAAAGGAAATTCTCGGCCAGACTCAATCCCGGTTTTGGGTGTCGAATGATCAATGATTTCCGCTGAAAAGAGTGGCGCATACCAAAATAAGCATAAGCCACAATAACCGGAAAGCGGGCAATCAGACTAATGGATTGCTTTATTAAATTTTCAGGCGAATAATTTTCAGCCTCATCATCGTCGGTATACAAACCCAAGACCGTCCGTGCCAACATATTCATCACGCACTTTCCACGCAAGGACAAGATGAGATTTTTAGAAACTGAAAAGGGCAACTCCTGTTCCGCTCTGATCATATCGGAGAATTCCTTCAACTCTTCCTTAGTGGGCAGCTTGCCCGACAATAGCAAATACGCCGTTTCCTCAAAACCGTGACGTCCGTCCGCCTGAAATCCGCGGGCCAGTCGGGAGATTTCATATCCCCGGTAGTACAGTTCACCATGTTGGGGAATAGATACACCATTTTCATCTTTGGTATATCCCACCACATTTCCAATATTGGTCAACCCCACCAGTACGCCTGAAAAGTCGGCGTTACGCAAGCCGCGCTTAACGTTGTATTGATTGTACAGTTCCTTGTCAATGTTACAAGACTGAACGGAGGCTTTTGCTAATTTGTCAAGTATTGCCATTATTCATTCAATTTAAGTTAGTAAGTTTTGGATCGCTTTCTGCATCTTTTCAAAAGCAAACTGCTCCATGATGTGGGTCATCTTATGCTTGATTTGCTGGTTGCACAAATTACCCAGACTGCCTTCGTGGGTATGGTTAAGGTCGGCTGGCACTTCAAATTGGCCCTTTTCAATTTCCTGTCCCACCTGCTTATAAGCCTCCCTGAAAGGAACCCCGGCCAGCACCCGGGCATTCACCTCCTCAACACTGAAAGCCAGTTTATAAAGCGGATTCTTCATTAAATCCTGCTTCACCGTCATTTTTTCGATGGCAAAAGTAGTCAGTTCAATACAGCTTATGAGCTCATCAAAGGCTGGTATAAAAACCTCCTTGGTAATTTGCAAATCCCTAAAATAACCCGATGGCAAATTAGAGGTGATCATCATGATCTGCTGTGGCAGGGCCTGCAACTTATTGCACTTAGCCCTTATCAACTCAAAGACATCCGGATTTTTCTTGTGCGGCATAATGCTCGAACCGGTCGTGAGCTCATCTGGGAGACTAATAAAGTTAAAGTTCTGGCTCATGTACAGACAGGCATCCATGGCCAGTTTGCTAACAGTTGCTGCCACCGATGCCATGGCCATGGCCACACTGCGTTCCATTTTGCCACGGCCCATCTGCGCATATACCACATTGTAACTCATCTCATCGAAACCCAGTAGTCGGGTGGTTTCTTGCCGGTCGAGCGGAAAAGAACTGCCATACCCGGCCGCTGCCCCCAAGGGGTTTTGATTAACGATGCGATAGGCGGCCAGCAGCAGGTGCATATCATCCACCAGACTCTCGGCATAGGCACCAAACCACAAACCAAATGAAGAAGGCATGGCCACCTGAAGATGCGTGTAACCCGGCATCAGGTCGTTCTTGTGCGCCTCACTTCTTTTCTGCAAAGCAGAAAAGAGGTCGGCCACCCCTTCCGTTACCTGCTGTATCCTATGACGGGCATAGAGCTTCAGATCCAGTAATACCTGATCGTTTCTGGAACGGCCACTGTGGACTTTCTTGCCTACATCACCCAAGGCAGCCGTAAGTAGCATCTCCACTTGAGAGTGCACATCCTCCACACCCTCTTCAATGACGAAACCTTCGTTTTGAGTCACCTGGTACAGACGCTTCAATTCAGGCAGCAATTGCTCCAGCTCTTCCGAAGTTAGCAAGCCAACCTTTTGCAGCATCGTGATGTGCGCCATGGTCCCCAAAATATCAAAAGGGGCCAGCTCCACATCCATTTCTCTGTCGCGGCCAATGGTAAAATCTTCAATTTTTTTATTGACCGTTGTTCCTTTATCCCAAAGCTTCATCCAATATATATTTATTAATCTGTCTAAGCCAATGCTTCCTTTGCACCCAATTCCAAACCATCCAAAAGTTGGATGTAAGTCGCGATGCCCTGTCGTATCTCACTCAAAAGAATATACTCATTGGGTGTATGTGAACGGGCAGAATCACCCGGCCCTATTTTTAAAGTATCAAAAGGCAGCACCGCTTGATCAGAAGTCGTTGGCGAACCAAAAGCCTCCAATCCAATAGATTTACCCCGCAATACCACGGCGTGCTCCTGAGATATGGCCGAAGAATTCAACCGAAAACTGCGTGCAGATAGCTCACAGGGCACCAGCTCTTTCAAAATATTAAAAACCTCCTCATTGGAGTAACATTCATTGACCCGCACATCCACCATAAAAGTGCACCTGTCGGGCACCACATTGTGCTGCGTACCGGCATTGATTCCGGTCACTGTCATTTTCACTTCTCCCAGAAAGGGCGAAACCTTTGAAAATCGATAATCCCGAAAAAAGTCAAGCACTGGCAGAGCTTCTATAATGGCATTCACACCCTCGTTACGTGCTGCGTGCCCCGATTTACCGTAAACCACCCCGTCGATCACCAGCAGGCCCTTTTCGGCCACTGCCATTTGCATGCGGGTAGGCTCCCCCACTATGGCCAAATCAATGCAGCCAAGCTCTGAAAGAATGGAGCCCACATTGTTGACACCCGACACCTCCTCCTCGGCCGTAGCGGCGAAAATTAGATTATAGGCTTGCTTCTTTTTTGCCAAAAACCGGAAAGCAGCCAGTAAGGCTACCAAAGGACCGCCCGCATCGTTGCTTCCCAAACCGGTAAGCCTGTCCCCATCCACGACAGGTGTGTAAGGATCACTGTCCCAATTATCAGAAGCTTTGACCGTGTCGATGTGCGAGTTGAGTAAGATGGTCGGTCGACCGGCATCATACCCAGGGGCCACCACCCAACAATTGTTTTTTCGACGCTGAGGTTGATACCCCATTTTGACCAGACTCTCCTCTACCTTGTCGGCTGCCTGCTTTTCATCGCGACTCAAAGAGGGCGTTGAAATCAGCATTTTCAATATTTCTACAGATTCGAGGAATACTTGGTCAACCGTCATTCTTTCTTTTTTTGTATTTATTATAATTTAAGCACCGTACCGGAATTCGCACCACCAGCCAATCCCTGCGTATTGGTAATTCGTATTTGAGCAACGCCTTGGTGCAGCGCTGCAAAACTATTATCCAATTTAGGGATCATCCCATCGGCCACAACACCATCCATTTTAAGCTGGCGGTATTTTTCAGGAGTGATCAACTCAACCACAGATTCATGGTCGTTAATATCTAATAAAACACCTGGCAATTCAAAGCAGAATACCAGTGTTACTCGGTATTGCTCAGACATAGCAGTGGCCACTGCTGAAGCCATCGTGTCTGCATTGGTATTGAGCAATTGACCCTGTCCGTCGTGCGTCAAAGGCGCGATGACTGGCACTGCACCAGCAGATAACAACTCCGAAAGCCCTTTGGCATCCACCGCTTCTATGTCACCGACAAACCCGTAGTCGATCGTACCTTTAGCCCGCTTCTTTGAACGGATAATATTCATATCGGCCCCGGTCATTCCCAGTGCATTCTGTTGATGCGCCTGCAATCCGGCCACAATACTTTTATTCACCAGTCCCCCATAGACCATCGTCACCACTTCCAGCATGGCTGTATCGGTAATTCTGCGTCCTTCTACCATTTTCGTCTCCACCCCCAAGCGTTGTGCCATTGTGGTAGCTGAGCGTCCGCCTCCATGCACCAGAATTTTTGGGCCTTTAATAGACGAGAAATCACGCAGCAGACTAGCCAGGCTCTCCGCTTCTTCAACAACTTTTCCGCCTACTTTTACAATGGTTAACTCCTGCATTCTATAGTATTTAAATCAAAGCACACCCTTCTATGTAAAAAAATCAACCCAAAGGCATCTATTGCCAAAAATGGCCGATATGCCCCTTTAAAAATCCTCGTCCTCTGCAATGTTTTGCAGCATGCGCTTAAGCACCACTTGCATGGAAACAACACGGTTGGCAGCTTCTTCAATGACAATGGATTGGGGGCTATCGATAACGCCATCGGTCACTATCATGTTACGGCGCACCGGAAGACAGTGCATGAATTGAGCCTCGTTGGTCAGCGCCATTTTGGCTTCATCCACCGTCCATGAGCGATCCTGACTCAGGATCTTACCATATTCTGTGTAACTGGACCAGTTTTTGGCATAAATAAAGTCGGCCCCTTCAAAAGCCTTCTTCTGATCTGGCTCATAATGCACCCCCTTCATAAATTCAGGCGCCAGATCATAGCCTTTAGGATGCGTCACCACCAAATCCACATTGGCCTCCTTCATCCACTCCACAAAAGAGTTAGGCACAGCCTGAGGCAGTGCACGGGGGTGTGGTGCCCAGGTCAGAACAACCTTTGGGCGATCCACCTTTTTCTTTTCCATGATGGTGAAAAGATCGGCAAAGGCTTGCAAAGGGTGACGGGTTGCGGATTCCAGACTAATAACCGGAACGCCGCTATATTTAATAAATTGATTGATAATGGGTTCGCTATAATCCTCTTCCCGGTTATCAAAGCGGGCAAAGGAGCGCACACCAATGATGTCGCAATATTCTCCCATAACCGGAACGGCCTCCCGGATATGCTCCGGTTTATCCCCATCCATGATGACGCCATACTCCGTTTCCAACTGCCAGCCATCTTTATTCACATCCATTACAATCACATTCATGCCCAAATTAAAACCGGCACGTTGCGAGCTGAGGCGTGTACGGAGGCTTGAATTAAAGAAAAGCAGCAAAAGGGTTTTGTTGTGCCCCAAAGCCTGATCGGCATAAGGATTGTTCTTGGCCAGTTTGGCATCCTCCAGGGCTGTCTTTAAATTCCCTATATCACCGGGTGTTAAGAATCTTCTCATATATAATATTTTAGTTACGTATTACGCCATCGCTGTCAATCAACCACTTATAACTTGTCAACTCAGGTAGTGCCATTGGTCCCCTGGCATGCAACTTCTGCGTGCTGATACCAATTTCGGCCCCCATACCAAACTGAGCACCATCGGTAAAGGCCGTCGAGGTATTGGCATAGACAGCCGCTGCATCCACCTCTTTAAAGAAACGCAACTTGTTAGCTGCGTCCGTTGTGATGATGGCCTCACTGTGCCGGGTGCTGTATTTCGATATATGCCTCAAAGCCTCGTCCATATCGGCGACGGTCTTGATGGACAAGATATAATCGAGATGTTCCTTGCCAAAAGATTCGGCGGTGGCCAGGGACAATAAATTATCGGGATAGTGGCCTTGCAACAAGGCATAGGCAGATTCGTCCGCTTGCAGCTGGACCGACTTTTCAGCCAATGGTTCAACCAGCTTTGCCAAATCTGGCAATCTGGAAGCATGAACTATCAGGCATTCGAGCGCGTTGCAAACACTCACCCGGCGGGTTTTAGCGTTAAAAATAACTTTTTGACCTATGGCCAAATCACCCGTCTCGTCAAAATAAGTGTGCACCACTCCGGCTCCGGTTTCAATCACCGGCACTTTCGAATGGGCACGTACTGAGTCAATCAGGCCCTGAGAACCTCGAGGAATAAGTACATCTACCAGTCCCACCGCATTCATCAACTCCGTTGCCGCTTCACGTTCGGGAGGTAGTAGTTGAACGACCTCTGTGGAAATGCCATGTGCCTTCAAGCTGTCGGCAATCAAAGACACAACTGCTTTATTGGAGTTCCAGGCATCCTGACCACCTTTTAGAACAGATACATTGCCCGTTCTAAAACAAAGTGCAAATACATCAAATGTGACGTTGGGACGTGCTTCATAGATAACCCCTACCACCCCCAAGGCCACGCGAACCTTTTGCAATTTCAGACCACTGGGAACCTCCCGGCTCTCCAGTACTTCTCCAATGGGTGAGGGCATATTGGCCAAATTACGCAAATCACTGGCAATAGCCTTGATACGTTCCTCAGTAAGCATAAGTCGATCGTAACGCGGATCTGCAGCCGGCATCCTGTCCATATCCAGCTTGTTGGCCTTCAACAATAAAGGAACGTTCGCTTCGGCCCTGGCGGCCAAATCGTTTAACACTGCCCTATTGACATCATTCTCCAGCAACACCATTTCAGAGGCTGCTGCACGCGCTTTCAATATTTGTTCGCTTGCCGACATAGTCTCATTTTTTTAGTTAGAATATCACTCAACTAACCAGAATCATCCCAATTTACGGGAAAAGCACCAAATAATCGTAATGAACCAAGGGTTTATACTTTTTATCTCCCCGATGTTCTTCCGCCTTCTTTCGGTCATACTGAGCTTTACCAATGCCGACCAGATGGTTATCCTGATCCAAAATTCGCAGCAGGTCGCCTTTTTTGAAATCGCCGTTCATCTCAGACACCCCGGCCAATAAGAGACTTGTGGCCTTAGATGAAAACAAAGCCTGCTTGGCACCGGTATTGATAACCACCTCCGACTGGGCAAAGCCCGCAGAGTAGGCCATCCACTTTTTAACGGCCGGACTGGGCGTTCCGGGGGTAAACAAGGTATGGGGGGCTGCGCCCGACTGCATGACCAGATCACGTATAATATGGTCGCGGGTACCATTGGCAATGTACACCGAGATACCTGAAGCGGCCGTATTGCAGGCAACCCGCCCTTTGGTCAGCATGCCTCCACGGCCAAAATTGCTCTTTTGGGTAGTAACAAACTCCGACAAATCCGTTTTTTTGTTCTCTATCACATCTATCAAAACCGAGTCAGAGCGACTTGGGTCCCCGCTAAACACCCCATCCACATTACTCAATATAAAGAGGGCTTTGGTGTTCATCATGGTCGCCACCAAGCCTGCCAGCTCATCGTTATCGGTAAACATGAGTGCGGTGACCGATACGGCATCGTTCTCATTTATAATGGGTACAATGTCACTGTCGAGCAAAACCGAAAGGCAGTTTTTCATATTCAGGTAATGTTCCCGGGTTCTGAAATCCTGCTTGGTGACCAGTACTTGCGCACAGGTAATTCCGTGCGCGTCGAAAAGGCCTGCATAAGTAGTGAGCAGCTTGACCTGCCCCACCGAAGAAAGCAACTGCCGCTCCGACACCGGGTCTCTTTTAACCATGCCTTTAACAATGCTACGGCCAGAAGCCACCGCGCCGGAGGAAACCAGAATGACCTTTATTCCTGCATGATGTAAATGGGCTATTTCCTCTGTTATATGAGCAATGCGCTCCCTATCCAGTTGACCGTCCGGACGCGTCAGCACATTGGAGCCAATTTTTATGGTAACCGATTGATACACCTTTTTATCAGAAGTTTTTATTGCCATTATTTTTTGCCGTTCTCAATTTTTTGAAAGGAGGTCATCAGTCCCTTAATCAGTGAAGAGCTGAAACCCTGATGCTCCATTTCATTCAATCCGGAAATAGTAATACCCCTGGGCGTAGTTACCTTATCAATTTCAGCTTCAGGATGGGAATCCCCTTCGATCAACAAATGAGCCGCCCCTTTGACCGTCTGTGAGGCAATTTTCAATGCCAGTTCAGATCCAAACCCAATCTCAATACCACCTTGTGTTGCCGCACGAATAAAGCGCAGCGCAAAAGCTATACCACAGGCAGCCAGAACGGTGGCGCCAGCCATTAGTTCTTCAGGAATAATCTGGACACTGCCCAATTTCTCAAAAAGTAAACGCACCACTTTGGTCTGTTCCTCCGAGGCATTCATGCCCGAAATACAAGTCATGGACTGCCCAATGGCGACAGCCGTATTGGGCATAGCTCTGAACACCGGGTGTTGGCCTCCGGTAAGCTCCAATAATTTTTTATTGTCAATGCCGGTAGCCAGTGAGATGATGATGGCCTTTGGAGCCACAGCCGAAGCCACCTCCTCAATAACCTCCTGCATCTGGTATGGCTTAACTGCCAGAAAAACAATATCGGCCTCCTTTACGGCAGCCAGATTATCAGAACCAGTTGTGACCCCTAATTGGGATAAGGAGGCCAGCAGTTGTGAACGACGACGGGTTACATAAACCGATGACGCAGAAATGCTGGAGGTATGAATGAGGCCTTTGGCAATGGCAGAGCCTAAGTTTCCGCCGCCAATTATGGCAATTTTTTTAATGTCCATCTGTATACGTTTTTAATCAAACCCCTAAAAAAAGAAAATTTGCAGCGATAATCAAATCTATTCCCGTGTTTTTGCCGGAACTTCCACATGGGCCCAGTTTTCGCCCTTGCGAATGCGGTGCAACTGCATTTCACTAACACCAAACTGTTTGGCAATGATGCGCAATTTGGTTTTACGTTCTGGGTCAAGCAATTTTCTCTTCAGGCGCATGACTTGAGTCGCTGTGAGCTTAGGGCCGGCTTCGGGACATCTTTCCTTTACCTTTTTGCGCCCCTCAATTACCGAGGGATTGCTTTGCTGGTGCACAAAAGTTTCCTGGCGCGTGGCCCATTTGAGGTTGCCCACATAATTATTGCCTTTATTAAAATCGAGGTGGATAACATAATCCTCACTCTCCTGAGCATTGGGTATAAAATACTGGGCCACCAACTTATGCACATAATAAGTGGTAGATTTCCCAAAAGGCCGCAAGGGTAAAGTATTGTAGCCTTTCAGACACCCTCCTTTTACCAGATGGCCGTCAGCCATGGTATTGGTATAGCTAACAATACGGCCATAGTTGCTGATGGCGTAATGCTTGCGCAATGCGCCTGAAGGAAAGAGTATCTCTCTCCAATCCTCGTTCCAATGTGAGTGAATCATAATTTAGTGGTTAGGGTACTTAGAATGGGTAAATATTAAATGCTATCTATAGGTTATTATGTAAGACTTTAAGACTGCTAATAAAATAGTTGGCCATTTCTTTGGTGAGCGTCAAAGGTGGCAACAAGCGAATAACATTGGTCCCGGAGACTCCGGTAAATATATGGCATTGATCGACCAGCGCTTTGCGCAAAGGCGCCACCGGCATATCGAACTCCAGACCAATCATTAGTCCCCGCCCCCGCACTTCACGAATACCGTGTAACTGCTTTAACTCATCTATTAAAAATTGGCCAATGGTTTTGGCGTTAGCAATCAACTTTTGCTGCTCCATTACTTCAAGCACACCCAAGGCTGCGGCACAAGCCAGGTAATTGCCACCAAAAGTGGTGCCCAGCATACCATGCTCTGCTTTAAAATCGGGCGAAATGAGCACTCCGCCAATGGGAAAGCCATTGCCCATGCCTTTGGCCGTGGTGATGATATGCGGCCGAATGCCCGATGGCTCAAAAGCGAAAAAATCACCTGAGCGGCCGTATCCCGATTGTATCTCGTCCAGAATAAGCACCACATTAGCACCTCTGCACACCTTATCCAGGCCTTGCAGAAAAGCGTCCCCCGCCACATGGATGCCGGCAATGCCCTGAATGCCTTCAACAATAACTGCGCAAACATCACCTTTAGCTATTTCTGTTTCTACCGCCGCCAAATCGTTCAGGGGCAAAAAGGTCACATTCAGACCTTTATTTACACCGGCCTGAATCTTTGGATTGTCCGTTGCCGCCACAGCCGCAGAGGTGCGTCCGTGAAAGGCTTTTTTAAAGGCGATCACCCGACTTTTACCCGTATGAAAAGAGGCCAGTTTCAGTGCATTTTCGTTGGCTTCGGCCCCGGAATTACAAAGAAACAGGGCGTAATCATCCAGTCCGCAAGCAGCTCCTAATTTTTGAGCCAACTCCTTCTGCATCGGATTTTGAACCGAGTTGGAATAAAACCCGATGTGGTTCAGCTGATCTGTGATCCGCTGAACGTAATGCGGATGTGAGTGCCCTATGCTGATAACCGCATGCCCGCCATACAAATCCAAATATTTAATACCCTTATCGTCCCAAACGTAACAATCCTCTCCCTTGACAGGCGTTACATTCATAAGCGGGTAAACATCAAATAAATCCATTTACTGCGATATTTTAAAAAGCCGATGGCTTAAGATATAATCCTGTTTTTTCTTCTAGGCCAAACATCAGATTCATATTCTGAATGGCTTGTCCCGATGCCCCCTTGGTCAGGTTGTCGATGACACTTGTGATATGCAGTTTGCCGTCATATTTGGCCACATGCAATAAGCATTTATTGGTGTTCACCACCTGCTTGAGGTCTATGTTGTCGTCGGACCGACTGGTAAATGCAGCCCCTTCATAATAGCCGTCGAACAGCTGGCAAGCCTCATCCTGACTCAAATCACAATCCAGATAGACCGAAGCCAGAATCCCCCGGGCAAAATCACCCCGCAGCGGGACAAAATTCACTGGTGCTGCAAAACCCGGCATCAAGTCTTTCAACGACTGCCCAATCTCTTGCAAATGCTGGTGTCCGAAGGCCTTATAGACCGAAATATTATTGTTGCGCCAGCTAAAGTGTGTGGTAGATGAAGGTGCTTGTCCAGCCCCGGTAGAGCCCGTAATGGCATGAATGTGCACCTCCTTCAACAAACCGGCATGGGCCAGCGGTAACAGCGCCAATTGAATGGCCGAAGCAAAACATCCGGGATTGGCCACACGATTCGCTTTGCTAATGGCAGCACGACTCATCTCGGGCAGACCATATACAAAATCGTTACCTTTGGCTTTCAGTCGGTAATCATGGCTGAGGTCGATGATTTTAACGCTGGCCGGAATATTATTGTATTCTACAAAGGCGACAGACTTGCCATGGCCCATGCAAAGAAATACCACATCTACGGCAGTAAAATCAGGCTTTTCTACAAAGACCAAATCCGTGTCGCCCACCAAATCACGGTGCACGTGGTGCACCGGCTGATTGGCGTGACTGCCACTTAAAATCCATACCAACTCCGCCTGAGAATGTCCCAGCAATATGCGAATCAATTCACCGGCAGTATAACCTGCCCCGCCCGCTATTCCTACTTTTATCATTGCTTAATATCTAACTGTCCTTTATTGACATTGTTAAAAATTTTCAGGGAGTTGGACAGGATTTTTGTAAACCCTTTCACATCTTCCCCATCCCATGCCCTGTTAACTTCACCGTACTCGCCAAAATCACTTTTCATTAAATCGTGAGCCGAATCAATGCCCACCATATGGAAATGATAAGGATGCAGATCAATAAAAACCTTACCGGTCACATTGCTCTGAGTGCTTTCCAGGAAAGCTTCGATATCACGCATCACTGGCTCCAGGTACATCGCCTCATGCAGCATCATACCATACCAGTTGGCCATTTGCTCTTTCCAGTACATCTGCCACTTGGTGAGGGTGTGTTTCTCCAACAAATGGTGCGCTTTAATGATCAGCGTAGGCGCAGCTGCTTCAAAACCAACGCGGCCTTTGATACCAATAATGGTATCGCCCACATGGATATCGCGGCCAATGGCATAAGCAGACCCGAGGCGTTCCACTTCCTTGATGGCATCCACCTTATCGGCAAAAGTCTGGCCGTTAACAGCCACCAGCTCTCCAGCTTTAAACTCCAGCTCCAAACGCTCAAGGCCTTCTTTCACACGCTGTGAAGGGTAGGCGTCACCCGGAAGTGCCTTGTCAGATGTAAGCGTCTCTTTGCCACCAATACTGGTACCCCACAGTCCCTTGTTAATGGAATAAGCCATTTTGGTCCAGTCCCGCTCAACGCCCTCTTTTTTGAGGTAGGTGATTTCCTCTTCGCGGCTCAGCGCCTTATCACGAATGGGGGTCAAAATCTCAATTTCGGGTGCCAGAATTTGAAAAGTCAAATCGAAGCGTATCTGATCGTTACCCGCACCGGTACTGCCATGGGCAATGTACTTGGCACCGGTTTCGCGGGCATAGTTTACAATGGCCAATGCCTGAAAAATACGTTCCGAAGAAACCGACAAAGGATAGGTATTGTTTTTTAAAACATTACCATACACCATGTAACGAATACAGTTCTGGTAGTAGGAGGCTGTTACATCAAGTGTAACATGTTTAGTGACCCCCAGTGCATAGGCCTTTTCTTCGATATCGGCCAACTCCGCTTTGGAGAAGCCGCCTGTATTGGCTATGGCAGAATAAACATCGAGATTTTTCTCTTTGGCCAGAAACTTGACACAATACGAAGTATCCAAACCGCCACTGTACGCTAATATTACTTTTTCCTTCATGAGATTATTATATTTTGGCAACTAAAGAAAGAAAGCCATCAGACGTTGAAAAATATTTTTTCCCGCTCCGGCACTTCCTCCATTACCCTTTTTACCGTTTTTTAGAAACACAAATCTTTTAAACTGCAACCATCGCTCATAAACTTTGAGTTTTTTTTGAGGAAGAGGTTGAGCCTTTTTCTTTTCCTCCTTCTCAGGATCGTACAACATACCCGTACACAAGCAATGCTTACGGTTGGTGCGTAGTAGTATGTCATAGTTCACGCAACTCTGACAACCTTTCCAAAACTGTTCATCATCGGTCAGTTCCGAAAAAGTGACCGGCTTATAGCCCAATTCTGAGTTGATCTTCATTACTGCCAGACCGGTGGTCAGACCAAAAATCTTGGCATGCGGATAGCGTACCTTTGATAATTCAAAGGCATGCCGCTTTATGTCGCGTGCCAGTCCCCGACCACGAAACTGATCGGCAACGATCAGTCCTGAATTGGCCACAAACTTGTCATGCCCCCATGATTCTATATAGCAAAACCCGGCAAACACATCGCCCGCCAGCGCAATAATGGCTTTACCTTCCACTATCTTTAGCTTGACGTATTCCGGATTTCGTTTGGCAATTCCTGTTCCCCTTACTTTAGCAGCCTCTGCAATGGTATGCAATATAACATCGACGTAGGCAAGGTGCTTTTCAGATGCGATATGTATGGTAACCTCGTTCTCCATTCCCTAATAAAATATATACCTGGTTCTTCAATTCCTGTCTCTCACTCCTACGCTATCATCCCACTACTTTATCGCGAATACCCGGAATAAAAAGTGACAAAGCCGTTAATACATCACCTCTGGAAATACTGTCCCTGTTGATCAACAATATGGTATCATCACCTGCAATGCTTCCCAATATTTCAAAGGGGCCGTGACTGTCGATCACAGAGGCGATGCCGTTGGCAAAGCCGGGTCTGGTTTTAATCACCGCCATGTTCGCCGAAAATTCCATGGATACAATGCCACTCAGCGGAAAATCGCCATAACTGCCATCCATCTCATCGGCAGAAGCCTGCTGGTCGGGCAATACATATACATACCCCCCGTCCTGATCGGGCTGCTTAGCCACCTTTAAGGCCTTCAGATCTCTTGACAAGGTAGCCTGCGTGGTTTTAAAACCAGCGCCTTCCAGCAAGGTCAGCAAATCTTCCTGACTGCCCACCCGATTGTTTTCAATCAGTTGAACGATGGTGATAATTCTTTGTGTTTTAATCTTCATTCTGAAGACAATTAGATTGTTGAATAAATATTCAGTGAAACTGCAAAATTATACAAATAATAGCAACCAAAAAATAATTGGCGGTTTTTTTTGAATATATTATGCATCTATGAGCATCTATGAAACAATCGACCGGACTGTTAAATAGGAAAGCCGATGCCTCAATGGCATTTATACCTGTTTTATTCATAAAATATGCAAAATTCTTTGTCTGGATGCAGAAAATTGAGGAAAGATGATGTAACTTTGTACCCTGAAAAATAAAAACATTCAGAAACGATCTTTGCCATGGCGCCTTCTGCTTGCAAAACAGAAGGTCATGGCTTAAAACAACACAGAAGCATGAAGAAAAACGTCAATAAGGTGGTCATCCTGGGTTCAGGAGCGCTTAAAATTGGGGAAGCCGGCGAGTTTGACTATTCCGGTTCGCAAGCCATTAAAGCCTTAAAAGAGGAGGGTATATATACGGTACTCATCAATCCCAACATCGCCACCGTACAAACCTCGGAAAAACTGGCGGATAAAATTTATTTTCTGCCCGTTACACCTTATTTCGTTGAGCAAGTATTAATCAAGGAGAAGCCAGACGGACTTCTCCTTGCTTTTGGTGGACAGACAGCTTTGAACTGCGGGGTAAAGCTCTTTGAAGCGGGACTGCTGGAAAAATACAATGTAGAAGTATTGGGTACCCCGGTCCAGTCGATCATCGACACAGAAGACCGGGAAATTTTTGCCAGTAAACTGGCCGAGATCGATGTCAAAACCCCCAAAAGTATTGCAGTAACAACGGTTGATGCAGCCATAAAAGCTGCCGATAGCATCGGTTACCCCATTATTGTACGTGCGGCCTACACGCTGGGCGGCATGGGCAGTGGGTTCTGCGCCAATAAGGAGGAGTTAAAGGTCCGGGCCGACAATGCCTTCTCCTACTCCAATCAAATTTTGGTGGAAGAATCGCTCAAGGGTTGGAAAGAAGTCGAGTACGAAGTGGTGCGCGATGCTTACAACAACTGCATCACGGTCTGTAACATGGAAAACTTTGACCCGCTGGGTATTCACACAGGGGAAAGCATTGTGGTAGCACCATCCCAGACCTTAAGCAACACAGAATACCACAAACTGCGGGAACTGGCTATTAAAATTATCCGGCATATTGGGGTGGTAGGCGAATGTAATGTGCAATACACGCTAGATCCCTATTCGGAAGATTATCGGGTGATTGAAGTCAACGCCCGACTGTCCCGCTCAAGTGCGCTGGCATCCAAAGCCACCGGTTACCCGCTGGCTTTTGTGGCCGCCAAATTGGGTTTGGGTTACGGCTTGCACGAACTAAAAAACTCTGTTACCAAGGTGACTTCAGCCTTCTTTGAGCCAGCTCTGGATTATGTCGTATGTAAAATTCCGCGTTGGGACTTGAACAAATTCACCGGCGTATCGCGTCAGATTGGTTCCAGCATGAAAAGTGTGGGCGAAATCATGGCCATTGGCAGGACTTTCGAGGAAGCTATGCAGAAGGGTTTGCGTATGGTTGGACAGGGCATGCATGGCTTTGTGGGCAATCAGGAGCTCAAAAGCAAAGATGTGCGTAAAGAACTGACCGAACCGACCGACCAGCGCGTTTTCATCATTGCCGAAGCACTGGAGCAAGGGATGAGTGTGGATGAAATTCATGAGCTGACCAGAATTGACAAGTGGTTTCTGGAGAAACTAAAAAACATCACAGATCTTAAAAAAGAACTCGGTGCCTATCATAATTTGAAGGACTTACCCGACCAGCTATTATTAGGGGCCAAGAAAATTGGCTACTCGGATTTCCAGATTGCCCGTATCGTTTTAAACACCCCCAACCGGGACATGGAAAAGGGCTTGTTAGAGGTTCGTGCACACAGGAAGCAACGCAACATTCTACCGGTTGTCAAGCAAATTGACACCATGGCCGGTGAGTTTCCTGCTCAAATCAACTACCTCTACCTAACTTACAACGGCACCGCACACGATATAGAATTTGAAAGAGACGGCCTGTCCGTCGTCGTACTGGGCTCAGGCGCTTACCGCATTGGTAGCAGTGTGGAGTTTGACTGGTGTAGCGTTAATGCCGTGGAGACCGTCAATGAACAAGGCTTCCGCTCGGTCATGATCAATTACAACCCTGAAACGGTAAGTACCGATTACGACGTTTGTAAGCGTCTCTTCTTTGATGAACTCACACTGGAGCGGGTGTTGGACATTACCGACCTGGAAGCCCCCAAAGGGGTAGTGATATCCATGGGGGGACAAATACCCAACAACCTGGCCATGCGTCTGCATAAGCAGAATGTGCCCATTTTGGGAACCTCGCCTGAAGACATTGACCGGGCTGAGAACCGTCAAAAATTCTCATCACTGCTCGACGACCTGGGCATTGATCAGCCCCGCTGGAATGAGCTGACCTCAGTGGAGGACATCTTTACCTTTGTGGATGAAGTCGGCTTCCCCGTTTTGGTACGCCCTTCCTACGTACTTTCAGGTGCAGCCATGAATGTGGTAAGTAACCGAGACGAACTGGAGCATTTTCTGCAACTGGCAGCCAATGTGTCCAAGCAGTACCCGGTGGTTGTTTCAGAATTTATTGAGCAGGCCAAAGAAATTGAAGTGGATGCCGTGGCCAGAAATGGCGAAGTGATTGCCTATGCCATATCAGAGCACATCGAATTTGCCGGCGTGCACTCGGGAGATGCCACCATCGTCTTCCCCCCACAAAAACTATATGTTGAAACCATCCGCAGAGTCAAACGCATTTCGCGCAAAATTGCGGCAGCCCTGAATATCTCAGGTCCTTTTAACATGCAGCTACTGGCTAAGGACAACGACATCAAAGTCATTGAGTGCAACCTGAGAGCTTCCCGGAGTTTCCCCTTCGTATCGAAAGTACTCAAAGTGAACCTCATCGACATTGCCACCCGTGTGATGCTGGATCTGCCGGTTGAAAAACCTGCCAGAAACCTGTTTGAGCTCGACTATGTGGGCATCAAAGCGCCCCAGTTCTCCTTTGCCCGCTTACAGCATGCCGATCCGGTATTGGGAGTAGATATGGCTTCGACCGGTGAGGTTGGATGTATTGGTGAAAACTATTACGACGCTGTGTTACAAGCCATGCTTTCGGTGGGCTACCGCATACCTGAAAAGAATGTGCTCATATCCTCGGGACCCTTGCGCGACAAAATAGAGCTTTTATCCAGTGCCCGTCTGTTAAAAGAAAAGGGATACAATCTATATGCCACCTCAGGAACCCAAAAGTTCTTTGCAGAAAATGGTGTGGAGACCACCCTTTTGCACTGGCCCGACGAGCCCGAGAAACAACCCAACACCATGGATTACATCCGGGATAAGAAGCTCGACCTGATTATCAACATTCCCAAGAACCTCTCAAAAGGAGAATTGAAAAACGGCTACCAGATCAGAAGAAGCGGTATTGATTTCAACATCCCGTTGATCACCAACGCCCGCTTAGCGAGTGCTTTTATTGCCTCCTTCTGTAAAATGGGCATGGATGACATTTCCATCAAAAGCTGGGACGAATACAAATAGGATTTTGCTAACCAAAGATTGATTTGTTGATTTAGCCAAAAGCCATCCCGGCATCGGGATGGCTTTTTTTTACCCTTATGCAAAGATTGATGCTTATTCAGGTATTCTATTACCGAAATATTTGTTTAATTTGCAGGCGCATTTAAAAATAACCTCAATTAAGAGAAATAATAATCAAGAAAATGCCTATTTTTCTGTGACAAAACTCAAAACGCATGTCTACATTCAATCGTTTAGTTGATTTCTACATAGACGGTTTTACTCAACTGTCCGATTGGGCACGCACCCTATTGATCATCATGCTGTCCAAACTGTTTATCATGTTTGTGATACTCAAGCTCTTTTTCTTTCAGGCGGACATGAAGGTCAATTTTTCCAACGATGAAGACCGTGCCAACCACGTTATTGAAAAAATAACCAATCCTTAAATAATATAAACCATGCTTGAAAACATTGACTTTGAACTGGTCAATTGGTCGAGGGGTCAATTTGCGCTAACCGCCATGTTCCATTGGATATTTGTTCCATTGACACTGGGTCTGTCGTATATGCTGGCCTTTATGGAGACCATGTATTATAAAACCGGAGATCCTGAATGGAAACGCATCACCAAATTCTGGATGAAACTCTTCGGTATTAATTTTGCCATTGGTGTTGCCACCGGTATCATCCTCGAATTTGAGTTTGGAACCAACTGGAGTAATTACTCTTGGTTTGTGGGTGACATATTTGGCGCGCCATTGGCCATTGAAGGCATTATGGCCTTCTTTTTAGAAAGCACATTTATCGCCGTCATGTTTTTTGGATGGGACAAGGTTAGTAAGCGCTTCCACCTCACCGCCACCTGGCTGACTGCCGTGGGCGCCAGTCTCTCCGCCCTATGGATTTTAGTCGCCAACGCCTGGATGCAAAACCCGGTGGGAACCCTATTCAACCCGGATACAGCCAGAAATGAAATGGTTGACTTTTGGGCTATACTATTCTCAGAAACGGCCGTTAACAAGTTCCTTCACACCGTCACATCCGGTTTTGTTATAGCAGCCCTATTTGTGGTGGGTGTGAGCAGCTGGTTCCTTATTAAAAAGCGTGAACACCTTTTTGCCAAGCGTAGCATTGTCATTGCCAGTGTATTTGGTCTCATAAGTTCACTGATACTTACCGGCACAGGTGATAGCTCGGCTAAAGAGATTGTAAAAACCCAGCCCATGAAGTTTGCGGCCATGGAAGCCCTCTATGAAGGCCAGACCCAGGCTCCGCTTGTGGCTTTTGGTATATTGAAGGGGAGCGACCTGCACCAGAATCTGGATGAGGACAGTCGGCCGGACTTCTACATGAAGATAGAAATACCTTCCATGCTGTCGGTATTGGCCCATAACAATCCCAATAGTTACGTGGCAGGCATCAAGGACCATATTATGGGCAACGAAGAGCAGGGCATTATGTCGTACTACGAAAAAATAGAACGTGGTTACCATGCCCAACAGGAATTACTTGCCTTCAAAGAGGCCCAGAAACAAGACCCGAACGGAGAAGCGTTTTTAAGCCTGAAAGCCCAATTTGAAGATCCCGACTTCATTGAAAATCACATGCAGTATTTTGGTTATGGCAGCTTCTATGATCCCGACCCGGAGCAACTAAAAAAGAATGCCTTTACAATGGTACCGCCCATTTCTATGACCTTTTATGCTTTTCACATCATGGTCATACTGGGCGGCTACTTCCTGGTTTTGTTTGCCGTGTTCCTGTTTTTGGTATTGCGCAACCAGCTGCACGATAAGGTCTGGCTGCTCTGGGCAGCCGTTTGGACCATCCCATTGGGCTTCGTAGCTTCACAGGCGGGGTGGATTGTGGCGGAAGTGGGTCGCCAGCCCTGGGTCATCCAAGACCTGATGCCAACCATGAGGGGAGTTTCCCATATCGATACCTTATCGGTTATGATTACTTTCTTCCTGTTTGCTATTGTCTTTATCGGCCTTTTCATCGCTGAAGTAAAAATTATGGTCAAGCAAATTAAAATAGGACCCAAAAAGAAGGAGGACCCAAACAATGTTTGAAACACTGTCACATCTAGCACTTCAACAATACTGGTGGATAATCATATCGGTTCTGGGCGCGGCCCTTGTACTACTCATGTTTGTGCAAGGCGGACAAACGCTCTTTTTCACCCTAAGCAAAACTCCTGAAGAACGCACCCTGCTCATCAATGTTCTGGGGCGAAAATGGGAATTCACCTTCACCACCCTGGTCACTTTTGGAGGGGCATTTTTTGCCTCCTTCCCCTTGTTTTACAGCACCAGCTTTAGCGGCGCTTACTGGGCATGGATGATACTCCTGTTTGCCTTTATCATTCAAGCAGTATCCTATGAGTACCGTTCATGGCCAGGCAACTTTCTGGGCGGAAGAACCTATGAGGTTTTCCTTTTTATCAATGGCTTGATAGGGACCTTTCTGGTAGGTGTAGTGGTTGCCACTTTTTTTACCGGATCGCCTTTTTTTATCAACGACATGAACGAGTCTTTTTGGCAATCGCCCTTGAGGGGCATTGAGCTCTTATTCAACGTTCACAACCTGACTTTGGGCCTGGCGGTATTCTTCCTGGCGCGAACTTTAGGTGTACTCTATTTCCTTAACAATGTCGATCACGCAATACTTGAGGCCCGTATCAGAAAAAGCCTTCTTTACAATGCCCTTCCTTTTCTTGTGTTTTTCCTAACCTTTATTATCTGGTTGATGTTTCGTGATGGCTATGCCATCCACCCGGAAAGCGGCGTCATCTTTATGCAGGAATTTAAGTACTTCATCAATTTCATGGAGATGCCGGTGGTGCTGATGCTGTTCCTTATCGGCGTAGTGCTGGTATTGTATGGTATAGGTATCAGCCTGCTCAAAAAGTCGTCGAAAGGCATATGGTTCTCCGGGGCGGGCACCTTTCTGACCGTTTTCAGTTTATTCCTGATAGCCGGCTTTAACAATACTGCCTTTTACCCTTCAAGCCATGACCTGCAAAGTTCCATCACCATTATGAACAGTTCATCAAGTCATTTTACCTTAACGGTTATGAGTTATGTTTCCCTGATGGTGCCCTTTGTTGTCGCTTACATCTGGTATACCTGGCGAGCCATTACCCGACATAAAATGTCTAAGGAAGAATTAAAGTCGGAGAACCACATCTACTAAATTTTTAATAAATAAAACACATAGACATGAGTTATTCATTTGCCTTACTCTGGTATTCACTGTGGTTCGTTACAATAATAGGCAGTTACTTTGCCTCACGCTATGCCATTCTGTATTTTGAAAAAAAATGGAAAGCAGCTACCGAAGAAGATGAAAAGGCTGCGGAGGAAAAAAGAGTTTAAATTCTATTTAAGTATTAAAAGCAGCTGTCTACAATTTTACTCTGTGATTCTCTGTGTGTCCTTTGTGTTCTCTCTGTAATTATTAAAAATTTGTTACACTGAGATTCACGGAGAATTCACAAAGAGTCACTGAGGAAAAAAGAGCCTAAATTCCTATTCTAGCTGTCTTAAAAGTCACCCTGTGGTTCCCTGTGTCTCCTTTGTGTTCTCTGTGTAATTTTTGAAGGATGCACCTGCAATATTCAGCCCTTTCTGTTAACTACAGTAAGCACTAAAGAATATAGCACATAAATCGGCACAATCACCGCAAGAGCGCCTACCCTTAGGAAAACAAGGGCCAGGAGCGACACCAGGAGTAAGACGTAGCGGTTTTCATTGCCCTTCCATCCAAAGCTTTTGAATTTTAGGGAGAACATGGGAATTTCACTGACCAGCAAAGCAGAGAAAACGACCACCAGTGCCAAAACAGCCCATGGGTTGGTCAAATGCAGCCACCAGCCACCCTCATTATAAATAAGATAAGCCAGCGAGACGATGAACATACCGGTTGCGGTAGTGGTCAACCCTATAAAATTCTCAGTCTGCCGCTCATCATTATTGAACTTGGCCAGACGCAAGGCCGAAAATACGACCAGCAAAAAGGGCATTAACAGGAGTAATTGCTGACTTAAGTCCAGCGTCAAGAACAGGCCACTACATTGTCCCGTCAGCGAAAAATGCACCATGGCCGACAAGACAGCAGCCGGAGCCACGCCAAAACTCACCAAGTCCGCCAAAGAATCCAAATCCTTACCAATATCACTGTAAGCATTAAGCATCCGGGCAGCAAAACCATCCAGAAAATCAAGCAGCGCTGCTGCTAAAATACACCAGGCGGTCCAGTCGGGCCGACCAACCAGTGCCAGATAGGCACCTGTAGCTCCCAAAAAAAGATTACCGCTGGTTAAAGCATTGGGAATATGACGAACAATGGACATAATTCTATTTCAGTTTTCTGATTATTTGCCACAAAGCTAAAAGAATAATTTTTATCGAAGTCACCGGCAGGTCAAATTATTTTTTTGGTAAAGGCAGCTGTGAGAGGCCATTTTA
Organism: Marinilabiliaceae bacterium UBA5213; assembly: GCA_002412555.1. Classification (GTDB taxonomy): domain Bacteria; phylum Bacteroidota; class Bacteroidia; order Bacteroidales; family Marinilabiliaceae; genus Geofilum. Next base: position 14,008 of record DHVH01000085.1, on the reverse strand, counting down.
GGCATAAATCTTTTGCAAAATCCTCAAATGTTTTGCGGCCAGTTCAAGCGGCATCATTGGCTCAGCTGTGCCATCCAGTACCTCCACAAAATGTTTCGACAGCTCATCGCCATCCACCTGAGCAGAAACATCCACTTCAAACGTTTGGGTAAAAGCCTCACCCTTACTGTCCTTATCCACGCCAAACAACTCAATTTTATTTGAATCCCAGGTACAAAAAGACAATTTTACACCAGCCTTGGTACCATAAATCCGGGATTCATTGGGGACCATCATATTGGCATGGGCAGCTCGTTCCCAGTAGTATTCCAGACCTGAGTCGAATACCAGTCTGGCGGCAAAGTGTTCTTCTACATCATAAATAGCTGTCCCGGGATCTTTCTTATCCAGTCCTTGCCGAATAAAAAAGGGCGTCACCTTCACCAATTCAGGCTGGTTACTCAAAAGACCCAAATGAAAGGCCAGGTCATACACCCCCCAATCCATAATGGGTCCGCCCCCTGCCTGTGACTTATCCAAAAACCACTTGGCAGAGGGATGGTACTCAATGCCTGGCCGCTTTTGCATGGCCACTGAATTGTGGTGAATAAAATAAATTTCTCCCAAAACACCGGTATCAATCAAATTCTTCACAAATCCAAACTTCGGTTGTAAGTGGGTGTGCCTGCAAGAACAATCCAGCACCTTCAAATGCGGATAACTCTGGCGCACCTCCACCATGCGGTCCACCTCTTCAAGACTGATGGCCATCGGCTTTTCAAGCAATACATGCTTGCCTGCTTTCATCGCCTCCAAAAACATCTGATAATGATCAGCAGGAGGTGTGGTAATTACCACAGCATCCACTTCAGGATCGTTCAATAGGTCCTGGTAATTTGTAGTTCCCTTTGGGATGCCAAATTTATCCTGAAACTCCTGAAGCAAAGCTCCATTTTGTCGGGCCACCCAAATAATATCCACACGTCCGGTTTTCAACAAACCGGAGGCATGTTGTTCGGCTATCATACCAGCACCAATAAGACCAATTTTAAGCTTTTTCATTGTGAATGAGTTATGTATATCTGTTCCCAATTCTCTTTCGTGCGAATTAATGGAGACCAATTCATTAATAATATCAATTAGCTACCCTACAAATAATTTAAAGATCGTTCAAGGTTTTTATAATAATATCCTTTTCAACATCGAGTGTGCGACTGGTTATTAGCTCAATGGTTTTCGGTCGCCCAGGCAACAAATCAAAATAATTATCCGTTACGAACACCTCACTGTAGGGCGTACTCACAAAAACATCTTTAGCCACCACATTACAAGACAAAGTCACTGTATAACCCGAATCCGTGGCTTCCATGCTTGTCTTAACTGTTGCTTTGGCCAAAGGCAAATCTTTGGGCGCTACCATATAGGCAATATTGTCGGCAATAACGCTATCCTTCTCCAGCAATTCAAGCACAACAATCAGCGAACTGATATCCATTTCGGGGGTAATAAAGGCCCCAAAGGTATCTTCGAAAATTTCGGTAGAAGTATTGGCCTCCACCGTAACAGGCACCATTTCAGTGAACAGCACTGTACCATTCAGCCCCATCAATGCACCTTTTAGCTGGCCGCTAAAAGGCTCCAGCCGGTCACTCACTGCAAAGACCTTGATTCTATTACCCGCTACCACAGGAGATATAATAACCGTTTCATTGGACTTGCGCACTGCATAATGAGCAGCCTTCCAACGACCGTAAAAATCAACGGTTGCCCATGAGATCGTCGGCCAGCTATCATTGATTTGCCAGTAAAGCGACCCCATACAATGCGGCATGTTTCGGCGATGAGCTTCCAAGGCCGTTTTATAAGCCTTGGCTTGTAAAAGTTGGCTCACGTATACAAAATCCTCAAACTTTTCAGGTACATTATAATAAAGTGTCATATAGCGGCGAATCATGTCATTGCCATCAAAACCCGGCTCTATGTAGGTCATTTTTCCGCGCTGGCGGTGCCGCATTACCTCAGAATCCCATGTCCTGTCTTCTGCTGAGGTAAACTCCATGATCGTATGCATATTGGGAAATGCTTGCAGCCCATATTCACTCACAAATCTGGGCACATCTTCACCATAGGCCGAAAAAGGTTTCTGGCCAAACCAAACAGTCCAATCGTGCTCATCGCCCGATCGCCGATCCGCCAACTGATCACCATAAGCGGACGGAGAAGAAGACCAATAAGCCATTCCCGGATGGTGCTTTTCCACGGCAGCAGGCAGGATCTCCAGAAAAATTCGCTGGTAAGTTGCCTCCATAAAAGCCTTCACTTCGGGTTCAAACCTATCGTTCCACCAATGATGCAGTCCATGTAAGTTTTCATTGTTACCACACCAAAGAGCCAGACTCGCATGGTTGCGCAAGCGCTTCACATTGAACTCCGCTTCCTTGCGGATATTCTCTAAGTGGGCTTCATCACCGGGCTGCAATGCACAGGCGAACATAAAATCCTGCCATATCAAAATACCGTTGCGGTTGCACAACTCATAAAAATAATCCTCTTCATAAATAGCTCCACCCCAAACCCGCAGCATATTCATATTAGCAGCTACGGCATTCCTGATCAAGCGGTCGTAAGTCACCTTATCAACAGACGGCGTTAGGGTATTAGAGGGAATCACATTGGCACCCTTCATAAAGACTGGCACACCATTGACTTCAAAATAAAAACTGCGGCCAGCCTCATCAGGCGTCTGCACCAGTTGAATGGTGCGAACCCCGTAATTCAGTGCACGCCTCCCTATGGTTTTCCCCTCCATTTGCAATTCAAACTGAAAATCATACAGGTAGGGAGCTCCCAATCCGTTGCTCCACCACAGTTTTGGTTGATGGATATCAAAATGAAAGGGGATCAAGTGCAGTCCGGGCGACAAGGAGACTTTGGCATCAAAAGCCTCCAACTCACCATCGGCAATCAGAGATATATCGTAAACGCCCTCTAGCAGCACCCGTACTTCTACAAAACCTTGTAATTCTGCTTTATCATTGGCAATGGAGACAGTCTCCACAAATACGTCCTCAATGCGGGCCTTATCAACCGCACGTAAAATTACTGGTCGCCAAACACCCGAAGTCACCAGTCTGGGCCCCCAGTCCCACCCGTAATGAAAAGGCGCTTTGCGGGTAAAGACATTGGTTTTTTCATCTTCCGGAGCTTGCTCATTCACCGCAGGTATGAGGTAATCCAGTTGCTTCAGTTTTTCCATGCCTCTGGCTACCGGCGAATGAAAATATATGCGAAGACTGTTTTCTCCCTCCACAAGCGCGGCTTTTACATCCAGCACATGACCTATAAACATGTTATCGGCCGATAATATCAGACGGTCATTCAAAAAGACATCGGCGTAAGTATCCAGTCCCAGAAACTCCAACTCCACCAAATCTTTATTCAAAACATCCGCATTTACCTGGAAGCTTGTGCGATAGACCCAGTCCTTATTTTCAATCCACTGCACCTTATTGTCATTCATCCTAAAAAGAGGATCCTCAATTTTACCGTTGGCCAACAAATCAGCATGCACCGTTCCGGGAACCGTCGCGGGTAACCATTCATTTTTTCCGGCTTCTGAAAACTCCCAGCCGGTATCCAATTCAACGGCCACTCCTGTCTTATCTTTGGTCCAACCACAGGAGGAAATCATAACCGCCAGAACAAAACAAAAGAACCAAACATTGTTAATCTTTTTCATATTTAATTATTAGACATGGATTTATATCCAAATCCCGAGTCAACCCTATAAAATCAGCAGCACCAAATAACATGAAGCGATTGCTTCGAAAAACATCCGTTAAAATACAGCTTTTTCATGAATTGCCATCCACCTGGTGGTAATCGACCACATAAAATAAGAGACTATTATTAAAATACGATCCTGGGCACAGTTCAACAACAAAATGAAACATTTTTCAACCAAAAAATTTGAAACAAAAAGAAATTATCCTAGTTTTGCAATGAACTTAATAAAAAGCTATGATTTTTGCCCATCACATCAACGCTCATCATCATCTCCTGAAATAAGGGGTGGGCTTGTTGTGTGTAAAATATTACAAAAAGGCTTACCCTATGTGGTGAGCCTTTTTTTGTTTTAGATGTTACTTAGTAAAAGCCCTATCAAATTTTGAAACTATTCCAGAGAAATGTAACTTTCATTCTCTTCAAATAAATCTAGTCCAATAACTTAAACAAAGATTAAAAATGACCATGGATACAGAAACGACTTTAAGAGTTGCCCTTCAGAAAAAAGGCCGCCTGCACGATGACAGCATAGGCTTGATGAAAGAATCAGGAATAAAATTCAACATTGGCAACGGCCGATTGGTGGCCCAATCGACCGGTTTTCCCGTTGAAGCGCTCTTCCTGAGGGATGACGACATCCCCCAGACCGTCTTTGACGGCGTGGCCGACCTTGGAATTGTAGGCGAAAACGAATACCTCGAAAAAGGTTATGAGTTGGACATCGTCAAGCGACTGGGCTTCAGCAAATGTCGCCTATCCCTGGCCATCCCCAAAAGCGAACACTACACCGGCGTGGGTTGGTTCGATGGCAAAAAAGTCGCGACCTCCTACCCCAGAATACTCAAGAAGTTTTTCGACGAGAAAAAAATAAAGGCCGACATACATGAAATTGCCGGATCGGTTGAAATAGCCCCAGGCATAGGATTGGCCGACGCCATTTTTGACATAGTAAGCTCGGGCAGCACCCTGGTAGCCAACAGCCTCAAGGAAGTGGCCGTAGTCATGAAATCAGAAGCCCTTCTGGTAGCTAACAAGGACTTAGATGCAGAGAAAAAAGACATACTTAAGCAGATGCTTTTTCGTTTTGATGCCGTCCAGGCCTCCTCTTCCAATAAATATGTGTTATTGAATGCGCCCAACGATAAGGTTAAAGACATTGTCAGTATACTACCAGGCATGAAGAGTCCCACCGTTTTGCCCTTGGCTGAACAAGGCTGGAGCTCTATACACTCGGTAATTCAGGAAGACAAATTCTGGGATGTAATTGACCAGCTGAAAGCCAATGGTGCTCAGGGTATTTTAATCATTCCTATTGAAAAAATGATTCTGTAAACAGACTAAGCGACAACAACATGCAAAAATACATCAATCCGCCAAAATCCGATTGGACAACCTTGCTGCAGCGTCCGGCGACTGACGTCTCTGGCTTATACGATACCGTGCAAAAGGTGCTGGACGAGGTGAGACTGGAGGGTGATCAGGCGGTAGCCCGCTATTCTGAAAAATTTGATGGCTATACGGGCAATGATTTTGCCATACCTTCAGAAGCCTTTGCCAGAGCAGAGAGCCAGCTTTCTGATGAATTAAAAGCGGCCATAAGGACGGCTGCTGCCAACATCGAAAAGTTCCACATCAGTCAATGGCAGCCTATGACCCGCGTAGAAACACAGCCGGGCGTTATCTGCTGGCAAAAAAGTGTTCCCATCGAAAAAGTTGGATTGTATATTCCAGGTGGCACGGCTCCGCTGTTTTCCACCGTACTCATGTTGGGTATTCCGGCACGCATTGCAGGTTGTAAAGAGATTGTTTTGTGTACCCCGCCCGACAAGAACGGCTTCGTACACCCCGCCATATTATTTGCCGCAAGTGTCGCAGGCATCAAAAAAGTGTATAAAATAGGTGGTATACAAGCCATTGGTGCCATGGCCCACGGCACCGAGACGGTTCCCCGGGTATATAAGATTTTTGGTCCGGGCAACCGCTATGTGATGGCTGCCAAGCAACTGGTCAGCATCAAAGAGACCGCCATAGACATGCCTGCTGGTCCTTCAGAAGTGCTGGTGATGGCAGATGAAACGGCCAATCCGGCTTTTGTGGCGGCCGACCTGCTGTCGCAGGCCGAGCATGGGGCCGACAGTCAGGTAATCCTCCTTACTACCAGTCCGGAATTACTTGAGGCCACCCTGGCCGAAGTGGACAAACAAGTGAAGGTATTGCCGCGTGTTGCAGGCACCTTGGGCGCTTTGGAGGACAGTCGCGCCTTCCTGCTCACCTCCATGGATGAGATGATGGAAATGAGCAACCTTTACGCACCGGAACACCTCATCCTGTCGGTGAAAGATGCCACCTCCGTTGCCGAAAGAGTGGTCAATGCCGGATCGGTTTTTATCGGACATTTCACACCCGAGAGCGCCGGAGACTACGCCTCCGGCACCAACCACACCCTGCCCACCAACGGTCATGCCCGCACCTATTCAGGTGTGAACCTCGACAGCTACATCCGCAAAATCACCTTCCAAAAAATAACGGAACAAGGCTTGCGCGATTTGGGTCCCGTGATTGAGACGATGGCCGAAGCAGAAATGCTTCAGGCGCACAAAAATGCTGTCACCCTTCGTTTAAACAGTTTAAAATAATTCGTCAACAACCATAAGCTATTCATGAAGCCACTAGAACAATTGCTGCGCCCCAATATTCTCAAATTAAAACCCTACTCCTCGGCTCGTGATGAATACAGCGGGGACGAAGGCATCTTTTTAGACGCCAACGAAAACCCCTTCAACGCACCCTACAATCGGTATCCCGACCCCCATCAGAGAAAGCTGAAGGCAATCATAGGCGAACTTAAAGGAACCGATCCCTCCACTATTTTCCTGGGTAACGGTTCGGATGAGGCCATCGATTTGGTTTTTAGAGCTTTTTGCCGACCGGGAATTGACAATGTCATATCCATCGATCCCACTTATGGCATGTATCAGGTGGCCGCTGAAACGAATGACATTGAAGTGCGTAAAGTATTGCTGACGCCCGACTTCGGACTGGATACAAAAGCGATACTTTCGGCCGTTGATCAGCACACCAAGATTATCTGGCTTTGCTCACCCAACAATCCTACGGGTAATTGCTTTCAGGAAGCGGACATCCAAAAACTGCTGACCTCTTTTGAGGGTATAGTGGTTTTAGACGAGGCCTATATCGACTTTGCACCGGGCAAAAGTCTGCTACCCCAGTTGAAGCAGTTTCCCAACCTGGTTATTCTTCAAACCTTTTCCAAAGCATGGGGCATGGCTGGCATTCGCTTAGGCATGGCCTTTGCCATGCCTGATATTATTAAAATTCTAAGCCGCATCAAATACCCCTACAACCTGAATGTGCTTACCCAGCGAAAAGCCATAGAGCTGCTTGGTAAAAACAAAGCGACAACCGAAGAGTGGATTCAACTGCTGATTGAGGAGCGTCGGAAAATGGCCGAGAATCTGAAACAACTGCCCTTTGTCCATCACATTTACCCCTCAGATGCCAACTTTTTGCTGCTTAAAACGCCGGATGCCAAAAAAATTTACGCTTATCTGGTGGAGCAAAAAATAATTATCCGCGACAGATCATCCGTCGCCTTGTGCGCCGGATGCTTGAGAATTACCATTGGATCACCGGAAGAAAACAAGACACTGATCAGCAAACTAAAAGACCTCCAATTATAAAATGGATGGTAAGCCGGGCAAATATTTTAAACACATGAGACATACACTCACAGCACTTTTACTGATGGCCGCATCAACAATCTTCAGTCAAAACCCCATCAACCTATGGGAAGGAGCAGCCCCTTTCAATAAGAAAGGTGTAACTATTGCAGAGGTTAACGAGGACGCCCGTATCTCCAAAGTCTCGATTCCTCAACTCTACCATTATTCGGCAATCGATGCACCAGACACACTAAAACCAGCCATCGTGATTGTACCAGGTGGAGGCTATGCACGCGAAGCCTTTGACCACGAGGGCACCATGGTGGGCGAATGGTTTGCAGCGCGCGGCTTTGAAGCCTTTGTGCTGAAGTACCGCCTGCCCGATAATGAGCTGACTGACAATCCTACTTTTGTGCCCCTGATGGATGCCCAACAGGCCATCCATTTTGTCCGCAGTCGCGCCAGCCTCTACAACATTGACAGCAACAAAATAGGCATCATTGGCTTTTCGGCCGGCGGCCACCTGGCCGCTTCCGCCTCCACCCTCTTCCATGAACCGGTGAACAAGGGCTTAAGCAGCGAGGATGTTCGTCCCGACTTTTCCATCCTTATTTACCCGGTTATTACCATGAATACCGACAACACCCATAGGGGCAGCAGAGAAAATTTGATAGGAACAACGCCAGATACCAACCTCATCGAGCAATTCTCACTGGAACTTCAGGTAACGGAGCAAACGCCGATTACCTTTATGCTTCATTCGGCAGATGATGGCGCAGTGCCGGTTGTCAACACCGATCAGTATGCGCAAAACTTAACACAAAAAGGGGTGCCGGTCACCAAAATCATTCTGCCGGTTGGGGGACATGGTTACGGCTTCCGCAGCAGTGGCCAGGTGGCATACTGGACCGCTTATCTCGATATCTGGCTTAAAAACAATATTCTGCACCCATAACAAATGCAAAACATGAAGAAGAAAGTTCTGTTTATAGATCGTGACGGCACCATAATAAAAGAACCACCGGTGGACTATCAGGTGGACAGTCTGGAAAAACTGGAATTTTACCCCAAAGCCATTCGCAATCTGCACCTCATTGCTTCCAAATTGGATTTTGAGCTGGTCATGGTGACCAACCAGGACGGTCTGGGGACCGACGCCTTTCCGGAAGATACCTTTTGGCCGGCACACAACAAAATGATGACAACGCTCGAAGGCGAAGGCATTCCCTTTGCACGGGTGCATATCGACCGATCGTTTCCGGAGGATAATGCCCCTACCCGCAAGCCCAGAACGGGCATGTTGGGTGAGTATTTAAGTGGCGACTACGACCTGGAAGGGTCGCTGGTCATTGGGGACCGCCTGACCGATATTGAACTGGCTAAAAACCTGGGGTGTAAAGGCATTCTGGTGCGACCAAAGGAGGAGGGACAGGCAGAGCTGCAGGAGGCGGGACTAACAGATTTTTGTGCTTTTATCACGGCCGATTGGGACGAAATTGCGGCCTTCCTGTTTAAAACGGAACGCACCGCAGTCGTTGATCGCTCAACCGCCGAGACCTCCATACACATTGAACTGGATTTGGATGGTACCGGACAATGCTACATCAGCACCGGCCTGCACTTTTTCGACCACATGCTGGAACAAATTGGTCGCCACTCAGGTGTCAACCTGACCATTCAGGTGGATGGCGACTTGCAGGTTGATGAGCACCATACCATTGAAGATACCGGACTGGCACTGGGAGAGGCTTTCCGACAAGCATTGGGCAACAAGCGGGGCATCGACCGTTATGGCTTTTGCCTGCCCATGGACGATGTTCTGGCACAGGTGGCCATCGATTTTGGGGGCCGGCCGTGGTTGGTTTGGGAGGCAGAGTTTAAGCGCGAAAAAGTGGGAGATATGCCCACCGAAATGTTCCACCATTTCTTCAAGAGCTTCTCAGACACCTCACTCAGCAATCTGAACATCAAAGCAGAAGGTGGCAACGAGCACCATAAAATTGAAGGCATCTTTAAAGCTCTGGCCAAAGCCATCAAGGCGGCCATCCGCAAGGATCCGTTCAGTGACCAATTACCCAGCACCAAAGGAGTCTTGTAATATGCAACATTTTAATATTTCCCCCTATTGACCTAACGACCTATTGACCTAACGACCTATTGATCTATTGACCTAACGACCTATTGATCTATTGACCTAACGACCTAACGACCTATTGACCTAACGATCTATTGATCTATTGATCTATTAACCTAACGATCTATTGTAAATGGACTTCTTCAAAAAAACAATATGGATCACCGGTGCGGCATCGGGTATGGGGAAAGCAGTGGCCATAGCACTGGCGCCCTATCAGACCACCCTGATTCTTTCCGACAGAGACGCTGACGGTCTTACAATTGCGGCTCGGGAAGCCACAAAAAAAGGAGCACATGTTATCACCCTAACGCTGGACATGTCTGACACCACCGCCATCAGCACCACCGCTCATGACGTCCTTCAGAAAGGTTACCAAATTAATGCGCTCTACCACTTTGCGGGTATCAGTCAGCGTTCCATCGTGACGGAGACACCCCTCGAAAACGATCGGAAAATAATGGAGATCAATTTTTTTGGGGTGGTAGCACTCACCAAAGCCTTGTTGCCGCATATGATAGAAAACGGAGGAGGCCAACTGGCAGCAGCCTCGAGTCTCGTAGGCAAATTCGGCTTTCCCTACCGCTCTGCCTATGCAGCCTCCAAACATGCCTTGCATGGTTTTTTTGAATCGGTGGCGGCCGAAAACCACCAGAACAACATACGCATAAGCATGCTGATAGGTGGTCGCATCCGCACCAACATCTCCAAATTTGCCCTGGACAAAAGCGGTCAGGAACACGGACAAATGGATCCGGGGCAAGCCAATGGCATTAGTCCCGAAAAAGCTGCTCAACAAATACTCAACGGCCTCCGGAAAGAGAAGCTGGAAATTCCCGTAGGTGGAAAAGAATTACTAATTTTGAAAATCAAACGCTTTTTCCCTGCCTGGCATTCGAAATTAGTGCGAAAAATAAACCCAATGTAAATGGCAAAGAGAATCAATGGCATTCAGCAATTAGGTGTTGGCGTAACAGATGTACAGACCGCCTTCAAGTGGTACCGCGATCATTTTGGCATGGACATCAGAATGTTTGAAGAAGCTGCCATGGCGGAATTGATGCTGCACCATACCGAAGGAGAGCCTCGTGAACGGCATGCTATTCTGGCCTTGAACCTCGAAGGAGGTGGCGGTTTCGAAATTTGGCAGCACACGGGCAAAACACCTGCTGAGCCGAACTTTCAGCTACAGTTAGGCGATTGGGGCATCAACATTGGCAAATTAAAATCGGCTGACCTACACAAAGCCTTCCATCAATTCAGTGAACTCAAGCTCGACCTTCTCACCCCCATCACCAAAGACCCATCTGGTACAGAACATTTCTACCTGAAGGATCTCTATGGCAATATATGGGAAGTGGTGGCCGATGACTTTGTATTGTTTAAGCAAAAAGCACTCACCGGAGGCATCCTGGGCGTGGTCATTGGCGTTAAAGAGATGGAAGAAAGTCTGAAAATATACCGCGACATACTGGGTTACGACCAGGTAGTTTACGACCTGAGCGGTAAGTTTGCCGACTGGGAAGGCCTGCCCGGCAGCGGGCATGTCTGCCGAAGAATGCTTCTGAAGCATTCCCAAAAATACAACGGCAGTTTTAGTCCCCTCTTCGGACACTCAACCCTTGAACTGGTGCATGTGCTAGACCGAGAACCCCGTGACATTTACGAAGGTCGCATTTGGGGCGATCCCGGATTTATCCATCTCTGTTATGACATCAACGGCATTGAAGAGCTTCGGGAAGAAGTTAAACAAAAAGGCTTCCCCTTCACTGTGGACAGCGCTTTGGCCATGGACACCTTTGACATGGGTGAGGCAGCCGGCAACTTTGCCTACATCCAGGCACCCGAAGGCACACTGCTTGAGTTTGTAGAAACCCACAAAATCCCTCTGGTCAAAAAAATAGGCTGGTTTCTCAACCTGCAAAAACGCGGTGAAAAACCTTTGCCCAAGTGGATGTTTAAATTATTTGGGGTCATGCGGGTGAAATAATTATTTCGGCTCTGCCATATCCCCCAACTGAATATCCAGCGCCTTCACAGAGATTTGAATCTCGCGGATGGAAGTGCCCAATGACAAAATCAGCAACACCAGCGCTATGCCGAAGACGACTTCGGCCAAGGTCTGCCAGTGCACATAAATCAGAAACATGGTGCATACGCACAGCAGCAGACTGGAAATGCCAAGTATCTGCATGGTCCGCGTAAGCAGCAGTCGCCGTTTCATGTTAACAATTTGTCCCAGCAGCACCGAATCCGGGGCCTCTTTGTAACGTTGATGAAGACTGCGCACCAGCGTGGCATAAGCCAAAAACCGATTGGTATAGGCCAGCATGATTAAAGAGATGGCCGAAAACAAAACGGCCGGTGTTGTCAAATTAAGCTGTTCCATATTATGATGATTATCAATAAATTGTGGCATACTCACATATAGCTCACCCATGAAAATTATCACCCATCACTAATAACCCTCCATTGCGGGTATGATATTTGCGGATGTTACAACTGTGGTCAAATATAAAAAAACCCTTGCGCTTTCAACATTTTTTTTCAATTTTACCAAATCAATCAATATTAATAAAATATGGAACGCATTGCAATTTTCCCGGGATCATTCGATCCTTTTACCATAGGGCATGAGAATATCGTCACCAGAGGACTGAAACTTTTTGATAAAATCATTATTGCAGTAGGGCATAACACTTCCAAGCATTACTTTTTCTCGGTGGCTGATCGAGTGGCATTTATTCAGGCACAATTTGCCGGAGAGCCTGGCGTAACTGTTGAGCCATACGAAAATCTTACCGTAGATTTTGCCATTGAAAAAAATGCCCACAGCATTCTCAGGGGTATACGCACGGCGGCCGACTTTGAATACGAAAGAGCCATTGCCCAAGTGAACCGACTCATGACCAATATCGATTCGGTTTTCCTGCTTACCACACCAGAGCACACGCCGGTAAATTCCTCCATTGTCAGGGACATTTTGAAACACGGCGGTGATGCGTCCAAATTTATTCCGCAAACCATCTACCAATTAATTGAAGCGAACAAAAAGACCTGATAATGATCATTAGAGCCCTTTTTATCGGTTACTGCCTTTTGTTGACCACAACCACCATCCATGCCGATGAGTTGGCGGACAGTACCCGTTTTTTTGGCAAGGCTCCAGCATATGCAGGGATCAATATCGTATTTGAAACCTATGAGAACTTCATCATTCCTTCAACAATGCCCTTGGCGTCAATGCCCATTAATGATGACGGGACTTTTGATTTCACCTTTCCTCTTTCTGAGACCACTTATGCATTTGCCGACCTGGGCAGGTACAGGGCCTCTATTTATCTGGAGCCCGGAAAAGCCTATCAGCTGGTCTTCCCGCCTTTTCAACCAAAAACAGAGGTAGAGCGACTCAACCCACATTTTCAGCAGGAGAAAGTATTGCTGGGCATTGCCAACCCCGAAAGTCGCCTGCTAAACCGAAACATCACTGAATTTGATGCGGAGTTTGACTTTTTGCTAAGTCAATATGCCGTGCAGTTGTTTATGCAGACAGATACCGCCAAGGCCCGGGAGCTTCATACCGCATTGGATCAAAAATATACTTTTGATCACCTGATATTTCATCGGCACAAGCAACTTTCTTTTCTCAAACTATGGCAACCGGCTTTGAGACGGCAAGAGCGACAAGTGATGGCCAATCTCATAGATACCCCCGTTGAATATCATCTGCCCGTTTACTGGGATGTTTTCAACGCTCTCTTCAGAGGCTTTTTTCCCAATGGCTTTCAAGCCGAAGTCCGACCCCAGGTGCTAAAGGCCATCGGACAAAGAGCTGCCTTCCAACAAATTGTCAATTCGGCCATGCTGGACACCCTGTTCACCAACAGAGCACTCACTGAAATTGTGCTGTTGAACGGCCTCTATGAGGCCTATTACAACAAAACCCTCACAGAAGCCACCGTTCTACATGTTTTAGACAATGCCACTTTGGGAGCATCAACGCTTGAAACGCGAGAAATGGCCCGGCAATTTTACCAAAAGACCGCGATGCTAAGACCCGGCACAGCGGCTCCGGATTTTCAGCTGACAGATGCCAAAGGAAAACGAAAAACCCTGAGCGATTACCGCGGCAAATTTGTGTACCTGAATTTTATGCACACCCAGAATTATGCCTGCCAAAAAGACCTGATGGTATTGGAGCAGTTCCACAGACTAATGCGCAAGGAGTTAGAGATTGTGACCATTGTGTTAGATGAATCCTATGAAGCGATGGAGCTCTTTGTAAAAAACAATCCTTATAAATGGGACTTCCTTCACTTCGCAACCGCGCCTCAGATCCTGGAAACCTACAACATTATGGCAGTTCCTGCCTACTACCTTATTGACCCGCATGGCCAGCTGTCCCTGTCTCCTGCACCTGCTCCCG